>JBJTOP010000117.1:0-21842 GCA_046074645.1 Planctomycetaceae bacterium | reverse complement strand
TTCTGACCGAAGCCGGCCGTCCGGAAACGCTGAGGTCAGTCTCGCGCCTGCGGCGACACTGTCGGGGCACGCATCACCGCCCATGAATTCGACAGCGTTCCCGCGTTCAGCGGCTCGCTTGATCAATCCTTCCCGATCGATCATGCTCCACAGCACCCGTCCCGCCTCGCAAATCCCGCCTTCCGGAGCCGATCCATGCTGTTCAACACTTGTCGTCTGCTCATTGTCTTTACAGTGCTGCTGATCGGCGCTCTGGTTCCCTGCTCGGCACTCCGCGGCGACGATACGTGGAAAGCCGGTGCGGCCAAAACTGTGATTACTCCGAAACAGTACATGTGGATGTCCGGCTATGCATCCCGCAGTACGCCAGCGCAGGGCATGATTCATGATCTCTACGCCAAGGCCCTTGCGATTCAGGACCCTTCCGGGCACACGGCGGTAGTCATCACGCTCGATCTGGTTGGAGTCGATCGTGCGACGTCGCAGAAAATCTGTCAGGCCATTGAACAGCAGCACAAGCTCGAACGCAGCCAGGTTTCCCTTGCCACGTCCCACACCCATTCCGGGCCCGTCGTCGGCACTAATCTGCTCACAATGTATTCACTTGCAGCGGACCAGCAGCAGTTGGTTCAGGAGTACACGGCACGGCTGATTGAGCAGTGTGTGGCCACGGCCGGCGAGGCTCTTGGCAAGCTCAGCCCAGTAACGCTTCATGCGGCAGAGGGCACAGCGACGTTTGCGGTAAATCGTCGCAACAATCGGGAGGCTGACGTGCCAATGCTCCGTGAACAGGGAAAGCTCATGGGCCCGATCGACCACACTGTCCCGGTGCTCGCAGCTCGTTCGCCTTCCGGTGAGCTCAAAGCTGTGCTGTTCGGCTACGCCTGTCACGCCACGGTGCTCAGTGGTATGGAGTGGTGCGGCGACTGGCCCGGCTTCGCTCAGATCGAACTTGAAAAAGCTCATCCCGGCACCATTGCACTCTTCTGGGCCGGCTGTGGTGCCGACCAGAATCCACTCCCACGGCGAACGGTGGAACTGGCACAGAATTACGGCCAGCAGGCCGCCGCCGCTGTTGATCAGGCGCTCGTCGGGACGATGCGGCCGGTCACCGGCAAGCTGAGCACGCGCTACACCGAAATCGACCTCGCGCTGGATACCTTGCCGACGGCTGAACAGGTCGATCAGGATCTTAAATCAGAAAACGTCTACATCGCCCGCCGCGCAGCGTGGCTTAAGAAGCAGTATGACGCCGACGGTAAACTCAGAAGCACCTATCCGTACCCCATTCAGGCCTGGAAATTCGGCGATGCCGCTTCGCTGACATTTCTTGGCGGTGAAGTTGTCGTGGACTACAGCCTGCGACTTCGCAGTGAAGTTCAGGATGATCACGCGTGGTTTGCCGGCTACAGCAACGATGTCATGGCCTACATTCCCTCCCGTCGGGTGCTCACCGAAGGAGGCTATGAAGGCGAATC
Organism: Planctomycetaceae bacterium; assembly: GCA_046074645.1. GTDB lineage: Bacteria > Planctomycetota > Planctomycetia > Planctomycetales > Planctomycetaceae > SXXK01. Next base: position 20,364 of record JBJTOP010000117.1, on the reverse strand, counting down.
TTCCATGATCTACTACGGACTTCCTACTCGCTGGTCCCCTGATGTTGAAGAGCACATTGTTCGCGAAACTCGCAAACTTCACGAAGGGCTCTGAAGATCCCCTTCCCGAAAATCCGCCGCTCCCGGGGCGGATTTCTATTGCCACGGCGTGTCACGGGCTGTATCCCTCTGGCCAGCGCGGAACGTTTATCAACGGTATCTCCGCGTTTTCTGCCCGTCCTCTGCCTCCCGCCTCAAAAACCCCCGCCATGTCCAATCGACGCAATTTTCTTTGTCAGCAGGCACTTGGATTCGGCGGTGTGGCGCTCGCCGGACTGCTCAGCGAAAGTTCATCAACGGCGGCGCCGCCCGAAGTTTCCGCACAGCCGCGGCACTTCGACATGCTCCCCAAAGTGCCAGCCGCTCGTCCCGGCAGAGCTCAGGCGATGATTTCGCTCTTCATGCACGGCGGCCCGTCTCACGTCGATCTGTTCGACCCCAAACCAGAACTCACGCGATTCCACGATACTGATTATCAGGGGGAGGTTGTCTACAGTTTTGTGAACAGAGCCAGTCGCAAGCTCCTCGGCAGCCCCTGGAAGTTTTCCCGGCATGGCCAATGCGGCACGGAACTCTCTGAACTGCTCCCGCACACCGCTCGCATCGTCGATGACATCTGTCTCATTCGTTCGATGCACACGGGCTTCAACGGCCACGAAGTCTCCATTCGGTACCTCAACGCCGGCATTCCCGCTGTCACCGGTCGGCCATCGCTGGGTTCGTGGGTAACCTACGCTTTGGGGGCCGAAAACCGCAATCTGCCCGGTTACATGGTGCTTACGGACCCCGAGGGTCATCCTGTGGACGGCGTCTTCAACTGGTCCAGCGGCTGGATGCCAGCCACATTCCAGGGCACTGTGCTGCGCGCTCAGGAACCGCGAATCCTGAATCTGGCACCCCCTCCGCATCTGGCTGGAATCCCGCAGCAACAAAACCTCCAGCTCCTGCAGACGCTCAACCGCCTGCACCAGCAGAAGTTCCCGGGCGAAGCCGATCTCGAAGCCCGAATTGCCAGCTACGAACTGGCCGCGCGGATGCAGGTGGACGCCGCCGAGGCCCTCGATATCTCTCAGGAGACTCAGTCCACGCAGCAGCTCTACGGCCTCGACCAGCCTGAAACCCGCGAATACGGCACTCGCTGCCTGATCGCCCGGCGGCTCGTGGAACGCGGTGTGCGATTTGTACAGCTGTTTCTTGGGGGCCAGCCGTGGGACAATCACAGTACCATTCGCAAAACGCTCCCAGCCATCTGCCGCCGCACCGACCGACCGTCAGCTGCACTCGTCACGGACCTCAAACAGCGGGGACTCCTTGAAACCACCATCGTCCACTGGGGGGGTGAAATCGGCCGTCTGCCGGTCACCGAAAACCACGGCGATCCGAATACCGCTGGGCGTGATCACAACGGTCAGGGATTCAGTACCTGGCTGGCAGGTGGAGGCATTCGGGGTGGAATGACCTACGGAGAAACTGATCCGCTGGGGCATTCCGCCGTCGTTAATCGCGTCACAGCGAACGACTATCAGGCGACGATCTTCCACTTACTCGGCTTCGACCACTCGAAACTCACCTTCCTGCACAACGCTCGCCTGCAGACACCCACTGACAACCGAGAATGCCGTGTGGTCCAGGAGATTCTTGCCTGAACCGGCAGGAACTGCCATTGAAACCAGTGTTGTGTGAAAATCCGCCGGAGGCTACCATACCGGCAAGGATCGACCACGGAATGGGTCGCAGGTATTTTCACAACAGCCAGGGACGGTAGGCCAATGAGTGCCATAACCTCAGAATGCTGCAGCACGGCGGCATCAATTACAGAAGTGCTGCTGGGCGGTGACGCAGTCCTGAACCTCACCCCACAAACGCTTAATGTGGTGCATGGAACCCAGTTTATCGGTGTGGCTGACGGACGGTTGTGCCTGTCTGCAAAACCGGCTGCGATCGACTGGCAGCCCCACTTTGCAGACTCAATCCGACAACTCACCATGCCTGATATCTCACGCATAGTGATCATCACCGACGCGGCGACGGGCGACGCATCTTCGGTGTCCAGGGCGTTTGCGGCTTCCGGCATTCCGCACATGATTTGCGTGCTCCGGGATGTTTGTGATGCAGACGCGTTCATGGATGAAGCTGACGCGGAGGCGGTTGCTGAACGTCTGCGTCAGCTGGGATATCTGTAACCGGATTGGAGGCCGGGGGGCATGGAACTTTTTCTGCTGGGAATTGACGGGCTGCCGCGCTGGATGTGGCAGCAGCTGGCCGACAGCGATGTGATGCCGCACAGCGCGCAACTGCTGCGCACAGGCACACTCGTACCGATGAAATCCGCCTTGCCCGAGGTCTCCAGCGCGGCCTGGGCGTCAATCGTCACCGGCTGCAATTCCGGAGGCCACAATGTGTTTGGCTTTACGGATTTGATGGACGGCAGCTATACGCTGGGATTTACATCGTCCCGGACGCTGCGAGCAAAACCATTCTGGGCAGAAGCCAGTGCCGGGCCCAGCCTGATCATGAATGTCCCACAGACGTATCCCGCCCAGCCCATGAACGGAATGCTGGTTTCCGGCTTCGTCGCACTGGATCTGAAACGCGCCGTCCATCCACCTGAACAGCTGGGCTGGCTGGAAAGCATCGGCTACGCAGTGGATGCGGACATGTCACTTGTCGAACACGGCAAGGCCCGGTTTGTGCAGGAGTTGCGGCGCGTCATGGACGCCCGCTGCCAGGCCCTGCACCATCACTGGGACCGCGAACCGTGGAAGTCCGTGATGTTTGTATTCACCGGCACAGACCGCCTGAACCACTACCTCTGGGAAGACTTCGAAGATCGTTCCAGTCCCTTCCGACAGATGTTTCTCGATTACTACCACGAAGTTGATCGGCAGATCGGGCGAATGCTGGAACGTCTTGATGATCGTGTTCTCATTGCCGCTGTGTCTGATCACGGCTTCGCGAGACAGCTTCGGAGTGTCAATCTCAACTGCCTGCTTGCTGAAGCTGGCTTCCTCCGACTGAAGCACTCGCCGCGTCCTTCCTTCGCTGACCTCGGACCGGAAACCACCGCATTCGCCATGGATCCCGGCCGGATCTATCTGCATCGGCAGGGGCGATATCCGGGAGGCAGGGTGACGGCCGAAGAATCCGAAGAACTCCTGCAGCGGCTCACCTCCTTCATGCTGAATGCCACGGTCGATGGCCAGCCCGTTGCCGAATCCGTGCACCGCGGCCGCGACGCCTACTCCGGCCCCTTCGCTCACCGCGCCCCGGACCTGATCGTCATGCCCGCCGAAGGCACTGCACTCTCCGGTCGCCTGAATCTCACACAGCTCCTCGAAACCACACTTATCAATGGCCGTCACACCTATGAGGAATCCACCTTCTTCGTCCGCGGCCCCGAAGCTGCCGCCAGAATTCCCTCCGACATGAAGGTCGAGAATGTCCTCGATGTCATCCTGCCAGCCAAAACCGCCCAACTCCGCCGCGCCGCGTGAAGACAGCCGGAGAGGAACAGGAAACCAGGGGCGAAAAAACGACCCGCTACTGACCACCGACCACCGACCACCGACCACTGCCCACTGCCCACTGCCCACCTATTCCGGAGTCCTTCTGAGATGCCTGAACGATCTGCATGTCACAACGCCGGCCGCACCTGCTGGAATTGTCCGGCAGTGGAATTCAAGGGGCACGTTGATTTTCGAGCCTGCGGCCAGGCGGCATTTCGTCGAGCGGCAGAAGGGCAGTTGGTTGTCGAGTGTCGTCGTCGTCCGGAGATTGGCTACTTCGACCCTTTATCGATTACATTTGAGAGTTGTCCGGAGTGGAAGCCGACGGAGAACGGTTTTCTTTTGCAGGGCATGCGGGTGTTGATTCTTGGGATGGACGGATATCTGGGCTGGCCGCTGGCACTGAAGCTGGCGCGGCTGGGCTGTCGCGTGATTGGCATCGACAACATGCTGCGACGGCGACTGGTGGAAGAGCGTGGTGCTCAATCCGTGACCAGCATACAGCCGATGGCGGAGCGGATTGCGGCGGCGAAGCGGCATCTGGGGGTGGACATAGAGTTTCACGAAATGGATTTGCTGGATCGTCCAGCGCTGTTTCGCCTGATTCAGGATGTGCAGCCTGAGTCGATTGTGCAGTTCGCAGAGATTCCCAGTGCTCCATACAGCATGGCGGATGCGGAACGGGCGGTGAACACCATCCAGAACAATGTCGTGGGCACTCTTGGGCTGTTGTTTGGCGTACGCGACCATGCTCCGGACGCATCGATCATTAAGCTGGGAACGATGGGTGAGTACGGCAGTCCGTTGACGGGGCGTCCACTGTTTGAAGGCCTGTTTCCGGGTGATGCGGTGCTGCAGTACAAGGGTCAGGAATGGAGTCTCGGCGGGGAACTGACGCCTCGCGACCCGGTGAGCTTTTATCATGTGAGCAAAGTGCAGGGAACATTCAGCGTATACGAAGCCTGCAAGTACTGGTGGCTTCGCAGCTATGACGTGATGCAGGGCGTGATCTACGGAAATGATTCGGACGAGTTGCGAGTGCACGCGGATCTGAACACGCGTTTTGATATTGATGAGTGGTGGGGAACGGTCGTGAATCGTTTTGTCGCTCAGGCGGTGATTGGGATGCCGCTGACGATATACGGGAGTGGCAATCAGATGCGTGGTTACATCACGCTGCGGGATGCCATGCAGTGCATTACTCGACTGATAGCGGCACCTCCCGAGCCGGGCGAATACGACGTGGTGAATCAGGTGACGGATGTGTTCAGTGTGCTGCAGATTGCGAAGATGGTGGCAGCGATTGGCCGCGAGTTTGGTCTGGATGTCGAGGTGCAGCGAATTGAGAATCCGCGTGTGGAGGCGGAGGAGCATCCGTATGAAGTGATTCACGAGAAGCTGGGCGAGAACTTTGGGTTTGCTTCGGAATCGGGCTTTTCCGACGAAGTGCGGCAGCTCTTCCGCAAGCTGATGGAACCGGAAACGAAAGCCCGGATTCTGGCTCAGCAGGACTGTCTGTTCCCGCGGACTCGCTGGTCTGGTGAACATGGCCAGCTGCAGGTGCTTGAACGCTGGAAGCCCGCGGCCTGAGTCTCGATTGCTTAACCCCCTTTTCAACTGACGGAATTAACGACACGGAACCGGACTGATCCATGGAACTTCAGGCTGCTGACTTCGAGGAATACGTGCTGGGTTCAGACCGACCGGTGCTGGTCGATTTCTGGGCTTCGTGGTGTCCGCCCTGCCGCATGATGCGACCAGTGGTCGAGCGACTGTCTCAGAAGATCAGCGACTGGGCTGACATCTACTCTGTGAACATCGACCGCAATCCGCAGCTGGCTGCTCAGTATCAGATCAGTGGCGTGCCGACGTTTGTGGCGTGGGCGGGTGGACAGCTGGTGGATCGTCGAACGGGAGCACTCACGGAGGGACAGCTGACAGCGTTGCTGCAGAAGGCTCAGGCGGCCATGCCGGAGCCGACGGAGGAGGAATCTGCGGAGTGTGACACGGCTCGGCAGTCTGAGCGACCGTGGATTACGGTGGTTTCGGGACTGCCGCGTTCGGGCACATCGCTGATGATGCGGATGCTGGAATCCGGTGGCATCCCTGCCCTCACGGATGCTCAGCGGGTACCTGACGAGGACAATCCAAACGGGTATTATGAATTTGAGGACGTGAAGAGTCTCGAGCAGAACGCTGCATGGGTCGAACGGGCTGATGGGCATTCGGTAAAGATGGTTTACAGCCTGCTGCAGCATCTTCCGGCGGATCGGGACTATCGCGTGATTTTCATGCGGCGGAACACGGACGAGATTCTGCGATCGCAGCAGGCGATGCTCGAACGCAAAGGTATCACCACGGACATTTCCGATTCCATGATGAAGGCGTTATTCGAGCGTGAGCTGCGAAAGTTCTATGAATGGATCCCGGCTCAGCAGCATCTGCAGCTGATGAATGTGAGTTACAACGAGCTGCTGTCGGACCCGGCGCTGGTGATTGGCCGGATCTCACGACATCTGGGCGGCGGGCTGAGTGTGGACGCCATGCTGCGGATGATCGACCCGGCGTTGTATCGGCAGCGAGTGGCCTGAGGGCGAAGTCTGGATGTTTTCAAGGTGAGGGAGTGAACGATGACGGGTTTTTTCAATGGGAAGACAGTTCTGGTGACGGGCGGCTGTGGCACGGTCGGTCGAGAGCTGGTGCGACAATTGCTGGAACTGGGACCTCGTGAAATTCGTGTGGTGGACACAAATGAATCGGAGGTGTTTTTTCTGGAGCAGGAGCTGCAGGATTATCGGCGACGAAATCCGCAGCATGGCACAGCCAGCCTCTGTCAGCTTGGGGATGTGCGTGATGCGGACAAGCTGAACCGGATGTTTTCCGGTGTGGATATTGTACTGCACACTGCTGCGCTGAAGCATGTGATTCTTTGTGAGCGAGCGCCGTTTGATGCGGTGCAGACGAATATCCTTGGTGTGCGGAACGTTATAGAAGCAGCGCTCAATAACGATGTCGAACGCGTGATTTTCACCAGTTCTGACAAGGCTGTGAACCCAACCAACGTGATGGGGACGTCAAAGCTGATGGGAGAACGCCTGATCACGGCGGCGAACAGTCTGAAGATGCAGCGGCGAACGATCTTCAGTTCCACTCGATTTGGAAATGTACTGGGTTCAAGAGGATCAGTGATTCCGATCTTCGCGCGGCAGATTGAGCAGGGGGGACCAGTGACGCTCACTGATTCGCGGATGACGCGATTCATTATGACGCTGGAGGACAGCTGCAGACTGGTGCTGTCTGCAGCCGAAAAGGCGCGTGGTGGTGAGGTCTTTGTGACGAAAATGCCGGTGATTCGCATAGCGGATCTGGCTCGAGTGATGATTGACGAGCTGGCGTCGGATGCCGGCTATCGGCCCGGCCAGATTCCTCTGACCGAAATTGGTGCAAAGCCGGGAGAGAAGTTGTATGAAGAGCTGATGAGTGATGAGGAAACGCGGCGGACGGTGGAGTTGTCGGAGATGTTCGCTGTTCTGCCGGCGTTTCGCAGTGTGTACGAAGAGATCGCGTACGACTATGAAGATCTGGTTTCCCGGGAAGTGACGGATGCGTATGTGAGTTCCCCGGAGAACGCGATGTCGTGCGGTGAGCTGCGGGAGTATTGTGAACGGCACGAGCTGTTTGCTCCATGGAAGCGTCAGCCGGCGGTGCTTCCGCTGACGATTCCGGGGGTGAGACGGGCAGCCTGAGCAGAAACGGGGCGCGTTTGTGGTTGAGCGTGCGATTCTGGCAGCATGGCGTTCGGAAATGGTCTGGACGCTGGCGGTGCGCGTGCTGGGAGTGCTGCTGGCATTTCTCTCGACAACCGTCACTGCACGAGTGCTGGGACCGGCGGAGTTTGGTGGATGGAGTGCCGGATTATCTCTGGCGATGCTCCTTGCGGCCCTTGCACCGCTGGGCATGGATCGTGTGCTGGTGCGTCAGTTATCAGTGCTGTCGGACAGTGGCGAACGTGCGGCGGAACTGGCCATCGCTCACGCGTCTGCTCTGCGTTTCGGCAGCCTGCTGCTGGTTTTCGGATTGCTTGCCGGGGGCATCTGTCGGCTGGGGGGGCGGAATGACTGGTCTGAGGCATTGCTGCTGGCTTCGCTGCTGCTGATACCGCTGACACTGACGTGGCTGAGACAGTGGGTGGCGATCCCCTTGCTTGGGACGCGTTTGGCTGTACTTCCCGAACAGGTACTGATTCCCGCGGGCACGATTTGTGTTTTTGGAGCTCTGCAGTCTCTGCAGCTGCCCGTTACGGCCACCGGTGCTGCAGTGATCTTTTCCCTGCTGTCTGTGGCCGTGTGGATGTGGACATTAGTTCGAAGCAGCCTGGGGGAGTTGTATTTGCTGGCATACAGAGGCAGGGCTGCGGTTTCCGGTGACTTGTCTGTGCGGGCAGCAGAGGGTCTGCGGTTTGTGCCTATGGCCGTCGGCCCAATGCTCTGCCAGCGTATCACTCCGCTGGTCGTGGCCACCTGTTGCGGATTCGAGGAGATTGCTCATTTTTCATACGCGCTGCTGATCACCGGGATTCCGGCAATTCCTCTGGGAATGCTGAGCCTGAGTCTGATTCCACCGCTGGCGCGGATGTATCGGGTGGGCGACACGAGTGGCCAGCAGCGTCTGGCCGAGAATGCAGCAACGGTGAGCCTGCTCATCGCGGCGTTCCTGAGCGTTCTGATTCTGCTCACAGCACCGTTGATCCCGCTGTTACTGGATTCGCGCTACGCACCCGTTCCCACACTGCTTCCCGCGCTGCTGCTTGCCATGCTGGCCGACTGTGCCACCGGACCCACATTCTCCGTGATGCAGACCCTGGGGCTGGAGCGATCGTATTCGCGGCTCCTGGTCACTCTGGTTCCGCTGCAGATGCTGTTGATTTTCGGCTTTGGCCGTCTTGCATCGGTACAGGGCGCCGCGCTGGGCTATTTCGCCGGACGAGTGCTCTGGAATATCGTGATTGTGGCTGTAATCAGACATCGTCGCGGATTACTGCTGCTGCCATCGCTGCGGGGCCTTGAGTCCGGCTGGCGACGGCTGCGTGGACACGAGGAACCAGGTCCATCAGCACCCATCGATGGTTCCGGCGACCGGCGCCGGGCAGCCTGAATATCCGGAGGCTCTGGAACATGGAACGCCGTACGCTGTGTGTCCGCTGGCTGCTGAATCCCGACCAGCAGCCACAAAAAAATTGTCGGCTGGTGATCGAGGATAATGTGCTGGTTGACATTCGGCCGGCGCGAGTCGAAGACGGCGATGTATTGCCGCTGATGGTTGTGCCACCGCTGGTAAATGCGCACACGCATCTCGAATTCTCTACCCTCAGTCAGCCACTGCTGCCACCCACGCCGTTTCCTGACTGGATACGCAGCGTGATCCGCTGGAGAAACGACTTCGGAGTCGCCGCAAACGCGGTGCAGATCGCAATCGATGCTGGTTTAGAAGAGTCTGCAGACAGTGGAGTGCAGTTGGTTGGCGAAATCGCCACGTCGGATCCAGTCCCGGTCTATGCCGGGAAAACGAAGTCTTTGATCTTTCGTGAAGTGATCGGACTGCGAGTTTCAAGATGCGCACAGCAGCTGCTGATGCTCGATCGATTCCTGAAGCTGCGACCGGAGATTGAGGCAGCGGGAGGGCGCGTGGGTATCAGTCCACATGCGCCGTATTCTGTGCATCCGGATTTTCTGTATCTGCTGGCCACCACCGCGCGGCAGGAGAAACTGCCTCTCGCGATGCACCTCGGTGAAACACGGGAAGAACAGCAGCTGCTCGAACACGGAACCGGGCCGTTTGCGGAATTCCTGAAGTCTCTCGACCTGTTCGATGCAGACATCTTTCGTGGTGGTCGATGCCTCACCGATTACCTTGAACAACTCCTGCTTGCACCACACGCCCTCGCAATTCACGGTAACTGGTTTGGACGTGGCGAGTGGGATTACCTGCGGCAGCATCCGACGATTACTGTGGTCTACTGCCCCCGCACACACCACTGGTTCGGACACCCGTCATATCCGCTTCAGGAAATGCTTGCGGCGGGCGTCCGCGTGGTGCTGGGAACCGATAGCCGAGCGTCAAATCCGGACCTTGGGGTTTGGAATGAGCTGCAGCACGTGCTGCAGCATCATCCGTCCATCGATCCCCTGAAAGTGCTTGCCATGGTTACCACCGCCGCCGCTGCCGCACTCGGCTGGCCGGAAGTCTCGCAGCCGGTCCAAACGGGCAAACCCTTCAACGCCACGATTCTCGAATGCCCGAAGCAGGAATCTTCGCTGCGTGAGGAAATGTCTTGCAGTCGCGTTGCGACTGAAAGGCAGTCAGACAGACGGCGATGAGAATATCCTGATTCGTACCGCCTCACGACACTGGAAACCATTATAAGAGCCGCCTCGCGGCAGCCTGCGGGCGAAAGGCCCCTGCCAACGTCGCACCAGCGCACTCACCAGGGCGCGCACCTTTGGTGCGAAACGCAGCCGGGGGCTTCCGCCCAACCGCTCGCAATGTCAACCGCATGGCGTCCACCTGTCCGCTGAAGGTCGTTGGGTGTCTAGAAGTCCCACGCCAGTCGCATGCCGAAGCCATCGTAGCTGCTGCCGCCTGGAGTAAACACGGTGTCGCGAATTGTGTGTGTGTAGTTGCTTTGAATTTTCATGTTGGGATTGAGAAACCAGTTGAGACCGATTGTGATGTCGTGGAGTCTGCCTCCGTTTAAGCCGGAATCGACGAGGCACAGTTGGTTGTAGCGAGCCCCGAGCTGGAAGCCACCCAGCGCCCCCGACTCGCCGAAGTTTTCATGTGGTGACACGCGTCCAAAGGCCCCTGTCTTCTTTTCGTACTCCCGGTGCTCGCCCGTCAGAAAATACAAGGCCTCTGCATACCAGCCGTAGAAGTAGACGTCGCCCAGTTCAGCGGATGCCGGTGCTGTTACACCATTACCCACAGCATTGCGGTTCCATGCTCCGGTATACTCCGCCTGTATCAGCAATGAGTCCATCTGATGAACGAATTCAAGCCCACCGTATTGAACGTCCGTGGTGCTGAATTGTCCTGTTGTGGCCAGCGTCGGGTTCACTCCCCCAAGACCATTCCTGAGCGATCCTCGGGCGCGGTACTGGGCCAGTCCGTTGTTGGGATCCCGAAGACTGCCTGAGACGCCGACATGTGTCAGGTAACGACCTTCGTCTTCATACCACAGCAATGCAGTGATGCGACTTGTCCATGCATACTCCCCCTCACCAACTCCATAACCAAACACATTGGTGTTGTTCTTGAAAAACCCGGTGGACCACGTCCCAAGCTCATCTGCCCAGGTGTCGAACACGACGATTCCTGGCGTGAAGCCGTTGTTGAAGGCGCCGTAGAAGAGATCCTGGTTATAGGAGCGTTCCATGAAGTTCAGATAGCGACTGCTGGTCAGATGTTCGAAACCGATTGGCTCCTTCACATCGCCTACCCGAACGTTCCCGACCACCGGTACTTCTCGAAATGTCACCCACAAATCCGTTGGTGCCGGTACGCCGATCACCGTCGATTCGGAGGGCGGTGATGGGAGGTTGTCGTTGACGGAATTCACAAAGTCAAATTCCGCACACCAGTCGATGACGTCGTACATCGTCCCGTCAGCCCGCAGACGTGCTCGGCGAAATCCAATTGCGTCCTGATCCGTAAAAACGCCTGTGCCGGCAAATGCCTCGGGATTGTCTGACAGAAACACACTGTCGAACTGCACCCGACCACCCAGGTGAAACTTGAACCGTTTATCCTTCGACACAGCCTCGAAACCGTTGTTCCACTTTGCTGAAAACGCCCTGGGATCCTCTGTCGCCGGAGCGGGGCCAGCAGGTGCGGCCACGGAGTGTTCCTGGGCCGACAACACCGGAGTGGCCAGGAGGCTTTCACGCGCCTGAAGGTCCGCCAGTTCTTCGCGCAGTTGCCGGTTGTCCGCTTCAATCTGTTCCAGCCGACCCTGCAGGGAATTGAGGTCGTCGGCTTCGAGAACAGAATTGCAGGCCAAAGCAAGCAAAAATCCAACCAGACGACTCGGATGAGACAACATAGGTAAATCCGATGAATTTGGCGTGAATTTAGAATGAAGATCGGTCCGGTTAATCGTCAGGTCCGTTAGACTCCACGCAATGGGAATTGTTGAAAAAGAGTTACACAGGGGTATTTACCTGTTCACTTCCTGCTGGCTGCGGGAGTTTCGGCGGTTTCTGCGGGTACGCGGCACACCAGCCTGAGTCGATTGGATCTCTCTTGAAAGTCAATGGATGTCTGCGACAACGTCCGGTGGGTCTATGGAGCGTCGTCATGATCTGGATGCTCTTCGGGCAGCCGCGATGCTGCTTGGCATCGCGCTCCACGCAGCGATCCCGTACGCGCCGTTTTTCCCGTGGGCGCTGCAGGATTCGCAGACCAGCGAAAGTTTCAGCCTGCTGTTTGCGGTGATTCACGGATTTCGAATGCCGCTGTTTTTCCTGATCAGTGGTTTTTTCACGGCGATGATCTGGAGGCAAAAAGGACTGGCTTCGCTGCTGCGACAGCGGGCTCTCCGGATATTTGTCCCGTGTCTGCTGGCAGGGGTTACCATTCTGCCACTGATGTCATGGATCACGCGTCGGGTGGCTCCTGCGGCGGAACCCTTGTCTGCGCCCGTGCCTGCAGAGCCATCTGTGATCACGACGCTGACGGAGGCAATCCGCCAGGCCCGCATCAGTGCACTCGAACAGCTGATCGCTCAGGACCCCGCTGCGGTGAATCAGCCGGATGTCGAAATGAAGGTGCAGCCGCTGGCGTGGGCATCGATGCATGGCAACGCGGAAGCGGTGCGGTTACTGCTGGCGGCAGGTGCAGACCTGAATGGGCGTAACGGCGACGGGTCTACAGCGGTGCACGGCGCTGTCTTTACTGGTCAGCCAGCGGTGCTGCGGCTGTTGCTGGAGCATGGGGCGGATCCGGTTGCGAAAAACTTTGGCGGTCAGGTTCCTGCGCAGTCGGGGACGGTGGATGGGGCCGCGACAGCTTTTGTCTGGGGTTTGCTCCGGCTTCCGCCGCGAGTCCCTGAAGACGTGGTGCGCGGCCGTGAGGAATGCCTTGCGATGCTGCCTCCACTGCCAGCAATTGCTCCGGTGGAAGCAACCGACCTGATAACTCAGATTCGCAATACCAGCAGGGCATTCATTACGGATTCGCGCTGGCAGGTTCCTTCACTGTCACGATCGGGGCAGGCGCCATTTCACCTGTTTTTGAGTCCCGTGTTTGATCACCTCTGGTTCCTTTGGTTTCTGTGCTGGCTGGTTGTTGGCTTTGCTCTGTTGATTGAACCCTGCAGGTGGCTGCCACGAATACTGGGAATATCGCCCGTCACGTCAGCGGCACTGCTGACTGTCTCGCCCCTGAAAGTGATGTTTCTGTTTCCTTCCGTGGCGATGATGACTCTGATGGGGCTTTTTGGACCATCCTTCGGGCCCGATACATCGACTGGTCTGCTTCCACAGCCGCAGGTACTGTTGTACTACAGCGTGTTCTTTCTCTTTGGTTGTCTGTACTTCATTGCGGACGATCGGGATGGAAAAACCGGACGATTCTGGTGGCTCTCCCTGCCTTTCGCTGCTGTGTTGTTTGTGCTGAATTTCAAGTTTGAGGATTCAAGGCTGGCTGCCTCATCACTTCAGGCGGCGTATGCATGGATGATGAGTTTTGGCTGTCTGGGAGTGGCGCGACGCTTTCTTGGGCGTCCCAGTGTCTCAGTGCGCTGGATGTCGGATGCTTCTTACTGGCTGTATCTCACGCATCTGCCGCTGCTGTTCGTGATTCAGGCACCGCTGCGGGAGTTTGCGTTTTCGCCGTGGTTGAAGTTTGGTTTTGCCTGCCTGACCTGCACAGGACTGCTGCTTATTGTCTATCGGTATGCAGTGCGTTACACGTGGCTGGGCACGCTTTTGAACGGACCCCGTCGGCGGACGCCGCCAGCCCATTGAAGCGATCGCCGCCCCGTCCCGCAGAACGCCCCGTTGTCAAATCCGATTGAAAGCATCGAAAAATACTATTGCACCATAAAACTCAGCATTATCGGCTCTGAAAGGCGCGCGACAATTCGTTGCGACGGTTGATTGCTGTTTCAGCCTGCTTGACATGCGGAAGCATACGTGTAGAACGGTCATACGAACTTTGTTTCGTATATTTTCATGTACCGTTCCCACAACAGACACTTGCAGGGAGTTTTTTCCAAATGTCAAATGCCGGCTCGTCCATTCAAGTCCCGATCACAGTTGCACGTGGCGACGGAATTGGTCCCGAGATAATGGACGCGTCGCTCCGCATTCTTCTGGCGGCCGGGGCACAGCTGGCGATTGAAGAGATTGAAATTGGTGAGAAGGTCTACTCGCGGGGCAACAGCGCGGGAATCGATCCATCCAGCTGGGATTCGCTGCGGCGCACGAAAGTGTTCTTTAAGGCTCCGATCACGACGCCGCAGGGTGGCGGTGTGAAATCTCTCAACGTGACGACTCGCAAGGCCCTGGGTCTCTACGCCAACATTCGTCCCTGCGTGAGCTATCATCCGTTTGTGGATACGAAGCATCCGGTGATGGACGTGGTGATAGTCCGTGAGAATGAAGAGGACCTTTACGCGGGGATTGAGCATCAGCAGACGGACGAAGTTGTTCAGTGCCTGAAGGTGATTTCGCGCCCTGGCTGCGAGAAGATTGTGCGCTATGCTTTTGAATACGCGCTGCAGAACAATCGCAGAAAGGTGACGTGTTTCACGAAGGACAACATCATGAAGCTCACAGACGGGCTGTTTCATCGCGTGTTTGACGAGATTGGGGCTGAGTATCCGCAGATCGAGAAGGAGCATTGGATCGTCGATATTGGTGCAGCGAAGCTTGCTGACAGTCCGGAAGCATTTGATGTGATCGTGATGCCCAACCTCTACGGCGACATCCTCAGCGACGTGGCTGCTCAGATCGCAGGTTCGGTGGGCCTCGCAGGATCCAGCAACATTGGCGAGCACGCAGCGATGTTCGAGGCGATCCACGGATCAGCTCCGCGCCGTGCTGGTCAGAACGTCGCCAATCCATCAGGTCTGCTGCTGGGCGGAGTATTGATGCTCAACCATATCGGACAGCCTCAGGTTGCCGAGAGGGTGCACAACGCCTGGCTGCGGACGATTGAAGACGGGATTCATACGTACGACGTCTATCAGGAGGGCGTGAGTACTCAAAAGGTGGGTACTCGCGAATTTGCTGATGCTGTGATCGCCCGGCTTGGCCAGTCTCCACAGAAGCTGCGTTCCGTCCGGTACAACACCACCGAAAGCCTTGCGGGAAAAGCGATTCGCCGTCCCAGGTCGAGTAAGCAGCTGCTGGGTGTGGACATCTTTCTGCACTGGGACGACGCTGATCGCAGCCCCGACGTGCTGGGTCAGCAGTTCGAAAGAGCGATTGCCGGTGTACCAGGAACGAAGCTGAAGATGATCAGTAATCGTGGAGTCAAGGTTTATCCGGATGGATTCAAGGAAACATTCTGCACTGATCATTGGCGCTGTCGCGTCCTTGCCGACAGCGGCCAAATGACTCATGATCAGGTGATCGCCCTGCTGACTGCGGTGTCAAATGCCGGTCTTGATTTCATCAAGACCGAGCACCTTGTGAGCTTTGACGGTCAGAAGGCGTATTCGCTGGGACAGGGTGAATAAAAACGTCGGCTGTTTACACCACAAACGTCTGGGGAAGGCTCCACGGTCCTGCATCAACAGCACTGAAAGCTTGTACCCAGACGCGGTAGGTTCCTTTCGGAAGCGCCGCGACTGGTTTGAAGCTGGTGAGTGGTGACAGCAGTGACACATTGATCAGCCCGGGGATCACGACATCCAGCCGCGAAACAAACACCTGGTACCGTACTGCCTGTTCGACAGCCGCCCAGACAATGTTTGGTGGGTTTTCTGCGCTTGCCGCGACTGGTGCCAGAATGCTGGAACGGCCGCCAACGAACAGTTCCTGAGTGGTGGCGGACTGGCTGCGGGCACCGGTGCTGGAAACGGCAAGGACCTGCCACCGATAGAGTCCCTTGCTGAGATCCTGTGATGGGCTGAAACTAAGACCGTTGACATTTGAGTTCAGTATGACGGCACCTGAGTTGGCATCGCGGATTTGCAGATTGTAGCTGACCGCGCCTGAAACGGCCGTCCAGCGAAATTCGGGAGTTCGATCAAAGGTTGCTGTCGGGGCCGGCGGTACGCTGACGGGCAGCAGGATCTGAAAACTCGTCATCGCTGACCATCTGGCGGCGGTCCCTGTCGAATCGAAGGCTCGGATCCACAGTTTGAAGGCTGCCATGGATAGCGGTGGCAGAGTGATCGAGTTGCTCGTGATGTTCTGGTTGCTGTAAACCTTTGAAGTGGTGCCGCTGTCCACCCAGACTTCATATCTCACCGCCCCTGGCAGTGATGGCCAGGAGATGGTTGGTGTGGACGTTGTTTGAACAGCAGACATTGCAGCAGGCGTGACAGGGGTGTTGATTTGAACCGAGTACCTCGGTGACCATCTCGAAGCCAGGTTTCCTCGACGGTAACGCACCCAGAAGCTGAAGCGACCGATGCCAGTAGTTTGAGCGTCGGGAGTCCAGGTGTTGGTTCCCCAAACGATAGTTCTCAGGAGAGGACTCTTAGTTCCAGCCTTGTCGATCCAGATTTCGTAGGCGAATGCATTCACATTACTGGTCCAGCTGAATGTTGGGTTCAGGCTGGGAGTAACAGATGCAGGGCTGGTGATTGTCGGCGCGACGTCTGCGAATATCTGACAGGTCGCTTTGCTGCTGAGGGCATCCACGGTGGTGCCGTCGATGGACGGAGTGACATTGAAGCGGCCGACTGCTGTGCCTTGAGTGAGCAGGAATCGCACACCCACAGCAGCGTCGCTGACGGTGAGCCAGGTTCCATTGCGGATCGGTGTCACCCCATCAGGATGAAACAGCGAGCCACCGGCTATGTCGTCAATCCGCATGTGAGTGACCTCGTCGCCATCCACGCTGTTTCGACGAATGGTGATGGGTGCAGAGAGGAGTTCTGGGACTGCGAGTCTGTCTGCAACCTCGGGCATGTCTGCAACGGCCCGAACACGAATCGTGGTATCAGCCCGGCCACTGCGCGGTGCAGCCGTTCTGCCATCCCTTGAAGATTCGACGGTAAATGAGCCCTGCTGGTTGGAGTTTGGGTGGGGCTGGAAGAGCAGTCCCTGAAGACCTTCAGCGTACGTGATAAAAAAACCATCAGCAAGGGGGACTCCATTGGGCTTCAGCAGAAGCCCACCGGTCACGTTATCGATTTTGAACCACGGCGCAAGACTCCCGTCATCTCCGGCGAGTTGAATTCTGATCGGGGCGGAAGACGTGTCTTCGGCGGTTTCGATGCCGTTGTCCACGAGTGGTGTCAGGGGGATGATGGCGTTTGAGGCGACGTTAAATCGGAACGTGTTCTGTTGCCCGGCGTTCGCGGAAGTCACCAGAGCGCTTACGCCGATATTGTCAGCATAGGGGTCCCGTGCATCGCTTTCATTGTAGCCAGTGTAGAGCGTTAAAATGCTGCTGGCATCGCGATTTTCCACCAGCAGTTGATAACCGGGCTTTCGTACAACATTGATGGGCTGTTGTCCCATCCGTCTGGTATCGACGGAGTTTGTCATGCCAATCATATCGACGCTGACAGCCGTCGTTTTTTCTGGGTAGTATTTATTTCCGTTCTCCGGGTACCACGTTTCCTCTGGCAAACCGTCAGCTGGTGCTCGAGCGATCTTCACGGAGTGTGTGTCACCTGTGTTTCCGCTTCCTCCATTCGTTAATGGAACATTCACGAGTTTATTTGACGCGATGCGGTTGATGTTCAGGTCGCCTGATTGCGTGCCGGCCCAGTTGTTGAGACGAACCTCGTGGGTGCCGGATGACTTCACGACATATTGATCAGGGTCAAAGGTCACGTTCCGAAATGCTGACCAGACACCAGCGCTGGTGCGGACAGCATCCCTGATGACTTCACCTGCTGCGCGAAAAAAAATACCGGCTTTCGTCGCGACGATATTCTGAAAACGGCCTGCCTCGGCATCACCACCGGCCAGAAACGAATTGAGATATTCGCTGAGGCCCCAGGTATCAGGAAGATTCACGTCGGGTCTGGGGCGAAAGATCAAACCGTGCTTTGCATACTTCGTTTTTCCATCGCAATCGATAAATGTCTGGTGGTAGTTGAGGACTGCGTCGGTCGCGATGAGGCTGGCAAAGTGGGAGCTGTTGTGGTAGAGCCGATGCTCCACGTTCCGTTTGGAAATGACCGTGGTGACGCTGTAAGTTTCGGAGTTTGATAGTCCGCGACCCCCAGAAGCTCCGATGTCCGCGGGGCCGCCGTCGATGTCGCGGGCGGCGGGGGGGCCTCTGTCGATGAGTGGTGAGTCGGCAGAGAGCCGGTAGTCAGATTGAAGACGGGGATTCTCTTCAAGAGACCCGGGGTCCGGGGTCGCCGTGGAACCGGCGTAGTTCGGCTGGTGGCCAAACACATTGTTGCGGTTAAATGTGCTGTTTCCGCTGGAGATAATTCCGGTGCCCTTATTGCTGGTGACGATGTTTCCTTCGACGACAGCGGCAGTACCCGTGCGGATCGCGATTCCGGCTCCATCGTTGCCATCAATCGTGTTGAAGCGGATTGTGGCTGAGCCGTTAATGACATCGATTCCACCGGCATGATCCGGGCGGAAGTCAACCCGATTGTTGACAATAGTGTTGTGCTCAATTCGTGAAGTGCCACCGAACACAATGATGCCACCGCTGAAGTCACCGAAATTGTCGTGGATATAATTATCGTGAATCAGCGGTGAACCGGCGGTGATGACGATGGAACCGGTATTCCAGGAATCATTAAACGCGACTTCATTGCCGATGTAGATTGATGACCCAGTGCTTTCATCATGGATCGCACCGAATCCCCCGCTGAAGCCTTGTCCGGTGTAATGGACATTGCCGCGGATTTTGTTTTCGAGAAACAGAGGCGAGGAATTTCCGGTGACTCGGATGCCTGAGCCAGCAGTTTGCCGGATGTTATTGACAACATCCAGATTGCGAAAGGTGGCAGACGAATTGATGACCTCGATTCCCCCCTGCTTGCCGTCTGTCAGAGTCATGTCTCCGAAGACAGCGGTAGTGACACCATTCACACGAAGCACCGGAAGCATGGCTGCAGGGTCACCCTTCAGAATGGTTGCCCCCATTCCGGCTCCGCGGATACTGATGTTTCTGGTGACCGTGAGATTCACGATGTACTCACCCTCAGCCAGCTCAACCACGTCGCCATCCACCACAGCTGGGCTGGACAGAGCTGCCTCGATGGTGAGGAAGGTGGCGGAGGGGACTGCGTGGACCGTGAGCAACTGGCGACTCTCCAGGTCCTCCGTGTACTGTCGGCGGCAGCGACGGCGAGCTGTCGGACGCGGCCGCCGCAGACGTTCGGGAAGCTGATTGACGAGTTTCTGGAGCCATTTTGATGCGGCGGACATGGACAGTCTCCTGCAAAAAGTCTCGTAAGGTTATTTCAGGCTTTTCCTGTATTCTTCAAGAGCTGGTTTGGGAATGAACGTGGCTGTGGACTCGTCCTCAGAGAGTTCGGTGCGGAAGAAGCCGAGGTGGCCATCGCAGAGTTTGGTGTACGGCGAGACCTTGCTGAGTGCCTGCTTCCAGGGAAGGTCAAAGGCGTTTGTGAAGGCCATTCCAATGCCCCTGCCGCGCTTGACTGCAAGCACCTTCTCGACAAATCTCCGCTGGTCCTCTTCCGTGAAGCCCTCCCCGCCCTCGCTTGGGTAGCCAACCAAAGAGAGCAGTGCGGGGACACCTGCATCCCTCAGTTCGTCGAGTGATGCTGCCACGACGGTGGCGGCTTCATCGGGTGAGCCACCAGCAGGGTCGTGACTGTATGGGCGGGGTAAATCCGAAATCATGAAATCGGAAAGCTCGATAAGCCTGCGTCCCGAGCTGGTGATCCCACGAGCATTGAGATAGTCGCTGAGGAGAAAATTAGTGGTGACCGGCTTGCCCGAACGCTGTCGCAGCTTAGCCAGCTCCTCCTGCAGCCCGTTCATATCGACATCCGCGGCGCTCAGATGTCCCAGCACAAACGCATCGACAAATTCGCTCGCGGCAATCGCCCTTGCGATTTCGTCCTGTGTCGCTTCATTCTTCAGGTTGCGAGGGTCATGCACGGTGATCCCCTGGATAATCTGAAAACCGAAGGTACTGGCCACCCTGAGCATTTCAGGTTGCGGATCGCCGTAGACATACAGGCCAGTGAAACCAGCCTGTTTAAGCGTCTGCAGTTCCAGCTGCATCTGTTCGCGTGTTGGTCGGTGTGGAGGATGCTTCAGTTCGATGGCGGCCTGACCATCAGGCCAATGAAACGCTGAATCCCACAACACCCAACGCGTATGCTGAAACAGCTCTTCACGGTCGATGATCTGCTGCCGCGCATACCGTGTTGCCGCGTCAGTCGACTGAAAAGTGCCTGCGGCCGCGGAGGCCAATCCGAGCAGCAGCGAGATCGACGGCCGCGGAACATTTCGCCGTCCAATCCCCAGTAACCAGATCATCGCCGAAACAGCACCAACGCCCACACCGAGGGCCACGATCCGCGTATGGACGACAGCAGCCCAGTGTACAAGCCCGGAAGTAAAGTCGTAGGCGGTATCAACGGCAGAGAAACCGCGGATGAAAAGGGCAGGCAGGACTGCGAAAAGCAGCAGGC
>JBJTOP010000116.1:0-2590 GCA_046074645.1 Planctomycetaceae bacterium | reverse complement strand
GCCCCAACGCTTTGACTTCGCCGCCATGCAGGCCATGCGGGAACGACAGATTCGACAGCTGGTCCGAGCCGGCACCATTCACGTCAAACTGGGAGACGGCGGACTTGTGGATTGCGAATACGCCGTTCAATCACTGCAGTTGCTGCATGGACATCGGTTTCCTGTGCTGCAGCAAACGAGCACTCTTGAGGGCTTGCGGGCCGCCGTGCAGACAAAACTCATCGACACCGGGATGGCTCTTGCTGTGGAGCGTGCCTACATGTTTCTGCGGGAACTGGCTGACTGCCTGAGAATGGTTCGCGGAAATGCCCGCGACCTGACCCTTCCGGAACCCGGCAGCCGAGACTGGCAGCAGCTTGATCGGCGGATGACCAGCATTCACGATTCTGACATTCCGCTGGACGCCGTGGATCAGCAGATGACTGTGGTTCGTGAGTTTTCCCGGCACTGCGCGGCGGCCGCACGATAACGCGGAATCACGGCGTCACGCAGGATCACTGCAGCTGTCGCACAAGATTGAGACCCACAACGCACCACGCGGCAAGACAGACGCCCAATGCGTATGGAATACCGCGTTTGTAGCGCACACCGTCGCGGATAATCACACGCTTCGGCTCTTCACCCTTCTTCAGCTTCGTCATGTCGATGCGAGTTTTCAGGCCCAGCTTCCGCATCACCTTGATGCAGCCCATGAGAAACAGTGAGGTCACCAGACTGAGCAGCATCACCAGCAGCACCTTGTCCAGCCCCAGCCAGACGCCCAGTCCCATCATCAACTTAACGTCCCCCGCACCTGTGCCCCCAAGAATCCACATCGTGCCAAGAATGCCAGTGGAAACCGCCAGACCCAGCACTGGTGACCAGACTGAACCACCCGTGGTGATCACGTACCAGATCTGGAAGAGGATACCGCAGAAGAAGAATGGAAACGTCAGCTTATTCGGAATGCGACGCTCGCGCACGTCCGTGATCGCGGTCACCAGAGTGAACAGCAAAACGCAGAAAAATGCGGTGTTTTCAGGAGTGAGCATGGAGACCTCAGTGAACACAGGCGGAGTTGAACAGCACGTCTGCTGCCGGGGATGAAAACGAGTTTCAGTCAAACAGACAGCATGATTTGCTTCTCTTGCCTTCTCCAGCGAAATCCCGTGAAACCCGCACTTTTCCAGCCAATTCCAGTCCGTAAAGTCGGCAAAAACGGGAACCTTGATGGATTCCTCGGCCTGATTGCCCTGAAAATTCACCCAGGCGTCTTCCAAAACGCTCGCAGGAAGTCGCTGTTCCCGTTACTTTCGTCAAACAAAACCGCCTTTCAAGCCCCTCCCCTCAGAGGACATTCCATGCTCAGTCTGCTCCCACCCGGATTTCAGATTGTCTGCTCGCCCGCTGTTGCCCCACTCCTCGCTTCCCTCCAGGCATCCACACACAGTCTGAATCCGGATTCCATGCGCTGTCCCGCTCCTGTGTTTGACTTTAACAGTGTCCCAGGCCACGCCGACTGGATTCTGTACACCGAATCCACAGACCGGGATGCCCTGCAAAGGCTCCTGACCGATCATCACGGCACTCCCGCAGCCCTTGTCTCGCAGGCCCTCGCCTGGAACCGGATTTTGACCTGTATCCCGGTTTCACCCATGCCCGCAGCACTTCAGCAGGAATTTCCTGCTGAGTTGCTGCCTTTTCTGCACAGGATGCAACCCAGCGACATCGTGCTGCTGCCGCGAGCCGCCGCATTCGACGTTTCCGAAGACCTCAGCGTCGCGGACGTCGTTCTGCAGCACCGGCCGCTCATTGACAGCCCTGTTCGTGGCCCCGCCTGCAGTCGTGTGCCCGGCCCTGTTGCGTCTTCAGCATCCCTGAACTTGTCTGCCTTTCGCAAATCGATGCGACGTGTGCTGACCGATGTGCTCCAGCCCGATGCGGAGCTTGAATGTCTTGAAGCCGGGCTGCTGCTGCTGCATGACTTTGACGACGAGTCGCACACAATTTCACAGTCGCTTGAAGACAAGGACCCTCTCGGAACAGCCAATTACTGGCACGGAATCATGCATCGCCGCGAGCCGGACGCCAGCAATGCAGCATGGTGGTTTCGCAGAATTGGCCGCCATCCGGCCGCACTCAGGCTGGCACAGAATCTTGAACACTGGCTGCAGGATATCGGGGCCTCCAGCGATGTTCTGTTACAGGCCCGAAAACTGCTGAACTCAGAGCAGCACATCGAACACGGCCGAATGATCGCACTGTCCCAGCAGGCACACCAGCACCCCGGCTCCGTCGCCGACACCACACTGCGGCTCGTACAGTACCTTGAAATCGTCAATCTCCTCACCTTTTCACTCTGATAGAAAAGTCCTCACGCTGACACCTGCCGCAGGCGTCCGGGCTGACGATCGCAGCCGCCAGTGCGGAGTTTGGCGCATCAGCGGCCGCGATCAGGCATTGTCCGCCGATGACTCTGCCGACTCTGCAGACGCCCCACCAACGTAACCGCCGGCGCGCGCAACTTCGGTGCGAAACGCAGCCGGGGGCTTCCGCCCAACCGCTGTTCAGCCGCATGGCGGAAGCCTGCGGGCAAACGGCCCCTGTCAAC
>JBJTOP010000115.1:0-12861 GCA_046074645.1 Planctomycetaceae bacterium | reverse complement strand
CCCACTCCTTCAACCCCAGACTCGTCGCCAACGCCTTCACCGCGTCCTCTTCATAGCCCAGCTCGTCCACAAGCTGATAATCCAGCGCCTGCTGAGCGGTATAGATCTGGCCGGTCGCCAGCTCCCTGACAGCAGCCTCATTCAGACCCGCTCGCCCCTCGTCAATCACCCTCACAAAACGATCAAAAGCGTCCTTCAGAATCGCATCCCAGACCGCCGTCTCGCGCTCGGTCAAATCGCGGAAGGGATTGAGCGAATCCTTGAGCGGACCTGTCACCAGCGGCTCCACCTTCACACCCGCACGCGCTGCCAGCTCCGACGCGTTATACCGCGCAACAATCACTCCAATCGAACCTGTCCACGTCGTCGGCTCCGCAAAAATTCGCCCACGCTCACCTGGCGCCACAGCGATGTAATAGCCTCCCGATGCCGCCAGACGCTTCATCGACACATACACCGGCTTGACCTCCGCCAACTCCTGGATACGCCGATACAGCTGATGACTGTCCGCCACAAGACCACCGGGGCTGTCTATCGACAGCACCACACCCCGCACCGTCTCGTCTTCCTTCGCACGCTTCAAAAGCCGCAGCCAGCGTTCCGTAAACGGCGGACTGATCGTCCCGCTGAACGAGACCACTGCAATCCGATCCGCTGCCCCCTCCTCGCCATCAATAAACACCTCCGCTACCGCCGGCTCTGCATAACCACCACTCAAAAAGCTGTAGCACCAGAGCAGATTCAGGAGCAGCGAAAGAGCCAGCAGCCCCCGCAGAAGCCAGCGACCACGCGGACGTGGCGGACGCCCGGGCTCCACACACACCCGGAGCAACTGGCCATTCCACACAACCGGCTCCCCGGATCTGACGTCGACACCTCTCTCCATCACTCCCCCCCCCGTTCCCAAAGCCCCTTTTTTCCACCAACAAACCCGCACTTTGCGAAATCAGGCGCTTTGCATCAAGCGTAACGGTCATTCCGGTTCTGCTTCTCCCAGCGATTCTGTCTCCTGCATTGCCGGTAAAACCCCAACAACTCAACCAATCGGCCTTTTCAGAATCGACGATATCTGACACGCGGCTGTGTGCCTGCCTTTTGCCCGCTGCACAACGGCTCTCCTCATTCCGGCATGCCGCTGATTTTTCCCGTGGCCTTCCGAAGATTCAGGAAACGAATCCATGATCACATCCAAACTCGCCCGACGCGCCCTGCTGGCCGCCACCGTCTCCGCCACCACCGCGCTGCACCAATCCCCTGCATTCTCCGATGGCCCCTCACGAAGCAGCTCAGCGAATCCCTCAGGGAAACCCACCCGCTCCGCTTCCTATGACCCGGGCTCCGTCAATGGAGAACTGCAGCGGCTGTTCAATGAAAATGGCCAGGAAATGCCGTCCATGCGGTCCCAGGACCTGCCCAACGCCAGAAACATGCAGTCCCACCTCGTCCGCCCCAAAGACACAGCTCCACCCAAACAAAATGCCTTCCAGAAATTCTTCGGGAAACTCACCGGGCGAAACAAAACCACACCCGCTCCCACGTCCCAGTCTCCAGTCCCCCCCGCCACGAACGAACCCGCCCCCGCGACCCCAGCCGGTCACAGCCTCGCTGATGGTCGAAGAATTTCTCCTGGACCTGCAGGCCGCCCCAACGCCTCCATGACTCAAACCCCGCGGAAACTCGCTCCTTCGCCCGCACAATCGCCCCAGCAAACTGTCGAAACTTCCAAACCCGGCATCCTCGGTCGCCTCATCGGCAGTCACTCCGGCAGCGAAGATTCTCAAACGCCCCCGGCCACTCCTCCACGACCACGCACCCAGGCAAAACCGGCACTGCTGCCAGCCACCATTCCCCTCAATGCAGAAACCACTGCCGAACCCTTCGTACAGCCCGGTGCCGCACCGGCCTTTATGAACTCCGCCTCAGCAGCCGCGGCTCGTGCCGCCGCGGCCACGCGGTCGGCCGCCACCGCTGTCCCCTCAGATCCCATGGATTCCCTCGATCTCGATGACACCGCCGACGTCCTCGACCTCGATGCTGTCGCCCAACAGGCAAAAGACGCAGCAGCCGCTGTCGCCGCGCCGCTCCAGCCCCCGGTCGCTGCCCCACTGCCCAAAGACATCCTTGGTGAAAATACAGTCTTCACACCAGACTCCGCTCCCGATCAGCCGGCAGCTGAAAATCCTTTTACAGGCGTCGGACTCGAAAATCCCGCAAACACCGATGCCGAATTCACGGAATCCATCGCCTCTCCCCCCCAACAATTTGATCCCACTTTGCCCGCAATCTCTCCGAACGCCCCCGAACCCGCTGACAACACGGCCAGCGAGAATTCCGTCACCGCACCCTCCGAACCCCTCCAGACCGTCGACGCCGAACGCATGCGAATCGCTGATGAACAGGCCGAACGACGCCGACAACTGGAACGCATCCAGGCCCGCCCTGATCTCACCGGGTTCAAAGGCTTCTGCCCCGTCGCACTCCGCGACCAGCGTCAACTTGTCGATGCCCAGCCGCAAATTCAGTCGACATTCGGGCTCCATACCTGGACCTTCTCCTCTGACGCTGCCAGACTCACCTTCGAAGCCGATCCACAACGCTACGCTCCAGCCGCAGGCGGCACCGATGTTGTGATCCTCAGCACGCGCCAGGAAGACGTCCCCGGGAAGCTCGACTACGCCCTCTGGTTCCGCGGTCGACTCCACCTCTTCAGCTCCCGCGAAACCATGGCCACATTCCTCGAAAACCCACAAGAATTCGCCGTCATCGAAGTCGAATAATAATCCCCCCCTCCCCCCCCCTCTCCCCTCCAGGGGAGAGGGGTCGGGGGTGAGGGGTCAACATCCAACCCAACATCCAACCCAACATCCAACCCAACATCCAACCCAACATCCACGTCACAGTGCACGGCCACAAACACCACAAAGCCCCCCCGCCCCGCACGCCTGTTTTCTGACGACACCTGCGGTCTCCCTGCTCCAGCCTTTCTTCGATCCCTCCGAGCGTACCAGTCGGCCATTCCTATCGTCTGGCAACGGTCCAGTGGGGAGTCCGAAACACGCATACCACGTGTCCCTGGCATCGTTTCGCCCTCCCAGAGCCGGACGGCGGTGAGCAATGTTCCGGGCCTGTGCTTCGTGCCCGTGCTCAGTCCGCCCCAATCGCCTTGACTCTCCGGCAAAGGTCGCGGGCGGGACGGCGAAGCTCCTGCTGAGCCACATCCCTGCCGCGAGCCCGACATCAGTCGCGTCGCTCGGCAAACAAACTGGCAGAGGCCCACAGCGCAGACCAGAAAGCGACAGATCGACAGGAGCCTCGCCCCAGGATGACGAAACGGCGTTAAGAATACCCGAAGTCGTCTTTCGGACGCCGCCCCACGTGACAGGGCGTGCAGTGGATGTCAATCCCGCGGTAACGGTGCGTGCCGGCACGGCCAATACCGCATCAGGAACCCACCAGGGCCGCACCGGCCGATGTCATTCGGCCGGCGCCGCCCTGCAGAGCCCTGTCGGACGCATACTTACAGCGTAATCGAGGGCAGTCCCGGCGGTGTTTGCCGATCCAGCAATTCCCTCCGGCAGAATCTGCCGTCCCTGCTGCCCCGATTGCCATCAGCCACTGGTTTCCTCTGAAAATCCTGAAAATTGAAGCGACTTTTGTGCAGATTCGCCGGGAAGACGTGTTGACACTTTCTGCCGCCCCCGGATATCACTCCGCCACCCATCCGGGTTCAAATCCTGAAGCCGGATCTCCTGTCTTATCTCCTCTCTTTCCCCCTCCGGATCCCCTCCGGAAATCCGTCAATCGCAGCTTCTCTCTCAATTCGACCGGGATCTCTCAACCCTGCCGAACCCTCCTGCTGCAGTTGTTCGGATCACATCCTGTCTCTCTCTCTCCCCCCTCCGTCTCTCCCTCCTAAGCTCTCAGCTCGAGGACATCATGAACGAGTTCCCGCACGGCGCTCATCATGAGCCGCAGATATTGCGGTTCCCGCAGCCCACCCCGGCGCTGCCGCCTGAAACCCGCGCAGCCGCACCGGAACCGGAAGGCCCCAGTCGGACTGTGCTGGTCTTCTCACCCCGCCCCGGTGCCCGACAACTGCTCGCTGACGATGTCCGCAAACGCGGACTTCAGGTTTGCGAAACAGACAGTCCGGATGCCATGCTGTTTCACCTCAGCCGCCAGGAGTTCTGCTGCTGCATCATCGATGATGCCGACTCAGTCTCGCGGATTCAGGAGGTGAACGCAGCCATCCGCGCCCACTCCAAAGCCGCTCAGGTCGTCTGTATCGTCGGCGAAGATTCCCGCTGGGGACGCGAAACGGTTCCCACATTCGACTGCGATGTGATTGAACGCCCCTACTCAGCTTCTCGCTTCGGTGCTGCTCTCCTCAATGCACTCCGTCGCGGAGAACTTGTCCGCGAGAACGAAAAACTTCGCCGACAACTGCTCAATCGAAATCTTATGGATCTCATCGGCAGCACACCCGCCATGCAGTCGCTCAGAGAATCCATTCGCATCGCCGCAGATGATGACCGCACCGTGCTCGTTCGCGGTGAAGCCGGCAGTGGCACAACGCTCATCGCCGAAGGACTTCATCGCTGCAGTCGCCGTGCTCAAAAACCCTTCCTCCGTATCGACTGCAGTCTCCACTCCGTCGAAACTCTCGAACTCCAGCTCTTCGGTGATTCCTCACCAAATGGATTCCCTGGTTACCTCAACATGGGAGACGGTGGTTCGATCCTGCTCGACAATGTTGATACTGTCGCTCTTCCATTCCAGAAACGACTCGCTCAACTTCTCGAACAAAGAGCCTCTGCCGTTCTTCATAGCGGTGGTGAAGGTCCCAATATCCGCTTCATTGCGGCCACTCATGTCGATCTCAACAGGCTCGCCATCGAAGGACGCTTTCGCGATGACCTCCTGCAGCACCTGAGCGGGATCACACTCCAGTCGCCTCCATTGCGAGTTCGAACCAACGATATCCCGCTGCTCGTCGAACACTTCATCAGTCAGATCTCCCTCAAGGAAGGTCGACCGCCTCGGCAAATTACTGCCGAAGCACTGAAACTCCTCGAAGCTCATCCCTGGCCGGGAAATGTCCGCGAACTCCAGAATGTTGTCGAACGTTGCTGCACAGTCGATGTCACCGAGAGCATCTCAACGGAAGATCTGAGACCGTGGCTGCATCACGAATCTCAGGAGCCAGGTGCCGAATGTGTCGGAATGACACTCGCCGAAATGGAACGAAAACTCATCGAATCCACCTTCGCCCGCTGCAATGGCAACCGCGAGAAAACAGCGCAGATCCTCCAGATCGGACTCCGCACGCTGAGCGGTAAACTCCGCGAATACGGATATCCCCCACGTGGCGGCCCGGGTTCCAATGTCAAACGCCCCGCGATCGCACCGGCTTCCTTCGGCAGCGAACGCAAAGTCGCCTGATTCCAACTCGACTTCTCCTGTTCCGTTCCTCTCCTTTCCCCCCCCTGAAAAGAGCGAGCTTTCCCCCGGAAGCTCGCTCTTTTCTTTTTTTATCCCTCGCCGATCGCCGCCTTGTTCGCCGGGTTCTCTGGGTAACATCCAGGGGCATCCATCGCGTACCAGTAATCAAGCACACCGCCAAATGCCGCCTCATCTGAAACCGCCACAAAGGCATTCCGCACCTCAACACACTGAGGATGCCAGGCGGCATAGAACAGACAGAATCGACGCACCGTCCGCAGCACCTGCTCCACAGGCAGCACCTCAGATGCCAGTGCGTAGTGCCGCTCAATCAGCGACCGCTGCGCAAATACACTCGGCGGCGCTGGTAAATGTTCGCCCCGCAATAACGCCGCCGCCTGTCGGAAAATCCAGGGGTTGCCAATGGCTCCTCGTGCTGCCGTGACGCCATTGACACCGGTTTCACGCAACATCCGCACACAGTCGGCTGCCGTGAATAAATCGCCACTCCCAAGCAAGGTCATATTCGGAAAAGCTCGTCGCACCTCCCGCAGAAAATCCCAACGACTCGGGCCAGCATATTTCTGCTCAACCGTCCGCCCGTGAATTGTTGCCGCCGCAAGGCCCAGACTCGCTGCAGCCTCCAATATGCGGAAGAACTGCCCCCGACTCTCCTCCGAATCATCAAGCCCCCGACGCATTTTGACCGTCACTGGAATTGATGATGGAACCGCCTCCCTGACACGTTTCAGAATCTCCACCGCAACCGCAGGCTGCCCGAGATGATAGCCGCCCCGGCAACGCCCGGAGGCTTTCTTCGCCGGACAGCCGAAGTTGATGTCAATCACATCAAAACCCGCTTCCACCAGACGCAATGCCGCCGGGCCAAATGTCTCCGGCTCTGCTCCCATCAACTGGGCACCACACGGATGATCTGCATCCGTTACATGCAGATGATGCCGCGTTCGCTGCCGATTCCGAAGACTGGTCACAAAGGTGTCAATCACCACTTCGGCAATCGAGTAGGGCGCACCGCACTCCCGCGCAATCGCCCGCATTGCCCAGTCGCTGTAGCCACTTAAGGCTGCCTGCACCACCGGCAAATTCAGCCGCCATTTGCCAATCGTGAGCGGTGCAGGGGTGAAGGATGGTTCCGTAACCATGGATTCAGGGGCCAAACGACAGGACATTCGAGCTTATTTGCCCGTGACTCGAGCCTCTCCGTCCGCCAGCAGGCCCTTTAAGTCAATCTTCACATACGGCGTCTCTGCGGCTGGCTTTGTATGACTCGCATTGGCCACGTAAAGCAAACCATCTGCCGGGACAAACAAGACGTTGTGCAGGTTGCTTTCCATTGCCACCGGACGGCTCATCAACCACTGGCCAAGCTGAGTATCCAGCTTCCCGTGCTTCTCCTGCACACGACGACGCAACTCCGTCAGACGACTGCCGGCTGAGAGCACCACTGTGTCGCGGATGCCATCGCCGAGCCGCTCGTGAGACTGGCCCGGTTTGATAAATTCAATTGACTCCGGCGTGGCTGCCACACCGACGGCCTCATTGGTTTCGCCATCCGCAAATACATAGTAGTACTCGCAGGTCCTCGGGCTCGTTCGCCAAAGTTCCTCAACTTCAGAAAGGCTGTCACATTCTTCAAGAGCTCGACGCATCAGAGTTGCCATTGGGACGCCGTCCCAGAGTCCCTCGCCTCGGCCTCCCATTTCACCTAAAGAGATCTTTTCCGCATTCATTCCGCTCACACTGCCAATAAAAGCCGCATATCCCACGTTTGCAAATGGAATCATGCCCTCCGGACGCACGATGAACGTTGTGCAGGCGTCCTGCAGTCCAATCGTCGTCATGTAGTCCAGAACTCGGCCATGATAGAGCTTTCCATCGACGGTCGCAGATCCGAAAACTGCAAAGCCGGAACAGTGGAAGAGTTCAGGGAAAACGTTGAGCACTTCAACGGTTTCGGCGTCCATATTCAGAGCGCTCGCCAAGGCTCGTGTCTCACGCCGATGCCTCTCAGGAATGTGCGGCGACAACCTGGCAAAAGCGTCCAGCAAATCATGGCGGAACCAACGACCGGTACGAACCACATTGGCAGCACCAAACGAATACAGCACCGACTCCATGCAGCGACGGGATTCTTCAGGCAGGAGCTTTCCGTGGGCCGTGCCCATTTCTTCGGGTGTGCCCCAGAGCGTCACCACGCGCTGACCGTCAATCCACTGCAATCGGCCGTTCTCGTGAGCTCGAGTCTGCTGCTCCGGGGTTATCAGCTGAGCACCAGGCTGCAGAATCTCTGTCGCGCGACGCACTCCGCGAACAAAGGTGCGCTCCAGCTCTTCACGGGTGAGTTCTGTTAACTTGTAGTCGCCTGGCACTTCGACCGCTGGGCGCTCCAGGGCTTTCAGCGAAACCTTCAAGGTGGCCTTGATGTCGTTGACCGCCACGTCTACCCGGCCCGACTCGGGAAAAGTGAGCTGCACATCACCGGACTTCCAGACACCTTCGTTCAACCGCGTATCGAGCTTCGCTTGAACGGCAAAGAACTTCAGCACGTCGTCAATGTTGCCACCTCCCAGCAGATTGATTACGAATGTGCCTGCTGTGAGCTGCGAAGCGGAAGAGATTAACCGTGGCAGAACTCCGGACGGTGACAGACTGTCGGATTCCGAAACCACGCCACTCCCCACGAAAGCCGTGCGGTGCTTAGGGAGCAGCAGCAGAGTTGACTCGGGACGACGGGAAATCCGAATTGCGTACTCCGGATGCGTCAGCTCCAGATCGAAACTCTCTCCGTCGTAGCGGACAAGTTGCAGGTCGATTGGCTGCAGCCGACCATCGATCGGGATCGATGCAGTACCCGTCAGAGTAAACGCGGACTCGCGACCGGAAACTACCATAGCAAATGGTTTTACCGCTTCCACCAGATCTGCTGGACGCTCGTCGGCAATTGCAGACAACGGAGCGATACAAATTGCCAGTAACAGCCATGCCCGTGCAAAACTCGACCGTCCCATTCTTCTCTCCTTTTCACCCGCTGCAAAACCGAATTCACCCGAAAAATCCAACCTCCGCTGTTCGCTCGACGCATGATTGTATCAGGAAAATTCCCGGAGAAAAGCAGGCAAAAAGAATGAGCACCGGCCCCGCCTCCCGGAGAGTATCCTGACAGTATCCTGACAGCCAGCGACATCCCCAGAGGGCAGCAAGGCGTGCAGGGCGAGTCTGTCCCCCAATTCTGAATAGTATCCATGCGAACACCACAGCAGTTGCTGTCACTTGCTGCTGCCGCAGTAACGAAACACCGCGCATCGGCCTTTGGACATCACCCCCCCCCCCGAGCAAAACTGGGGACAGTCCCTGCAAACGCAGCAGCAACTGCGGAGGCGGGTAACCCGGGTAAATGTCAGAATCGTTACAAACAATCAAATCGCCAGCTCGCGCACCATCTGATACACCGCGGGGGACAGTCCCTGCAGACGCAGCATCAGGTGTGGAGGCGGGGAGCTCTGGGAAACGTCAGAATCGTTACAAGCAATCGAATCGCCATCTCCCGCACCAGTTGATACAACGCCGGGGACAGTCCCTGCAGACGCACCGGCAAGGGGCAACGTTGGGGGGGTATTGATCAGAATTTCTACTAGTGGTGCGATTGAGAGGCTATGCGCAATTAGAACGTTGATGGAGGCTGTCCGTCCAGATTCAACGGCAGACTTGAAAACGCGGTGGTGAAATTTATAGTAGTGTGGATGTTTTTTTCTTCAAGGTTCAGGGCGGCCGTTGAGCGGTGTTTGCCTCGGAGGACCAAGGCGGGCACACAACCGGTGTCTGCACCACTTCGCGCAGGCCACTTCGTGAGAGGATCTGGCGGCAGTCGTGCAATCTCCACGGTTCTGAGCATTTCGCTGGTCGCCAGCACTGCCCGTGCTGAGAATTTCTCGTTTGAGTTCGCCTTCGCATCTGGGCGCGAGAATGGCCATGTCGGAATCTATCTGTGGACAGAATCGGGCGAGACGCTGCTTTCAGCACCCTTCGCGCTTGCAGATGCCCCTTCGTGGTCGCCTCATGGCCGTGATGTTGCCTTTGCCGCGAATGAACGAGTAGCGACCCCGGGCTTGCTACAGAAGGAGCTTTTTAAGAAGCAAACTGACTTTTTTCTTTCGTGCAGCGATGGTGTCGATGGATGGACGCGGCAGGCCTGAGTCGTTTGACCTTCACGTGGTAAACGTCGATGGCTTTGGGCTTATCAAGCCGACTAGTCGTCCGGGACAGAACTGCTGTCCCCAGTTGTTGCCCGACAGCTCCGGCTTAATGTTTTACTACAGTCCACCACAGCATCTGGGCTCAGCGACGCCTCAGATCATCAAGGTCCTGGCCGATGGCGCAAGCGAAGCCGGCGTCGATGTCGGACGGTTCGGCGGTTACTTTCCGGTACCCAGAAGGAGTCTGTAACCAAAACCGTGCTCAGTCACAAATTACAGGGCTGTCTTGAAGAACCAGAATGTTTCTTCTGGACAAGCAGGCAGCGGTTGATGCCAGACCGCTGCGACGAAAAAACTCGCGAGCCTCAGGCGTCACCCATGCTCGACGTCTGCTCACGTTTGTGACGAAAGCTGCCATTTTCATTGGACTGCCAGCGACGTGACTGAAGAGCAGATCAAAGTTGCAAACGAACGCAGCCAGCGCTTCCCTCGTCAGCCGGACTTCGCTCATGATCAGCGAAAGACTATTTGGAATACTATCGACCGGCTGCCCGCTGATCTCACTCTGAATCGCTTTGAGCAGTTCAGGATACTCAGCCAACTGCAGAGTCACCCCCGTGTACTCGTGGCAGTCTCGCTGAGTCGCCGCAGCGGACTTTGAGGAATTGTTGAAGTCAATCATCGCTTGCGAGGTGGCAGCATCCTGGCCAGTGGGAGAGACCGTGGCTGGAAGATCCTGGCCACTACAGGTGGTTGAGTTAGAACAGGGCGACGTTGAATCATCTTCAGGGGCGTTCGAAGACGCTTGATGTTTCTCTGTTTCCAGAAGTTCGAGCAAGCGAAGAATCGCTGATGCGAATTCCTGCCTGGAAAACGGTTTGTCTGGATCACGGCAGATCGCACCGAGATCGACGTGCAGAAGACCAAGCAAGCGAAACTGTTTGCCAAGTAGCAGGATCGATCGGTACCTGTCGCTCCAGAAATGCCCTTGAAAGTCATCTTCCTGATTGCAGAACAGGGCAGTTCGCTGCAGCAGCAGACGCATAAACCAGGAGATATCGCTGAGCTGACGGCGAATCTGAGCAATGCGGTTGGGATCAGCACACATTTTGAGGATCTCTTCCCGCGTCGGTTCGCAGGATCGCAGCTTCGGAGGCCTTAGAGAAGGACACAGGCTGAGCCAGCGGAAAGCAACTTCAGTGTCGTCCAGCTTTTGAGCTTGTTCCGGATGAGCTTCGAGGACGAGGCGAATTTGATGCGGAAGCACCGATTGGGAGTGGACGGAAACACAAAACAAGTGAGCAAAAACGCGGATGAGTTCCTCGACGAATTGGACTCTGTGAGTATCCGTTGCTGAGTCAGAGATGTCATGGTCTTGAGCCAGTGCAGTTCGGCTGGAGTGGCAGATCGCGAGAACGAAAGCCTGCTGATCCGGAGTGAAATATTCGCAGCGGGGTGAACGAGCCATAGCGGAACACCTGAGGCAAAAAAGACTGAAAATACTGAGTAAATTGCATATCGCGTGCGAGTTTCTATGCCGTCGTGACCAAAGTCAATATTTTTGTAGAGGCATTTGTTTGAATTACTATAGGTGGGACAACAAAAACGATTAGGTGTGTACATATGGGCATACGTAATTTGGGAATGTGCCGGTTATTCCTGTGGTCCAAAGTCCCGTTGTGAATGTCGGTCAGCGCGGAACGCAATTTGCCAGCATCTGAGATGCATTTACTGAGTGCGAAAATCCAGTGTTTTGCTGTCTTTTCGGTTGACGTAACAGCACTGTTTCATAGCTTAAAATCTCCCTGCCGATCGATCGTCAGCCCCAGACCTGCGGGACGCCGTCAACGTGTTTTGCTGGTTACGTGGGCCACTGGTCGCTGGTTGTCCTCGAGTCGGTGTGAACAAGGAACAGCGATCTCAGGACCAGCATTTGCTGGTGTGTTGTGGATACGAGGCCATGTCAATCAAGCAGCAATGCCTGCCGTCTGGCCGTAATTATTCCACAAAGGTTTCCCACTCCGTTCTGAAATTGTCTTCGCCAGCTTCGTGTGGGAAAATGCTACGAAAATCGAAATGAGTCCAGTTTGATTTCGTGGTTCTGGCACCTGTCCGCCTGGGTGTTGCAGCCGTTTCGAGATGAGATCGGAGCGTTGCAGTGACCTTGTTCGCACGAGTTTTGGGGAATTCTCTCAGCGAAAATCATACACGATTCTCACCTTTCAAACGTCGTCGCAAGCCGCATGGTGCTCGAGTGCAGAATCTCTGAAAATTCGCGAAAGACGGGTGTACAGATCATAGTTCCGGGGCAAGTCCGGCGGTCGTTGAGGCAGGCTTTGGGGGGATAGCAGTTGGCTTGACGGCAGCACCGTCCCAAAGCAAAGAATCGTCAGCATCCGCACTATGGGATCTCTTGCTGGGGACAGTCCCTGCGGCCGTGGTGTCAGGAGTAGGAGCGGGGGACGGGGGCAGAAAAAAGGTTTAGCCAGCGTGGAGTGTCTGCCGCTTTAAGCCCTGGGCAACAGGGATTTCACCTGAATTTGTAATACCGGCACGACTTTGGGGACAGTCCCTGTATTTGCTGAGGCAGACATGGAGAAGCGGTAGTGGGTTGGACGGCACAACCGTCGCAGACCGCAGAATCGCCGAAGTCCGCACCAATTTAACCGGTGCCGGGGACAGTCCCTGCAAAGGACTCTGCTGGGCTGACACTGGGCGGGACGTTGGGTGCGTCGGTTCCGGTCAGACTTGAAAGCACACTTCGAGGATGGGTGTGACCGTGCGCTGGTCAGACGGGAGACAGAGTTTGGCCTGTGGAGAGGTATTGGCAAACGGAGGGCGATTTTGGGGTAGCGGTTTGGAGGGAAGCTGGGGGCCAGCTCGCAGACCCGCGGGATTTATCGCTTTGATCCATCAACAGGTTTGCTGCTCGCGTGGTCTGTTGGTTGGCGTGGCGCTGATTAGAACAGGAGTGGCTGCAGAAGGCAGCCAGAGTGCCAGGCAGGAGCCCAATGGCCTTGAAGTTTTCTGGGATCCTGTGAAAGGACGGGTGAAGAACTGGGAGGGCGAGGCTGGGATGACGAAACGGTGTAAATTCGGGCGAATTGGGATGTTTTCAGTTCTGCTTGCGAGTTGACAGCTCTCACCGCGATCCCTTGTGCAGGGACTGTTGGTCTCTCGCAAAGGCGCAAAGACGCAAAGGAAG
>JBJTOP010000114.1:0-9512 GCA_046074645.1 Planctomycetaceae bacterium | reverse complement strand
AGGGCGACGAGCTCGCGGGCTGGTGTTGACCTGGCATTTCATGCGAGGCTGGTGGAACAGGCCTTACAGGCCGAAAACGCAGTGGGGCGAGCTGCAGGTGCCATGCACCTCAGGGCTGTGCTTTGATCACCAATCCATTCGCCAATAGTGCTGAATCCACTGCGTTATGCCCTGAAACTCTGTGTCCTCTGTGTTTAAGAAAAAGTACTCTTTTTAACCTTCATCGTCCGCGATGACGTCCCGGAATGGCGGATGCCATCTGATGCTGCGCAATGCCCCGGACGGCAGTCCGCGGGCAAAGAACGCTGACATCACCCCTGTGAAATCGCCCCGATCGCGCTGCCGGTGCGGCTCAGCAGGAACTTCGCTCTCGGATGCTGAAAAAATAAAAAGCGTGACAAATTGGGATGTTTTCAGTTCCGCCTTCCAGTTGACATCCCGCGGTTGGATCGCGGGCACAAAAGCTGTGTGACGTGCGGTCGATGTCAATCGGCCGGTCAGGCTTTGCTGCGTTCCTGATGCGGTTCTGGCCGTGTTGGCACGCACCGTTACCGGGGGATTGACATCTCCCGCACGCCTTATCACGGTGGAGCGAATTCAAAGAACGAAATCACGTGTCTTTAACATCGCTTCACCATCCCAGACTTGCCCTCCCACGATCCACCTGCTTTGACTGCAATTCAGACAAAACCTCTGCCCGCAGGGTCCCAGCCCGCTTCTCCGCACGACGCAAAAGCGGAAACACCCTCCGTCAGAGCCCATCGTCAATCACGATCGCCACGGCAACCAGTGTCGGCAACTGCAAGGATTCTGCGACCGGAGTGACTTCAAGCTCGACGAGGACAAGGTTGAATCGCTGCAGCAGAGGAGCGATCGGAAACCAGAATGTGCCGACACCGGGATCTGATGGGTCGTGCGCATGGTGTTCCGACGCAACGGAGTGCCCATTGAGGACTATTGCGGGAGTGGCGTGCAGGATTTCAATCTGCAATTGTACACTTGTTTGTTCAGTAATTCCGGTTGGGGCGTGAAAGTGTCGCTGGACTATCCACGGTTGTTTTTCCGCTGGATTTGTCCGGGAGACTGGGGCGGGGAGTCGAAAGTAATCGGTGGAACTGGGGTGGCGCGGGGCGCTGGGAAGGAGCCATTGGCTATTGAGACGGATGAAATGGCGCGGCATTTTGGGAAATTCGGAGGGTGAAGGGGAGAACAACAGGGCTCATCGCGAGAAGTGGAACCTATATAATAGGTGAGTGCAATTTGAAAATCTCAGGTGGGGCATTCTGCAGCGGGTTGAATTGCGAGACCGCTTCCGCTTCTGTAATCTCCGCCCCTGCATCACTGGTTGGTCTCCCGATCAGTGACTGCCGCCCAGCCAATTTGTGACGGAAACAGTCGTTGCATGAGCGATCCCTCAGGAAAACCCACGCCCCCAACTCCTCCTACACCTCCCAGGCCGTCCGGGTCCTCGGGCGGTGAGCCGCGTCGGTTTAGTTTCAGTTCCATGACGCTGCTTCTGCTCGTGCTGGCTGCCGTCATTTCGGTGCTCACGTGGAGCAGTTCTCCGAAAAATCACGGCACCGAAG
Source organism: Planctomycetaceae bacterium (assembly GCA_046074645.1). Lineage (GTDB taxonomy): Bacteria > Planctomycetota > Planctomycetia > Planctomycetales > Planctomycetaceae > SXXK01. The sequence goes on along the minus strand of JBJTOP010000114.1, from coordinate 7,926 downwards.
TCGCGTACTCATTTTTCCGTGAACAGCTGTCTGCTGGCCTTGTGAAGAACGTTGTTTTCCACGAGAACGTGCTCACAGGCAACTGGAAATCACTCCCCGTTCCCCCCCCGGAACTCACCGGCAAGCTGATGCCTCAGTTTAACTGTGGCCTGCCTCCCGCATCCGCAAGGGATTCGGGGCTGATGGACGAACTCCTGAAGCAGAAAGTGCATATTGCCATCAACGAAGTTCCGCCAGTGGGCCTGGGAGATTTGTTCATCTGGGTTTTTCTTCCAGTAATTTTCCTGTTTTTCATGTGGTCGATGCTGCGGCGGTCCGCCGACCCTTTTGGTGCCGGCGGTATGATGGGCGGGTTCATCCGCAGCCCGGCCCGGCGGTTCGAGAAGAGCGAAAAGTCCGCGACTTTCGAAGATGTCGCGGGACTCAAGTGCGCCAAGCAGGACCTCCAGGAAGTCGTTGAATTTCTCAAGAATCCTCGCCGCTTCACCCGCCTGGGCGCCAAGATCCCCAAGGGAGTGCTCCTTGTCGGTCCTCCCGGAACCGGCAAGACGCTCCTTGCCAGGGCGACTGCGGGCGAAGCGGGTGTGCCGTTCTTCTCAATTAACGGGTCTGAGTTCATTCAGATGTTTGTGGGGGTGGGCGCCACCCGCGTTCGAGATCTCTTCAAAACCGCCCGCGAATCTGCTCCGTGCATCGTCTTTATCGACGAGATCGACGCCGTCGGTCGCGTCCGCGGCGCCGGCGTTGGCGGTGGGCACGACGAACGCGAGCAGACGCTTAACCAGATCCTCAGCGAAATGGACGGCTTCCAGCAGGGTGAAACTGTCATCGTGCTGGCTGCCACCAATCGCAGTGACGTGCTCGACCCGGCACTCCTGCGGCCCGGTCGCTTCGACCGACACGTCACAGTCGATCTCCCGGCCCGCGACGGTCGCCTCGGCATTCTCAAAGTGCACACTCGCCGTGTACCCCTCGAAGACAACGTCGATCTTGACGGACTTGCCCGAACCACCATGGGCTACAGCGGTGCTGAACTTGAAAAGCTGGTCAATGAAGCCGCCCTCAAAGCCGCTCGCGAAGACAAACGCAAGGTGGAAATGAGCGACTTCCGCTACGCCCAGGACATCGTCACCATGGGAGCTCCGCGGGACGAAAAAATGGATCGTCGCGAAAAGGAACTTACCGCCTGGCACGAAGCCGGTCATGCTATCCTCGCATGGGCTCAGGAAGGCGTGGACCCCGTCCATAAAGTCTCCATCGTGCCCCGCGGACGAACCCTCGGCGTGACTCAGCTCATGCCCGAAAGCGAAATACACAACCTCGGCGAACGACGGCTCAAAGCCCGCATCGTGATGACCATGGGCGGCCGCGCCGCCGAAAAAATGATCTTCAACGAATACTCCGCCGGAGCTCAGGGCGACATCGAACAGGCCACAAACATCGCCCGCCGCATGGTCGCTCGCTGGGGCATGTCCGATGTCATCGGCCCCGTGTCCTTCCGCCAATCCGAAGAACACCCCTTCCTCGGAAAAGAAATGCACACCTACCGGGAATTCAGCGAAGAAACCACTCGCCTGATCGATATGGAAGTTCAGCGGATCATTAAGGACGCCGAACACGCCGCTATCGAACTGCTCACCCGCTACCGTGACCGCATGACGGCCCTCGTGAATGCACTCCTTGAATCCGAAGATCTGGAACGCGAGTCCATAGAGAAGATACTCGGCGAACGCCCGTTTCCTCAGCCCGCAGAACACCAGAAGCCTTCAGAAGACGCTTAGCTGATTTGTCTGTTCTTTGTTGTTTGTTGTCTGTTGCAGCAGGATGGCTGGATGGCCGAGAGTATCCTGTTCCGGCAGGCTTCTCGCTGGCCATTGTGACCTCCCACCTCCACTCCCTGCTGACACGGATGTACATGTGAGTCACTGGATTCAGAAGGAACTGCAGTTGCCGGAGTTCCCGAGGGGTTTTCATTTGATTACCGGGCATGTGCTCAGAGCGATCCCGGAGTTGTCTGGCTGCACCACGGGGCTGCTGCATGTGTTTATTCGCCACACATCGGCCTCGCTGACGCTCCAGGAGAATGCCGACCCGGATGTCTGTCGGGATCTCGCGATGGCCTTTGATCGACTGGCGCCCGAGAGTTGGCCGTGGGTGCACACGATTGAAGGTGCGGACGACATGCCGGCTCATGTCAAAGCGGCGCTGACTGGTTCCTCGCTGTCAATCCCGGTATCGCGGGGGCAGCTTTGTACGGGAACATGGCAGGGGATCTGTTTGTGTGAACACCGCAATCACGGCGGTCGTCGCCAGCTCGTGCTGACGCTGCACGGCGAATTCCGTGAGGAGCCCTGAAGTGGCCAAGCTGTACTTCTATTACAGCTCCATGAATGCTGGTAAATCAACAAGCCTGCTTCAGGCTGCCTGGAACTACCGCGAACGTGGCCTGCACCCGCTCCTGCTCACCCCGCAACTCAATACCCGTGACGGCGACGGGTGCATCGCCTCGCGGATCGGTCTGTCGGCGGCGGCGACGACATTTTCCCCCGCTGCCTCCCTGCTGACGCTCATTCAGGAGCTGCTCGCGTCTCATCCCGTCTCCTGTGTGTTCGTGGACGAAGCGCAGTTTCTGACACGCCGCCAGGTCTATGACCTTGGCGAGGTCGCTGACGGGTTGAACGTGCCGGTTTTGTGCTATGGGCTGCGAACCGATTTTCAGGGCAATCTGTTTGAAGGCAGCCAGCATCTGCTGGCGTGGTCAGATGTGCTCTCAGAAATCAAGACCATCTGTCACTGCGGCCGCAAAGCCACGATGGTGCTGCGGATAGACGAGCAGGGGCGGCCGATCCGATCGGGCGAACAGATTCGGATTGGGGGCAATGAGAGTTACGTGTCTGTTTGTCGCCGCCATTTCAAGGAGGGACTGGCCGAACGCAGTGGCCCAAAACTCCCTTTCAGAGACCTCGACTGACTCACTCCAATCCCACCAGACAAGCGCTCGTCTGCGGCTTCCAACGCAGCGGTTTTCTGCTAATATCCTCAGCTCACTCTGGCGGCATCACCGCCCGCCCGGGCAGGCGTCTTTTTCCGCTCTCAGACAGGACCTCGAATGCACCTCACCTGTAACCGCGCCTTGTTTTCCGCAGCCTTTTCGCTGGCGGCTTCAGCTGTGCCCTCGCGGACTCCCCGGGACGTGCTCAAAAACGTCCTCCTGTCAGTCTCCGCGACCGCCGTGGAACTCGTCGGCACCGACCAGGAAATGGGCATCCGCTGCATCGTCAGCGGAATCAGCACCGTGTCCGCCGGCGAAGCCCTGCTCCCCACATCGCGACTCTCCAGCATCCTTCGCGAACTGCAGGATGAAACATTCACGCTGGAAATTGAGGAACGCAACATCCTCCTCCGCACCAACTCATCCAAATTCCGACTCTCCTCCGAAGATCCCGCCGAATTTCCACCTGTTCCCACCTTCACGGAATGGGACTTCTTCCGAATTCCTGCGGCCGTCTTTCGAACCATGATCCGCCGCACATCCTTTGCCACCGACACTGAAAGCACTCGCTACGCCCTCGGGGGACTCCTGCTGGAATTCGGTGCCGGCACTGTCACCCTTGCAGCCACCGACAGCCGTCGGCTCGCCGTAGCCACTGCCGCCTGCGAACCTCACGGCAATCCCAACATGCCAACTCGCACCACCGTCGTCCCCACCAAAGCCATGGCCCTGCTCGAACGTTCCATCGATCCCTCCGCCGAATTCGTGGAAATCGCCGTCCATGACAGCGACGTTGTCATGCGTTCCGGAAACTGCACCATCACCAGTCGACTCGTCGAAGGTCGCTTCCCACGGTATCGCGACGTGATTCCCGCCGCCGGCCAGTACTCCATTCCGATTCCTGTTGGACCGTTCTTCTCAGCCGTTCGCCAATCACAAATCGTCACTGACGAAGAAAGTCGCGGTGTCGATTTCTGCTTCCACGATTCCCACCTGACACTCAGCAGCCAGGCTGGAAGCGTCGGAGAATCTCAGATCAGCATGCCGATTGAATTCCCTCACCCGGAACTGCGCATCACGTTCGACCCCAAATTCGTCTCCGAATTCCTCCGCGTCCTCTCACCCGAATCCACCGTCGAACTCCAGCTCACCGACACCGAGACGGCAGCCGTCTTTCGCGTCGAAGACTCATACACCTACGTCGTTATGCCTCTCACTCAGAACCGCTGAAGGCATCCGCCTTGCAAGGTCACTCCGACGATCTCCCACGACTTCCCGGCTCCATCGGGAATGCGGTCCAAAGACTGATCCGTTCCCGCGGATTGCTCGAACGGTCCGCCACAGATCTGCTCAATGACGCCTGGAAACAGGCTGTCGGACCTGAACTCGCGCGGCACAGCCGCGCCGTAAAAATCCGCGAAGGAATTCTTGAAGTCTCCGTCACCAACAGTGCGGCCCTCCAGGAAATCCACAGCTATCACCAGGAATCCATCCTCAAACAACTTCAGGCAAAGCTCCCGGATTCCGGCATTCGTGCCCTGCGTTGCCGACGTGCTCGCGCCTGACCCAGGAAAACCCCATCGTGTCCGAAGAATCAACCAATCCCACCTCCGGTTCCCCCGACACAACTCCCGCCGCCGCCACCGCAGCGTCCACACCCACCACATCCCCGCCCGCCACGGTCCCCGAATCCCCCAGCAACTACGGCGCAGCGGAAATCCAGCATCTCAAGGGCGTCGAAGGCATTCGGACCCGCCCCGCCATGTATATCGGCGACACCAGTGCTCCCGGTCTGCATCACCTCGTCTACGAAGTCGTCGATAACAGCATCGACGAGGCTGTGAACGGGTTCGCCAGCGAAATCGAAGTGGTCATCAATCTCGACGAAAGCATCTCGATCGTCGATAACGGTCGCGGTATCCCCGTCGATGCTGTTAAGGGCGACGGTCGCTCCGCACTCGAAGTCGTCCTCACCGAAATTCACGCTGGCGGCAAATTCAACCGTGAGAGCGGCTATCGAGTGGGCACAGGTGGACTCCACGGCGTCGGTATCACCGCCGTCAACGCCCTCAGCTCATGGCTCACCGCAGAAATCCGCCGTCAGGGTTCCGTCTGGGTGATGGACTTCGAAAAAGGCCGCGCCGTCTCACAACTCAGGCAACTCGGCCGCACCGATTCCACAGGCACACGACTCAGCTTTCTCCCAGACCCCACCATCTTCTCCGAAACCCGCTTCTCGCTCGACACTCTCAGCCGCCGCATGCGGGAATTGGCATTTCTCACTCCCGGCATCAAAATCACAATCCGCGACGAACGATCCGGACAAACTGAAGCCTTTCACTTTGAACAGGGACTTGTTGAATTCGTCCGGTACCTCAACCGCACCCAGACACCCCTCACCTCAGACGTCTTCAGAGTGCTCGATGAAGCCGACGGGGTCGTCGTCGAAGTGGCTATGCAGTACAACGACGGCTACACCGAAAATGTGCTCACCTTCGCCAACAACATCTTCAACCCCGATGGCGGTACACACCTGTCCGGCTTCCGCGCAGCCCTCACCCGCACCATGAACAACTACGCCAAAGCCGGCAACCTCTTTAAGGACACCCCCCCCCAGGGTGAAGACTTCCGCGAAGGACTCACTGCCGTCGTCTCTGTCCGTGTCGCCGATCCCAAATTCACCTCGCAAAACAAAGTCAAACTCACCAACGCAGAAGTCGAAGCGGCCGTGCAGTCAGTCGTCAACACCGCCTTCACACGGTACCTCGAAGAAAACCCCGGCATCGCCAAAAAACTGGTTGCCAAGGCCATCATGGCGGCCGAAGCCCGCGAAGCCGCCCGCAAATCACGCGACATGGTTCGCCGCAAAGGTGCACTCACCACCGGCGGACTCCCTGAAAAGCTCCGCGACTGCCGCAGCCGAGACCTCGAATCCACCGAACTCTACCTCGTCGAAGGAGACTCCGCCGGTGGTTCCGCAGACACCGGACGCGACTCCTCCATCCAGGCCATCCTCCCGCTCCGCGGCAAAATCCTCAACGTCGAAAAAGCACAGCTCGTCAAAGTCCTCGATAATGCCGAAATCACCAACCTCTTTCGCGCCGTTGGATTGTCTCCTGCCGGTGGCGATGAAGACATGGACATCAGCAAACGCCGCTATGGCAAAATCATCGTCATGACCGACGCTGACGTCGATGGCAGCCACATCCGCACACTCCTGCTCACATTCCTCTTCCGACACATGCGGGAACTTGTTCAGGGTGGCTACGTTTATATTGCTCAGCCGCCGCTCTTCCGCGTCGTGCAACGCAAGCAAACCCGCTACGTGCAAACGCAGCCCATGATGATGGCAGAACTCATTTCGCTCGGCATGAATGGTTCGCGACTCGTCGTCAAGGCCGATAATACTCCGTTCGCCGGAGAACTCCTGCAAAAACTCGTCAGCCTCGTCGAACGCATGGAACAGCCCCTCGAACTGCTCGAACGTCGCGGCATCGACATCCGCTATCTGCTCAAGTTTAACGCCAGCGAAAAATCGCGGCTCCCCCGCTACCGAGTCCTCTACAGCGATACCGAACGCTGGTTCATGGAACGTGATGAAGCCGAAGCCTTCCTCCGCAGCCTCCAGCCCCCCGCCCCGGCCACCGCTACCGAGGCCACCGATGACACAGCACCAGTACCTGAAGCACCAGCCCCTGCTGCACCCGCACCCGCCGCCACCTCAGAACCCGCTCGTCCCACCAACGCCCAACTCATCGATCTCCACGAAATCCGTACCCTCAACGACGTCTTCGCACAGCTGCGGGACTACGGATTCTTCGTCGCCGATTTCACACCACCAGGACTTCGCAACGCCGAACCCGTCTACCCGTTCGTGATTGAACGCGACGACGACAGAGTTCCTCTCACCAGCCTTCGCGATCTCCTTGAAGAACTCCGAAAGCTCGGCAAAAAAGGACTCGTCGTCACCCGCTTCAAAGGTCTCGGCGAAATGAACTCGGAAGAACTCTGGGACACCAGCATGGACCCGGAAAAACGCACGCTCCTGCAGGTCCGCATGGAAGACGCCGCGGCCGCTGATGAAATCTTCCGCGTGCTGATGGGCGATGCCGTCGAACCTCGACGCGAATTCATCGAAAAGCACGCACTCGATGTCCGCGAACTGGATATCTGACTCATCCATCAAGGTGGCCCGGCAATCGCTCCAGGCTTCTCATTCAACCGTCGTCTGATCAATACCTGGTACGTCGAATGACCGTTCTCATTGTCGTCTCGGACGTTCGCGACTGGCCGTTCGAAACGCCCGGCGCCGAAGTCATCGATGCTCAGGCCTATCTGACGTCCCCCGACTTCTCCTCCGAAAACCGCTCCTGTCGCATCATCAATCTCTGCCGTTCATACCGCTACCAGTCCACGGGTTACTACGTTTCTCTGCTGGCCGAAGCCCGCGGCCACAAACCACTCCCCGGCGTGATCACTCTTCAGGATCTGCGCAACCGCACGTCCGTCCGCGTCCTGTCTGACGAACTCGACGAACTCATCCAGCAAAACCTCGGTCCACTGCAAAGCAGCGAATTCACGCTGAGCGTTTACTTCGGTCGCAATCTTGCCCGCCGCTACGACAAGCTGGCGCTCCAGTTGTTCAACCTCTTCGCTGCACCAATGCTCAGGTTTGAATTCATTCGCGACAGCCAGGGACACTGGCAGATTCATCGCGTGCAGTCACCGTCCCCGCACACGCTGCCGGACAGTCACAAGCCTTTCGTTGCTGAATCCGCAGCACTCTATCTCGCTCGCCGAGCATCAGCCCCCAGAACCCGCAAACGCACTCGATTTGACCTCGCCATCATCCACGATCCCGCCGAACACCACAACGCACCATCCAACGAAACGGCCCTGAAACGCTTCATTCGCGCTGCCCGCGAACAGGACGT
>JBJTOP010000113.1:0-4708 GCA_046074645.1 Planctomycetaceae bacterium | reverse complement strand
TCCCGCGGCTGGGTTGAGTCGCAAAAACGCAGTGTGGCGTGCGGTCGATATCAATCAGCCGTTGACGTCCCCGGTGTGATCCTGATGCGGTTATGGCCGCGTTGGCACGTACCGTTACCGGGGGATTGACATCCATTTTTTGACGGCACCTGCCGTAAAAAAATAGAGCAGGAGAATGGAGAAAGGAGAGAGGAGACTCTCGACTTTCTTCATGCTCCAGCGGTCTCCTCTCCACTTTCTACTCTCTCACTCGCACGCCCCAGCCTCGCCCTGGGATGACGAAACGGTGTTAAGGACACTTGAGATCGTCTATCGGATTTCATGCAGACGCGCCGCCTGGCATCTTGCTGGAGCAACTCTTACCTCACGCAAAGGCCACAGGGCGCAAAGCTCGATATGTTGGAAATTTGAACCTACTGTCCTTCCTTTGCGTCTTTGCGCCTTTGCGAGAGACCAACAGTCCCTGCACAAGGGATCGCGGTGAGAGTTGTCAACTGGCAGGCAGAACTGAAAACATCCCAATTCGCCCGAAACGGTGTTAAGGACACTTGCGATCGTCTATCGGATTTCATGCAGACGCGCCGCCTGGCATCTTGCTGCAGCAACTCTTACCTCACGCAAAGGCGCCTAGGCGCAAAGCTGGAAATGTTGGAAATTTGAACCTTCTGTTCTTCCTTTGCGTCTTTGCGTCTTTGCGCCTTTGCGAGAGACCAACAGTCCCTGCACAAGGGATCGCGGTAAGAACTGTCAACTGGCGAGCAGAACTGAAAACATCCCAATTCGCCCGAATTTACGCCGTTTCGTCATCCCAGCCTCACCCTCCCGGGTCTTCTCCCGTCTGTTCACAGGATTCCAGAGAACTTCAACGCCACTGGGCGAAGGCTGGCAATACCCAGGCTAACGAGACGTACCCGCGCGCCCCCGCACTGACTCCCCGCAGCATTTTCGCTCAGGTCAAACGGCCCGGCACCGGCGACTTCAGCCCGGTTCACTAAGCAAAAACACCCAACAAATCAAAAAAAACGCCCACGGGCCTCGCGTTTTTCTGATGTTTCCTCCCGAACTTCTTGCGTCCGGCAAAGAAAAAGATCAAACTCTGCGTGGTCACATCGCCTTCCTGCCAGCCTGGGAGAGGATCATGCTCCGCTTTCCCCCCGCCCCCACCCGCCTGCTTCCCACCTCGCTCCTCCTGCTCGCCAGCATGTTCCTGCCGGTCAGCGCCGCGCCTCCGGGACTCGGACCCGCCGGTGATTTACAGCGGATCGAATTCGAAGCTCAGGGGCCAGCAATCCTCGTCGGCCGAAACGCTCGTCGGCAGCTTCTGGTCACCGGCGTCTACTCCAGTGGCCAGCGACACGACCTGACTCATTCAGTGACGTACGGGGTTGACAAACCCCAGATACTCTCCGTCAACCCCGAAGGTCTCGTCATTCCCGCCACCGACGGCGCCGCCGTTGTCACGGCCACAGAGCCCTCCGGCAAAACGGCCTCCCTGAATCTGACGACCGCTCGCTGCACCGAAGATCTCCCCGTCAACTTCGAAAACGAAATCGTTCCGATCTTCACCAAACTGGGCTGTAACGCCGGGGGCTGCCACGGAAAAGCCGATGGGCAAAACGGCTTCCGACTGTCTTTGCTCGGCTTCTACCCCGATGAAGACTACGAGTTCCTCGTGCACGAAGACCGGGGTCGACGAATCTTTCCCGCAGACCCCGAATACAGTCTTCTTCTGCAAAAACCAGCCAACATGCTGCCGCATGGTGGCGGTCAGCGAATGTCCCCCGGCACTTACGAATGGGACCTTGTCTCGCGCTGGATTCAACAGGGCATGCCATACGGCTCTGAAGAAGATCCTGTGCTGAAGAAAATCGAAACCGTCCCCGCCGTTCGCGAAATGAACTTCAAGGCTCGCCAGCAACTCTCCGTCCTCGCTCATTACAGCGATGGCTCCATTCGCGATGTCACGCGCCTCGCCTCCTACGAAGCCAATCACCCCGAAATGGCCATTCCAAATGGCTCCGGTCGCATTACCATTGAAGATGTTCCAGGCGAAGTTGCCGTGATGGTGCGTTTCCAGGGCGAAGTCGGCGTGTTCCGCGCCGTCATCCCACAAGGTCTCCCGGTCAATCGCACACCCCCCGAAAAAACCTTTGTCGATCGTCTTGTTTTCAGCAAACTCCGACAACTTGGCATCCCCCCTGCAGAGCTCTGCGACGATGCCGCGTTCATCCGCCGCGCCACAGTCGATCTCACCGGCAGACTGCCCTCCGTCTCTGAAACTGAACAGTTCGTCGCCGATAAGGATCCCTCCAAACGTGATCGACTCGTCGATCGACTTGTCGACAGCCCAGGCTACTCCGATTACTTCGCCAACAAATGGGGCGCCGTGCTCCGCAACAAACGCCGACAGGCCACCGACATCCAGTACACCTACCGCTTCCACGCCTGGATCCGCCGCGCTCTCCGTGACAACATGCCCTACGATCAGTTCGTCCGCTCGGTGCTTACCGCCACCGGAGACTCCGAGACCCACCCACCAGCTGCCTGGTACCGCGAAGTTGCTACCTCCACTCAACAGATGGAAGACGTTGCACAACTGTTCCTCGGTATGCGGCTGGCCTGTGCCAAATGTCATCACCATCCCTTCGAACGCTGGAGCCAGCAGGACTACTACGGGTTCGAAGCCTTCTTCTCCCAGGTCGGCCTGAAGAACTCCCGCTACAACCCACAGCTCAATCAGCCCGATGCCGTCTATGTCAAATCCCAGCTCCCGAAGGCCCGCAATCCCCGCACCGGACTCGATGTTCCCCCCACAGGACTCGGCGGACAGCCACTCGAAATCGCCGCATGGGACGACGCCCGACAGCATCTCGTCGACTGGATGGCCGAACCCTCCAATCCGTTCTTCGCCAAAGCGCTCGTGAATCGCTACTGGAAACACTTCTTCGGCCGCGGGATCGTGGACCCCGAAGATGATCTTCGCGTCACCAATCCTCCCTCCAACCCGGAATTGCTCGACGCCCTCTCCAAACACTTTGTCGATCAGCGTTTCAACATCAAAGACCTCGTCCGCACCATCTGCAAATCCAGCGTCTACCAACTCAGCTCCGAACCCACGGAAAGCAACCTCGCCGACACTCAGAACTTCTCTCGCTTCTACCCGCGAAGACTCACCGCTGAAGTCCTCTACGACGCCGTTAATGCCGTTGCCGAAACCCCCTCCAGCTTCGGTACCATTCCTCAGGGCACAACCGCCGTCCAGCTGCCGGATAACGGCTTCAACAACTACTTCCTGCAGGTATTCGGGAAGCCCGAAGCCGAAAGCGCCTGTGAATGCGAACGCTCGGCAGAAGCCAACCTCTCACAGTCCCTGCACCTGCTCAATTCCTCCGATGTCCAGGGAAGACTCCAGTCCGGTCAGGGCCGCGCTGCTCGATTCGGCCGCGATAAGGAACGATCCGTCGAGGATCGCATCACCGAAATCTACCTCGCCGCCTTCAGTCGCCGCCCCACTCCCGACGAAATCCGCTTCGTCTCTGAAAACCTCAGCACCTACACCAACCCCCAGCAAGCCTGGGAAGACGTCATCTGGGCGGTACTGAACACCAGAGAATTTCAGTTTGTGAAGTAAAGACTTCCACTCAACCGTCGGCACTTCAGGATGGTTGATCGGTTCCCCGCTGGTCCGGCAGGACACTCCCTCGCTGACTGGCAGGCAAATCCTGACTGCGCCGCGCCCGCAGGTCGCTCAGACGTTTCAGAAACTCCGATTCCATGCCGCGATCGACCGGCTGGTAGTACTGTTTGGGTACCCCAAGATAGTCCTGACTGGTCCAGCCTTCCGGGGAATCATGCGAATACTGGTAGCCGACACCATGCCCCAGTCGCGCTGCGCCGGCGTAATGTCCGTCACGAAGGTGCATCGGCACCGGCAGGATTGAGTTTTGACGGACATCGGCCAGAGCCGCGTCAATGGCGAGATAGGCGGCGTTGGATTTCTGAGCACACGCGAGGAAGGTGACGGCCTGCGCCAGGTTGATGCGGCATTCCGGCATCCCGACAGTTTCCACGGCCTGCCATGCGGCCACAGCCAGCGGGAGCGCCCGCGGGTCGGCGTTGCCGATGTCCTCAGAAGCAGCGATGACCAGCCTGCGGGCGATAAAGCGGGGATCTTCGCCGGATTCGAGCATTCTTGCCATCCAGTACAGAGCCGCATCCGGGTCGCTCCCACGAATGCTCTTAATAAATGCACTGGCAAGATCATAGTGATCGTCACCGTTGGGATCGAAACGAATCACGCGTCGCTGGAGTGATTCTTCGGCAACGGCGAGATCCACGTGTCTGGTCGTGCGTGCGACGGAGAGCACAGCAATTTCGAGCGCTGTCAGGGCGCGACGACCATCCCCGTCGCTGAGTCTGGCCAGAAATTCAAGGGCCGCCACATCGACCTGAACCTTGTGAGCCGCCAGACCCCGACGGGAATCCTCCAGCGCCCGCCGCATCAGACTCTCAAGATCAGCCTGTGACAGTTCCCTGAACTCAAACACCTGGCTGCGGCTGATGAGAGGAGCGACAAGGGAGAAGAATGGATTGGCCGTGGTGGCACCAATCAGCGAGATGGTGCCGCTCTCAACATCCGGAAGCAGAATGTCCTGCTGACTGCGAGAAAATCGGTGCAGCTCGTCGATGAACAGAACCGTTCGAGTCC
>JBJTOP010000112.1:0-6223 GCA_046074645.1 Planctomycetaceae bacterium | reverse complement strand
CAACGGCGCAGGCGCTGCGGATTCTGGCAATTTTTCCGTTTGCCGCGATTCTACCGCCCAGCCAGCAACCGCTCCTGCACACCTGCCGCACTGCCTGCAGGGACTGTCCCCGGTGTCACACGGAGTGACGCGGATACCAATAAATTCTATGGATTTTTCGCTTACGGTGCCATGCACCTTTTGGCAGTGACCAGCACCGTTTGCCGCCCACCTCACAGCCCGCTTTCCCCCCCCGGCAACAGCGACCGCGGCCCCCCCCCCCGACGACCGCGCAGGGGTTGCGGATTCTGGCAATTTTTCCGTTTGCGACGATTCTACCGCCCGGCCAGCAACCGCTCCTGTACACCCACCGCCCCGCCTGCAGGGACTGTCCCCGGCGTCACAACGATCGCGAAATCCGGTGGAAATTTTGTCGTGACGCTTGCATCGAAAGGTGTCTGGGTTTGGAAGAAGATTCGGTTGCGGTCGTGCGGGTGCATGGCACGTTTTCCACGACATCAGTCGTGGTGGCCGTTGACGCTCAGAACGAAGCTGACGAGCTCCGTGCCCAACTGTCGTCGCCCTGACAGTACTCTGACGAAACCACGATCGATATATCGCGCCCGCGAGTGCAGCTCGCGGGTTTTTTTCGTTGAACAGTTTGCCCCGATTACCTGCACTGGCTAAGATCCTGCGGCGCGCCCGAGAGAGACTTGCTGGCATGGATCGCCCTCACGCTCTCGACACCCACCAGCTCGTGGCATCATTCCGAAATGATTAGTGCCCGCGCGGCTCGCCCTATTCCGCCCCTGCTCCCAAAGGACCATCCGCACGCGTTCGCCCTGCGAATTCGCCGCCCCACGTCCCGCTGTTCCGTAAACTCACATGCCCATCAAAGTCGCCCTGTTCCATCAGACGTCCTATCAGTACGATCGACTGATCAGCCTGGGTCCCCAGGTCATCCGGCTTCGGCCAGCACCCCACAGCCGCACTCCCATCGACGCCTGGTCACTCAAAGTTGAACCCGACGGTCACTTCATCAACTGGCAGCAGGACCCCTTCGGCAACTATCTTGCCCGACTCGTCTTCCCCGAGAAAACAGACCGGTTCATCGTTACGGTTGACGTCGTCGCCGACATGACGGTCATCAACCCGTTCGATTTCTTTCTTGAAGACGAAGCCATTGACTTTCCGTTCAGCTACGCGGACGAACTGGCCCAGGATCTTGAACCCTTTCTGCACCCCTGGTCCGACGATCCCGAACTTCTGCAATTTCGCGAAACCGTCGATCTGACTCCCCGCCGCACCATTGACTTTCTGGTCAGTCTCAACCAGCTGGTGCAGCAGGCCGTCAGCTACACAATTCGGCTCGAGCCCGGCGTCCAGACACCCTCGGAAACGCTGTGCAAACGCAGCGGCTCCTGCCGCGATTCTGCATGGCTGCTCGTCCACCTGCTCCGCAGCTTCGGACTCGCCGCTCGCTTCGTATCCGGCTACCTGATTCAGCTCACTGCCGACCAGCAACCGCTGGAAGGCCCGGCCGGACCGACATCCGATTTCACCGACCTTCACGCGTGGACAGAAGTCTTTCTGCCCGGCGCTGGCTGGGTTGGGCTTGATCCCACCTCCGGGCTGCTCACCGGCGAAGGTCACATTCCGCTCGCCGCCACTCCTGCCCCTCAGTCTGCAGCTCCCATCTCCGGCTGCGTCGAACACTCCGAGGTCAGTTTCGACTTCCGCATGAGTGTCACGCGGATTCATGAAGACCCGCGCGTCACCAAACCCTTCTCGGACGCCGACTGGGAACGCATCGACCAGCTCGGCTGCGAAGTCGACAGACGCCTTGCCGCCGGCGACGTTCGACTTACCATGGGCGGCGAACCCACGTTCGTCTCCATCGATGACATGGAAGGCGCAGAATGGAATACCGCCGCAGTCGGGCCCGCCAAACAGAGACTCTCGGATCAGCTCATTCGCCGCCTGCGACAGCGGTTCGCACCCGGTGCTCTCCTGCACTACGGGCAGGGCAAGTGGTATCCGGGCGAATCACTTCCGCGCTGGGCCTACACCTGTCTCTGGCGAACTGATGGACAGCCCATCTGGAAAAATCCGGACCTGCTCGCTCCACTCCCCGATGCCGCCAACCAGCCTGCACGTGCCACCACCCCAGCCGTCGATGAACATCATGCGGCCGACTTCATGCTGGAGCTCGCACGCCGACTCGATGTTGATGATCGCTGGATTCGCCCAGCCTTCGAAGACATGTTTCACCTGCTCGAACTTGAACAACGACTGCCGGTCGATGTTGACCCCCGCAGGTTTGACCCCGATACCGACGAAGACCGCCGCAGACTCTGCCGCGCACTCGAACGCGGCGTACGTCGCCCCGCCGGCTTCGTCCTCCCCCTCAGCCGCGCCTGGTGGCAGGCCAATGCCCGCTGGGAAAGTGGCTTCTGGCCGTTTCGTTCCCATCGCCTGTTTCTGATTCCCGGTGATTCACCCATCGGCCTCCGCCTGCCCCTCGAATCACTCCCAGCCTCCGCTGTTGATATCCCGCCAATCGACCCCTTCGCCAACCGCCCCAGCCTCCCCGGCTACGCAGAAATTCGCCGCGTGCCTCAGGAACGACTCGCCTCCGCCCCGACAGACCCCGCCGCCCCACGCCGACAAACACAAATCCTGCAAAGACTCGGACTCATCGATGACCCAGCCGAATCCTCCGATGATTATCCAGGTGGCTCCACATTCACCGGCCCCGTGATTCGCACCGCGCTGTGCGTCGAACCCCGCAACGGCCGGCTCCATGTGTTCATGCCGCCAGTCGGCACGCTGGAGGATTACCTCGACCTTGTCGCCTCCATCGAAGACACAGCCGACCGCCTGCAACTCCCCGTGATTCTCGAAGGTTATCTCCCACCCAACGATCCCCGCATTCAGGTGCTTAAGGTTACCCCCGACCCTGGAGTCATCGAAGTCAACGTCCAGCCAGCCTCCAGCTGGGAACAGCTCAAACAAATCACCTGCGGACTCTACGACGACGCCCGACACTGCCGGCTTGGTACCGAAAAATTCCAGCTCGATGGACGCCACACCGGCACCGGCGGCGGAAATCACCTCGTCCTCGGAGCTGCCACGCCCACCGACAGCCCGTTCCTCCGACGCCCCGATCTGCTTCGATCCATCATCGGGTTCTGGAATAACCACCCGTCTCTCTCATATCTGTTCTCCAGCCTGTTCATCGGGCCCACAAGCCAGGCGCCGCGAATCGATGAAGGCCGCACCGATGCCCTCCCGGAACTTGAAATCGCCTTCAATCAGGTTCCACAACCTGACTGCGGCTGGATCCCTTCCTGGCTTGTCGATCGACTCTTCCGAAACCTCCTTGTCGATCTGACCGGCAACACTCACCGCGCAGAAATCTGCATCGACAAACTCTACTCCCCTGATCACTCCGCAGGACGACTTGGGCTCGTCGAATTCCGTGGCTTCGAAATGCCTCCCCATGAACGTATGAGCCTCGTCCAGCAACTCCTCGTTCGCGCTCTCACTCTCGCCTTCTGGGAACGCCCCTTCCTAGAACCCCTGATCCACTGGAAACACGCCATCCACGACCAGTTCCTCCTCCCATATTGCCTCTGGCAGGATCTCGACCACGTTGTCCGACACCTGAACGCTGCAGGCATTCCAATCGAAACCGCATGGTTCGGTGCTCAATTCGAATTTCGCTGTCCGCTCATTGGCACCTTCACAACCGCGGGCGTTCAAGTCGAAATCCGCCAGGCACTCGAACCCTGGTATGTCCTCGGTGAAGAACCCGGCGGCGGCGGCACCACCCGCTTTGTTGACTCCTCCGTCGAACGACTGCAGATCAAAGCCACCGGACTGCACTCCACACATCTGAGCATCGCGGTCAATGGCATTCGCGTCCCCCTGCAGCCCGGAATCGCACCCGGTGAATTCATCGGCGGTGTCCGCTACCGCGCATGGCGACCACCCAGCTGCCTGCACCCCAGTATCGGTGTGCATTCACCCCTGATCATCGAAGTCATCGATCGCGCTGCCCGCAGGTCTCTGGGCGGATGCCGCTGCCACGTCGATCATCCAGGCGGAAACAATCCCTCCGCCTTCCCCATCAACGCACTCGCCGCCGAAAGCCGCCGCGCCGCCCGATTCTTCCGCTTTGGACACTCCCCAGGACAACTCGACCTGCGCGAACCCCGCACCTCACAGTTCACCCCCTGGACGCTCGATCTCAGACGACAGTGAACAGACCCACGCCTCAGTACCACCGCCAGTTCCTGAACCGAACCAAAACCGTCCCGCAGTGCCCGTGCACACCTGCCGATTCAGCCTCTTTCCCGGTGGAAGGGTGCATCGCTGTTAATCAGCGGAAATTAAGAAGCAAGCCGGGATCGGCTGCCGTTGATATCGTTCGGCCCGACCTCGCTGCAGCAAAAACTCCATTGTGATGCGGCCAGGGGCGATCGACCGGTGCGGCGATGGCAACGCAGGCACGCACCGTTACCGGGGGATTGACATCCATTGCACGCCGTTCAGGTTGCCGCGAACCTGAAAAAGCGACCCCCCGTGTCCTGATCACCATGTTGCCATTCCATTCCCCATCACCCCATAAGCTGCTCAAACAGTCAGCTCACCCATTTTTTGCAAGGCGCAAAAACCAGAAGGCGAACGCAAGTCAACCAAATCCCCCAGAACTCCACGCCGATTCCTGCTGAATTGTTGAGCACCCGGGAATCACCTGAAGCGCGATCGGCATAACTGACGAAATCGATAGAGCCGGAATATCCGTTGCATTTTACCAGTGCGGCAGGACTTGCCGGAGTAGATGGAAAACGCGCGGCCTGCAGTCGGTTTTCCGGGACGCAGTTGCAGACAGATGTGCGGCCGGGGCATTACCGCCGCAGCGAGGGAGAAGGGCAGGATGCTCAAACAGTTTCGCCAACGATCGATTCAGCGAAAGCTTGCGCTGCTGCTGGCAGGGCTCGCTGGATTCTCTGGCATTTCAGGCTGTTCCCGACAATTCTGGCGGAAGCAGGCCGATCGCGATTCCTACTCGGCCATCAGCGAAAAGCTCAACGACAAACACTGGGTGGTGCCGCGTTTCGATCTGGACCCGGATCCTCGGAGCCGCTTCTACGACCCCCATGACCCGGATAAAATTCCACTTCCGCCGGACGATCCCACGGCGCACGAGGTGATGCACACAGCCAGCGGTCGCAAGGGCTACAAAAGCTGGCATAAACTTGGTGTATCGTTCGCTCTCGAAAATCCACAGTGGCTGGCACCCTACGGAATCAGGCAGCAGGGGGTTGATCCCGTGGCTGCCCACGCACAGGTGCAGCTGCCGGATGTCAGCATTCCGGATGCGCTCGACCTCGCCACGATTCACAGCCGCGAGTATCAGAATAATGTTGAAAACCTCTACCTGAGTGCGCTCGATCTCACAGCCGAACGTTTCCGTCTCGGTGTGCGATACCTCGACACCGGTCGCAGTGAACCTGGCATCGGCGTCACGGGACGCACGGACGCTGCCGGCAATGGCTCGCTCGGTCTGAACAAAACCTTTGGCTTGAGCCAGGCGCTGCCAACAGGCGGCCAGATAGCTGTCGATATCGCCAACTCTGTCACATGGGCCTTCGCCGGTGATGGCAGCCAAAGCTCTGCACCCAGTCTCGGCTACAGCCTGACTCAGCCATTGCTGTTCCAGGCCGGCCGCAAGATCGCTCTGGAAAACCTGACCCAGGCCGAGCGTCAGGTCCTGTACGATGTGCGGACGCTGGCTCGGTTCCGTCAGCAGCTCTTTGTGACTGTCACAACTGGCTTTCTGCAGTTGATGCAGCAGCAGCAGGCGATTCTGAACACGCTGAACAACATTCGTCAGCTCAACGAGCAGCTGGCAGCTCAGGAGGCCCGCGATACGCGTGAGCCAGGCGTTGTGAACGCGGCACTGGATGGCTTCCAGGGCCTGCAGATTCCACAGGAGCTTCAAAATCAGCTGGCCTATGACGGCAACTGGCTCAAGTGGAGCGGAAAGCTCAGTGCTGCTCAGGAAGAACAGATCCTCGCACTTTCCGCAGACCCGGACTATCGCGCGGCCGCTACTGAACTGATCGACTTCAAGAAACAGCAAACAACCAGTCTTTCATACCTGCAGCTGCGCGATCGGCTCAACCGCAGCCTTGCCACGCTGGAAAACAATCGACGTCAGCTGGCGGATTCTCAG
>JBJTOP010000111.1:0-8643 GCA_046074645.1 Planctomycetaceae bacterium | reverse complement strand
CATCGCGCCACCCGTGGTGTCGGGGTCGAATTGCGAATACAGATCGAGGAATGCCGGCATCAGCGCGTCGGCATGTTCTTTGTATTGCGGGGCGCAAATCGCCGTGAAAAGCGACTTTACGACAGTCTTCAATAGGTTGGGCGGAAGCCCCCGGCTGTGTTTTGCACCGAAGGTGCGCGCGCTGGCGTGGGCGTTGGTGGGGGTGTTTGGCAGTGTCCTTTCTGCCCGCAGGCTGCCGCCATGCGGCTGGGATTGCGTTGGGATTGCGGCTGGGATTGCGTTTGGGATTGCGTTTGGGATTGCGTTTGAAACCAGCGGTCTGAGTCACGTCGGACCTGCGCCCTCAGGATGCCTTCTCCAAACCGACTGCGCCAGGCGAATCGCGCTGTGAACGGTCGTGCCGCAGTGACTATTAGTTCTGTGAGTTGCGGCGAGGGCTTCGCGGGATGAGTGGCGAAGCGGGCGTGGTGCTGTCGCGGCGTACTGGGGTGGTGGCTGGTTTCTGGTCGGCGGACTGCAGAACCCAGCGATCGACGAATCGTGGCGGCTGGTCGGGGGACTGCGGCTGCTGAGTCTTCAGCGCGGCTCTCTGCTGCTGCGCGATTGCGGCCAGTTCAGTGCGTCGTTGCGGCAGGACACCATCGAGGCTGGCAGACATGTCCACGATCCACTCGGGTTCGTTTCTGACCGCCCTTGACATCATCACGGCGTACAACGAAACCTCATACAGGTTTCGGTCCATCAGACTGCTTGTGACAGGTGTGAGCACCTTTGCGATGCTGGCAACACCGGCAGACGGGAAGTGCACGAAAACGTCGGCTGACTGGGAGACAATATGGGTTCCCTGTTCGTGCGGCTTATATTCGGTGCGAAACCAGATCAGGGCGGACGCTTCAAGGGGTGCCGGCAACAACAGGTTATGATAGCTGCCTTCACAGATGAAGATGATTTCATTGGCATCGCGATAAAGAATATCCGCGATGCCTTCGGAACCATCGGCCGCGGACGCCTCGTACTCCTGAGGTCCTGTCTGCCACATCTGGAATTGTGAAATACCCATCGCTCGCCATGTACTGACGGCTACGTCCGGATGTTCCAGCAGATACCTGTAGATTGGCTCATCAATGGTGTACTGCAGCGTTGGCAGTCTGCGGTACTGCGTGCATTGATTCAGCACCCGTTCCGCTCGAACACGATTTGTCGAAGACAGTCGGCGAGCCGGGAAGGCTGCAAGGGCAGACTTTTGAGCGGCGGTGGCGGAACTGCCTTCGGCGACCAGCCGGATGCCAGCCCGTTTGATCAGTTCCTCCAGCTGGTCCGCGGACGCTGTGGTGCATGAACAAACCAGCAGCAGGCAGCTGACGGAAGTCAGCATCCGCAGTATCGATGAGCTGCGGAAATGAAAGACGGCTGGAAGTGGAATCTGCATGCCGCTGCCCGCTCCAATCACCGAATGCAGCGCTCGACGCATGCAGGCTTTCCGAGACGATGGCAGCTCTATTGAGAGCCACGGCTACCCCGACAAGCGCCTGAACACGCCCCAATCGCGCTGGTGAGTCATTGCTGGCTGCAGCATTCCCCCCTGGAAGCTTCTCGCAGCAACATCCCCTGAACGTTAATATCGGAACAATCGGCCAGCGGCATCAGTGAAACCCGCCCAATCCACCCCTGGCAGACAAGGAACCTGCTAGCGAGGCCGGTGGCGTGGAATGGCAGCCGGGCAGTCAACTCGCCGCGCCGGTCCGGTCAGACAATATCTGCTCGGATCCAGCTCTTCACAGTACACGCGGTCGAACTTCGGCCCTTTGCGAAGCTGGTCCGACGTGTCGTCGATCGCAGCGTTCCACGCCTCACTCATGCTGCAGCAGTGGCAGCCGGAGATCAGAATGAAGAGTAAGCCTGGTAATCGTCTTCCCGTTAGTTTTCTCATTTCGAGACCCCCAGTGACCGTCCCGGAAACACATCTCTGCAGGGACAGATCGGCTTTCCATGGCACCCGCAGTGTCAAAGGGCGCTGGATTTGCGGTTGCTTCCGATGAAGCGGGCATCGAAAATCGGTCATTGCTGCCGCAGGCAAAGTGTTGCGGCAGTCCGTGCGGAAGTACCAGAGTCTCAGCGTAAAGATGCTCGCGATGTGCAGGGCGTTTGCAGGGCCTTTTGCCCGCAGGCTGCCGCCATGCGGCTGGAACATGCGCGTCCGGTCCCGGAGCGGTTGGGCGGGAGCCCCCGGCTATGTTTCGCACCGAAGGTGCGCACGCTGGCGAAGGCGTTGTTGGGACGTTGGCAGGTGCCTTTTGCCCAGGAGCAGTCACATTGTCGCCTTTCGCTCTGCGAAAGGACTTCCAATGCTGTTCTTTCGCGGAGCGAAAGACGACTATCGCAGCCCCCGGCACTTCCGGCGATGATTCAGTTCTGGAGGGATGTGTTCAGCGGCAGAGCTCGCAGCTGCTGGGCCGCGGTCATTTCGACGGGTTCCGGAAAATTTCTTCTGCCGGCGGCAATTTGCAGGATCGTCCACGCGGTGCGGGCGATCAGTCGCAGGTCATACCAGAGCGACATGTGTCGGACGTAAACCACGTCCAGAGCCAGTTTGATGGGGAGCAGTTTTCGGACGTAGGCAGTTTCGGGATCGCTGTCGTCCACAAGCTGTTCACCGTGGGTGTAGAAGTGGACGCTTCCGGGGCACGTGAGTCCGGGCAGGACGGTCAATGTTTCATGGCCCAGCTGATCATAGTGATCCGTGACAATTTTGGGGTCTTCCGGGCGAGGTCCAACGATCGACATTTCGCCGTGAAGCACGTTCCAGAGCTGTGGCAGTTCATCGATCTTGAGCGATCGCAGCAATCGCCCCAGCGGGAAGATGCGCGAATCGCTGCTGGAGGTGATGACGCTGCCCTGAGCGTTCGAAATGTGCATGGTCCGGAACTTGAACATCGTGAACGGGACACCGTGCCGACCGATTCGCCGGGCTCGATAGAGCACTGGCCCTGGACTGCTGAGACGCACCCCCAGAGCAGCAAGAGCAAGCAGCGGCGAGAGCAGCAGCAGGGCCACGGCAGACGCCGTGACGTCAAAAAGGCGTTTCATGGCAGCGTAAAGAAAAAACGAGTTGGTCAGTGAATCAGGAAGGAGACTGCCAGTTGAGTTTCACGAAAATCGGCAACGGGGTCCAGATGAACTGTGGATTAAGACGGTTCCTTCCTGCCTGGCAGAGTAATCTTCGGCGGGGCCGGCCGCGGTATGATTCGTTCGGCGTCTTCCATGAGTTCCCGGAGTTGCTGCCCAAGAAATAACGCGGCAATCGCACACTGCTGAAAGTTGGTATGTGTGGATGCGTGCCATGCATCCCTGCGAAACTGTTCGGCTGCTTCGCCAAGCCTGCCAATCTTTTTGCGAATGGTGCGGAAGTAGGCCACGGGATCGTTGACCTGAGTTTCCACGGCGCGGAAGACGTCGAAGATCGTCCGCGCCATTTCATTGAGCTCCGGAAAATCCTCAACCTCATCGCAGTGCTTAATGAACGTGCGAATCATCCAGCCATGCGCCATCACATTCTGGCTTCGCTGCACCAGCGCCTCAAGACGCGCCCTGTCAGCGTCGGACACACCCGCGATCGAAGTCACCGCAGTCGCCGGACTTGAAGTTTCACGGGATTCGGAATCAGTCATGGCAGATCGGCCGGGATAAAGGAAGAACGAGTGCTGCAGAAGTGCAATAACCGCGTCACAGGTGGCATGTTCAGGTTCGTCTCTGAAGAGAACACTGGTTCTCGTCCGGACCAAACGGTACCAAAAAACACACGCTGATTAAACCATCACAGCCCCTCCACTACCCCCCTCCCGAGCCGCGCCCGTCAGGAAGCGGAATTCCCACCAAATCGCCGCACAGAAGTCGTCGAGGTACATGGCACCCACACGGTCGTGGCCCCCCGCCGGGACGTTATGGGACGCATGGGACAAATGGGACCGATGAATGAGGGCGGGGCGGGGGCAGTGATTGCTGCCGGTTCATGGCATGTCAGGGACAAGTGCAAAGGTGCCATGCACCACGCCCCCCCCAACCGCAATAAAATTCCCCCAAGCACCGCCGCAAAACACGCCAACCGAGCCGCGCCCGTCAGGAAGCGGAATTCCCACCAAATCGTCGCACGGAAGTCGCCAGGGTACATGGCACCCGCACGGTCGTATCGTCCTCGCGGCAGTATTCTTCGGCTTAGCCCCACAACCATCGCAGAGCGGACTCTGCTTCGGCGGGAGACAGGAACAGGAGCAGGCTGATAATCATAATCCAGCTGAACAGCTGCAGATTCAGGATCAGATCAAAGATCAGGTGCAGCACCACGCCTGTGACCAGCAGCGGAAACCGCAGTTCATGAATCCAGAGGCCGATACCGAGGGCCGTTTCTTCACATAGAGTTCCCCAGGTGGCCAGACGCAGCAGCCGCGGCTGCAAGAGCCATCGCGGAGGTCGGAAGCGGACGTAGGCGTCCACCCACAGCGGATACCACGCTGCCGTTCCATTCCTCCACAGACTGCCGCGCAGCTTCCAGTAAACCGTCCGCAAATAGACAATGCTCAACAAAATCTGCATCAGCCGCAGCGGCCATGGATCCATCCGGTCAAACTCCAGCGGCGAGCGACCAGCGAGCCAGTGATCCACCGACAAACCACCCCCTGCACTGCTGAAACATGTCAGAAACAACAGCATTCGCAGCAGCGAATCACCGCTTGAAAGAAGCATCGTGTTGCGGTGCTGGAGCGATACGAGCGTGAGAAACACAACAACACTGGCCGGACGAAAATGCCAGCCAGCCAGCAGGAGCAGACAGGCGACGAGGTGCACCAGCAGCAGAATCCGAAACGACCATGTGGAATCCGGCAGCCAGTGCAGAATCGAAAATCGCCGGCCAGCCAACTGCTTCTTCCAGCTCCGCGTCGGCCAGACGCCGTCACTGGAGTAATAGTCGTCAGTCAGCGGGATCAGCAGCAGCGCGTTCACCAGCAGCAGCGCACCGATCAGGATCCGAAACAGCACGAGCGGCGCAGCAGACTCTGAGCCGTGAAACACAGCGTTCCATGCGTTCAACAGCTGCTGCACGGTCAGCATGGCAGGGACTCCGCGGAATTCTTCATCAGGAAGGCACGACAATCTCAATTCACCGCTGCACCTGCTGCTGCAGCCACTTCCAGCGTCAGCAGGGGCGTCAGCTGCGGCGGCCCGTAGATATCAGCGGCGTCCGGGGCATTCACGAGACACGATTCCCGCACCAGCTCCACTCGCAGCACCCGCCGCCCGGAAGAATCTTCCGCCGCGCGTGCGGCAAGAAATTCGGCCAGCGCCCGCAGCGGGCCCGGGCCCGCATTGGACAACAGCGAACACTCGTATTTGAAACTCCGGGCGTAAAGCAGATTAAACAGAGCTGATCGTCGTGGTCCCAGCGGCGTCCACAGCTCGCTCGTCCCGTCGTCCCACCGAATCACCGCCCGCAGACGGCGATTCACGTGAATCGGCTGAGGAGCAAACATGGCCCAGCTGTGCCACAGACCAGGATAGAGAAATGGCAGGGAAAGCCAGTGGATCAGCCGCCGAGGCGGGTGATCCACTGGATAGTCCCAGCACCAGAAAAACAACAGCAAGGCAACGATGAACAGATCGGTCAGGATCGCCATGGTCTCAGCGATCCTTTGGAGAAACCGGCCTGCCGCCATCCTTCGCACCCGGAACACCAGCCTTCTGAGCAGGCACCTCTGTGCAGGCGTCCTTGTCCTCCCGCTGCATCCGACGCCACTTCATGTAGGGGACGCCGTCGATGGTCTCATTTCGCCGCTTCACGTCGGCGATCGCGTCTTCGAGAGGAAAACCTCGCTCAGCAAGCAGCTCCACCATCCGCTCAAAATCCTTTCGGAAGGGTGAGTCAAGCCACTCCTGCTTCTTGGCAGGAAACTTTTCGTTATCCTCACGACGCTGGTGTTCGAGAAATGCAACATGATGTGCGAGCTGCCAATTCCGCTGATCATAGCAACCCGTTTGCGCTCCAAGCTCAACCAACCTCGCTGTAAAGTCCCAGTTATCTGCGAGAAATGTCTTTAGCAAGACGGTGTCGCCGCGTGCGTCACGATGTTGAATATCAGCTCCCATTTGGATCATCAATTCAAACAACTTCGATTTCGTCTCACCTGTGGGTTGGGTTCGACTCAGAAATGTGGTGAAAGCTGTGTCCTGGCCGACGGATCCATACACATTAGGATTTGCCCCGTGTGATATCGCTGCTGCTAGCCATTTGGTGCGACGTGGTACCACAGCCGCTAAAATCGTCACACTATCTCCGGTGGAAAATGAACGAACATTTGGGTAAATATCCAGTGGAGTTGTTGGCTGTATTGGCAAATCGGGGTCAGCACCCCACTCTAGCAATTGGCAAAAGATTTGATATTCGTCTGCGAGAAATGCCCACAGCAACATTGTGGTTCCCTCCCGACCTTGCGTATTCCAGTCGAATTGGCTTGCATGGAGTTTTTTCAGAGGATCTACCGTTCCACTCATGATTGCACTTGCCGCACGTTGCGCATCGAGCGACTGAAAGTACTCTGATGGACGCCACTGCAGTGTCTGCAGCGCAGTGAAAACCCGAGAATCACCCGTGGGTGATTGATTCCCTGGTTGTTCATCACTCGCCGTTGAAATGACACTGCTTGAAACAACGTACACAAGCAGACTGAAAATGACCACCTGTTTCCTTGGTATTCGTACTGTGACCACGTTTTTTTCTTTCTATAGAAGTTTAGGAAGCACCGGGCACTGTTAGTGCCCGGATGCTGGAGTTGCAAATGAGATCAATGAGATCACTTATCTTCAGGGCACTTATAACCGAAGATATCAAACTTCCGCCCCACATAGACACCGTTGACCAGATTTCTTTCGACCATCAGGCCGTATAAAGCAGACCTCATTGGATGAAGGTCTTTTGCGTCAAGAAAGAAGCCAGAATTATTGACCAGGGTTGCTCCCAGCCAAACCTTCATCATGTTATACCACATCACGAACGGCATTGCCTCCGTACGGACTGGCATGAGTTCAAGGTGCAACTTGACTGCCATATCACGGGCCTGCATCGATGGCAGCAGATACCCATTGAGCTTAATTGATGATCCCGCGGCTGTTGGGATTTTGCCAAGCCCGTACACTGGCGGCAGATTTTGCTGCAGGTACGTAAGCAGTTCAAAATCTACGTAGAAGGCCTTAATTCGTCCACCATTGCCCTGTTCCAAAGCAAACTGCGAGAACGCACCATCGTACGCTGGCAATTTGGACTGAAGATTTCCGTCTTCATCCCGCTTGCAGATCGTATTTTTGTGCAGCCCGGCAGCGTTAAAAGTGTTTGCTGGTACCGCACTGCGATTAGCCGCAATGCTGGCTGCACTGGCGAGTCCACCGCCAAGGGAGTGGCCGGTCATGCGTGGGGACAGATTAGCCTTCACAACGGCAAGCCCGAATTCATATCCTACTTCCATGGCGATACCAAACTGATCTTGATGGCCAAACATCTTCAGCCACTCGTTCCCATTTAACCCTGCAGCTTGAATAATGTCTGTCAAAATGTCCTGCACTTGATACGTGGTCCCGGCAAACGCAAGTACATAGCCTGTTCCGTTTGGGCTCAAGAAGTCACGATAGATTGCCGCGCGGAATCCCTTGCTTCCCTTTTCGGCACACTTAAGTAACTGGAATACAACCTTACTCGGCAGTCCCAAGTCCCAGAGTTGCTGTTCGTTGAGCAGTTGTTGTCCGAACTTTGGGAGATCTTTCACGTCGTACACGGCTTCCGAGATCAGGGCATCCCGGAGTACGACGCCGGACATGATGTCGTTTCGGTCCCAGTATCTGCTGCGGTCGAACTGGAGGTTTGGGTAGAAGGTGTCGGCGGTTTCATTGACGACGTAGCGGACTTCGTCGGTGCTGAGGGGCATCCAGGGCTGGTCGGCGGCAGTACGAACGCTGGCGGTCATGCGGATGCGGTCGTTTGGCTGTTTGTTTTCCACTCCCGCCAGCGTATTGTGCGCGCGCTGGGCCACGACGGGTTCGATCCAAAGTCCTTTGAATTCAGCGATTTGCTTGTCCGTATACGTATAGCCCGATGTGATCTGGTGCCCACCTTCTTCAACAGGTTTCTGGATGAGTCCTCCCGGGACATCGGCTGGGTGGGACCAGACCTGAATAAAACCTGAGTCGCCCTGAGGACCAGGAAAGTCAAAACGAACTCCGCGTTCGTACACTTGCGGGGCGATCGAGAATGCTGCGGCGGTGAGTGTGGGTTTCTGACCGGGAGTTGGCAGGCCCTGCGGCACGAAGAGCAGCTTGCCGATGCCGTGCGAGTGATCTTCGATGTATTCCTCCCAGTTTGATCTGTCCGGAGCTGCGTAGCCGTTGGTGTTGTCGCTGTCGATATCAAGATCCACGTCCCATGTTGTGGCCGTCACCTGATCGAATGTCGGTGAAGGGAAGTTCATAGCGAACCCGCCCCAGCGAACGCCGATCTGGCCGTGTGCCGCGCTGAGCCCTTCGACAGCAAACTGCCACGACTGGCCGTCAGCCAGATAGAGCTGTTTTGAGGGGTCGATAAGCGACCAGCCTGAGGTGTCGCTG
>JBJTOP010000110.1:0-35068 GCA_046074645.1 Planctomycetaceae bacterium | reverse complement strand
GTGACTCGATCCAGCCGCGGCATGTCAACTGGCAGACGGACGTGAGAAAATTCCAATTTGCCGGACTTCGCTTTTTTTTCAGGATCCGAGGGCGATGCTCCTGCTGATCCACACCGGCAGCGCGATCGGGACGATTTCACAGGGGTAATGACGGCGTTCTTTGCCCTCGGACTGCCGTCCGGCGGCTCATTGCGCAGCATCAGTTGCCATCCAACATTCCGGGACGTCATCGCACATGATGAAGGTTAAAAAGAGTACTTTTTCTTAAACACAGAGGACACAGAGGACACAGAGTTTTAGGGCATAACGCAGTGAATTCAGCACTATTGGCGAATGGATTGGTGATCAAAGTACGGCCCTGAGGTGCATGGCACCTGCAGCTCCCGCATGGCACCTGCAGCTCCCGCTTTGCCCGCGGACTGCCGTCCGGCGGCTCATTGCGCAGCATCAGATGGCATCCGCCATTCCGGGACGTCATCGCGAATGATGAAGGTTAAAAAGAGTACTTTTTCTTAAACACAGAGGACACAGAGGACACAGAGTTTCAGGGCATAACGCAGTGGATTCAGCACTATTGGCGAATGGATTGGTGATCAAAGTACAGCCCTGAGGTGCATGGCACCTGCAGCTCGCCCCACTGCGTTTTCGGCCTGTAAGGCCTGTTCCACCAGCCTCGCATGAAATGCCAGGTCAACACCAGCCCGCGAGCTCGTCGCCCTGTCAGGGCAGTTCTCAGGGGATTCCGCGATATTCGTGGGCGGCAGGCGGGCGCGGATGCGTATGCAGGTGGCGGCGGATGCGTGGAGGTCGTGGAGGTCGTGGACGGCACAGGGACGTTCCTCGTGCACCGCAACTATGCGTTCACCGCGACACCAGTGCCACGCCGCGCACGCAAATCGCGGCACCCAAACAACGCGTTGCCTGAGATTTGCTGAGAGCTGCCCTTACAGGGCGTAAACACCCGCCTAACTCGTGACCCGGGGTTTCACCCCGGTCTGATGGAACTGGCCTTACAGGCCGGAATCGCAGAGGGGCGTGAAGATGCCATGCACCTCGGCCTCGCCCCCAATTGCCTTGACGTTCGGCGGAAAACGACATCGTCGAGCCGTGCAGTGATGCAGCGGCGTGGTCGTGGCACCCGTTGGCAAGGAAGAGCCAGTGCGGCGTTGTTTTGAGTATCCAACGGGGTGTAACCGCCAGGAAAGCGTCTTTTTGGGGGGACGCACGTTGCGAAAACCACTGGCGTTTTCAAAGCCGCCGACTGGATTTGAACCAGCGACCTACGCTTTACGAAAGCGTCGCTCTACCAGCTGAGCTACGGCGGCGGACTGTTCGGTGGAAGGCTACCATGAATCCGGGACGCGGACAAGCGGAGAATTGACTTCGGAATGCTGATTGGGTGGTTCGGAGGCGAAGATCCAGAACTGTCGTCCGTCCGTGCTGGAGAACAGGGTGCCGAGGGAAAAGAGGGGACTTCCGGAGAACTGCGCTTTGAGGAGTGGGGATTGTCCGTGGCAGTTTGTGAGGTCGGCAGGGAATGGCTGGGTGGTTGCGTGGTCATGGGGCCTGGTGACAGCAGCGACCGGGTTGATTTGGAGAGCGCTCCATTCGCCGTGTTGCAGTCGCTTCACGGTTCCTCGACCACCACTCACGGGGCCTTCGAGTTCGAAGTAGGCGACGCGGTGATCGGGGAGTGGTTCTGCGGCGATGGGTTCGCCACAGGAGGGCCATCGGAGGAGTCTCCATGTGGCGGCGGCTGGTGCGTCTGAGCGTTCGAGCAGCAGGTCCCAGTGCAGGAAGGGGTGGTCGTGCTGAAGAACGGCCCAGCGTTGCGGTTGGTTGGCGAGCGGTATGCTGTCAGTCTTCATGGGCATCGATGAACGGTTCTCTGGCCATCGACGAGTACCTGTCCGCGTTTGAGTCTTCGCAGAGCTTCCGGGTAGGCTTCGCATTCCTGCTGGAAGACGAGTGCGGCGAGTTGTTCGGGAGTGCAGAGATCGGGCACTTCGACAACTCGCTGCAGAATCACGGCACCGTGGTCGTATTCGTTATCGGCAAAGTGCACGGTGCAGCCGCTCACTTTGACTCCTCTGGCGATCGCGGCTTCGTGGACGTGGTGGCCGTACATTCCGGGGCCGCAGAAGGCCGGTATGAGTGATGGGTGGATGTTGAGTACTTTGAAGAGGAAATCATCGGGGATATGCAGCAGGCTGAGGAAGCCGGCGAGTGCGACAACGTCGCAGCGGGAGCGACGGAGGATTTCGAAGACGGCAGAGCTGAATGATTCGACGCCGCTGAAGTCTCGAGGTCGAACCACGTCCACGGGCAAGCCGGCTGCCTGTGCTCGTTCAACCCCGCGACAACGAGGCTGGCTGGCAATTACGTGGACTATTTCTGCGTTGAGCTGCCCAGTGCGAATGTGTTCCAGAAAGTTGAGGAGAGTGGTTCCACCGCCGCTGATGAGAACTGCGAGTCGAAGCGGTCGGTCGGAGATGGGAGGAAAGGGAAGCTGAA
The DNA here is from genome assembly GCA_046074645.1 of Planctomycetaceae bacterium. Taxonomy (GTDB): domain Bacteria; phylum Planctomycetota; class Planctomycetia; order Planctomycetales; family Planctomycetaceae; genus SXXK01. The sequence continues at coordinate 32,554 of JBJTOP010000110.1, read as the reverse complement.
GTGGCAGAGCAGCAGATTCCGTGGGCGGCATTCGGTGGGCCTTCGAAGGAGTGACCGGCGGGACTAGGGGAAGACACCTGGAGTTTGACGAAAGTCAGGTGAATCTTCCACTAACTTCCGCAGGCGATCCCGGCGACGACGATCCCTTTGTACGCGACCGAACACGGCCATCGAGACGACCACTGCCAGCACTCCAAGCGCCATCAGAACTGTATCGCTGAGCCGCCCTGGGGCGTTGGCTTTGGCAACCACAGCCAGAGGTGCATCGGCGGGGATTTTGCCTTCGCGGACGAGATTGAGCACGTGCTGAGTTGAAGGTTTCCAGTCGATGCGTCCGGCCAGGACGAGTGGGGCCTGGCGTGTTTCTGACTGACCTTTATAGACGTACATGCGATAAAAGCAGCCTGTGACGGTGATGGAATCGACGAGATCTGCGTTCAGGGGGAAATCGCGTGGGAGCGTTGGTGTGACGACGACTGTGGGAATGTGCTGGCTGTCGCGGGTATAGAGCCAAAGTTCGTGGAGTCTTTGACCGTTGAACAAGGCCGGATCGGCAGGATGCGAGAGCACTCGGCGGACGTATCCGTTGAGCGTTACAAGTTCTCCCTGCCAGAGTTCGGGGTTCTGGAAGAGATCCACAAAGAGGGGAAAGGCCGCGGGATCACGGCGGGCGGTTGCATAGCGGTTTTCACGGAGTTTCAGCTGGCGTTCGAGCCTGCGTACCTGAGAGTCATAACCCGGGCTGTTTTCTGTATCGGTTCGTGGCAGTTTACCCCGAGTGAACTCTGCGTCCAGCTTCGCGCGGTCGGCGGCAGTTTTCCGGCGCACTTCGGCGAGCAACTGGTCAATCCGCCGCTGTTGTACGGCAAGGGCCTGCTGCCGCTGCAGGGGGCCGCTGGTGAGCTGCAGCTGGCGAAGGGTTTCGTAGTACAGCCAGCTTTCATCTGTGCCGATGCGGCGACGATTGGGGACGTGTTCACGAATCCAGGCCGTAAAGGGCTGTGGCGAGAGCACACGCACGAGTTCTGTGAAGATCAGTGGCTGACGGCCCCACAGCTTCACGAACCAGCCCTTGATCATGACGGGTATCTGGGCGCCGGGTTCCACTGGCCATGCATCGGAGCTTTCTGAACTGTCACCTGGCTCGAGGAACCGCAGGGCATCGACAATTGCCAGCGGCTCGCGTGCTGTGAGGCTGTTGAGCGTGCCTCGCTGCAGACGAAACCGGCTGTCTTCATCTTCGAGGCCACCCGCCACGGTGATTTCGAGCGGACCGGAGGGGCTGAAGATTCCGTAGAGTACAACAGGACGCCCCACGAAGTCTTCCGGATTTGCGCGCATATCAAGAGGCAGGCTGTAAACAGCGGGGGCAGAGTTTTCCCTGGGCATACCGCCGAGCGGGCCAGGACCATCAAACACGCCGCTTCCGGTCAGAGGGTCAGGGGCTCCGGGGCCGCCCCGATCAAGTCGCAGCGTGCCTGCATGAAAGGCCTGCCGACGAACGGATTCAAATCGATAGAACGATGTTTCCCAGGCTGTTGTTGGATTTGAGCCTTCGGGGAGCGATGCGGGGATGAGGTTCCGGCGATTGACAGCCGAACGGACGAACTCTGCGTACGCTGCCAGTTCAGGTTCCGACATGCTGGGCTGGCCGTGCAGGAACTCCCAGGCTTCGGCAGCCCCGAGGTCCGCGGGTGAGATTCGCTGGACGCGCCAGTCGATGCTGAAGTCGTCTGGGCCTGGGAGGGGCCGCTCGTCTGAGGAATTCTGAGGAAGATCCGGCAGCGGTGATTGCAGGCGGTCATCGAGGAGCGGGCGGTCGCGATCGTCGATGGCGGGAGGCAGAGGATCTCCGGGGGGAAAAGGTTCCTGATCGCGTTGAGGCTTGCCGGGCAGTCGATCAGCGAAGGGTTGCTGTTCGAGCGGCGGGAAGTCAGAGTTGGCTGGGTTTTGAGCAAACGCGTGGGGTGTCAGGGAAACGAGGCAAACCAGCAGCCCGCTGAACAACGGGCACAGTACAGCCCTGCGCGACGAAGAGTGATTAAAAGGGGAAATGAGAATTCTGATTTTGCCAGTCAACGTCAGGCCCTCCAGTACCGCAGTCTTCCTCTGCTCCGCAGTTTAGGGTTCCGGGCGGAACACGCAACCCCAGGATATTCCTCACCAACGCGATCAGCTCATCTTATTGGAATATCGCTCCGATCAGGTTCCTCACGGCGTTGCGTTCGGCGTTTGAGTATCAGAAACAGTTTTCCGGTATCATCCGGAAGGAGTTCCCAGCGATCGGGGTGCTCGCGAAGTTCGCGGATTTCGGCTGGAGATCGAACGGTGCTGTAGGGATGTGTTGTGTCGATCACAATGAAGTCCGTTTCCGGGGGGACTCCGGGCTGATAGTTGTTGACGGCACGCGGATAGTCGCTGTAGTCCCACGAACGTTCGAAATGGGTGAGTCGGGTGTGGACGAAATCGGTGGAAGCCACGCGGGCTGAGGTGGGGATGCGGGCGAGTACTTTGGGGAATGCGCGGGCTCTGGGGCCTGGCACATACAGATTTCGCCAGCCAAAGGGGGATTCGGCAGACCAGAAAGCAGTGCCGCAGGGCATGAGCGAGCCGGTAAGGGCTGTGGCGGCAGCACACAGGCAGGCGAAGCGCGCGGCGTGGCGGGGTGTCTGGGTGACAGAGGAGATGACGGACTGCAGGAATGTGTGCAGCAGTGACTGCCGACCAGCAGGCCGCTGATTGTGCCGCAGGCCCGCGGCAGCTGCCCAGAACAGGACCGGGAGGAGCGGAGCGTGGAAATGATGGAATGGCACCGGCGGCAACTCCGCTGCTGTCGATCCAGCGCCGTCATTACCCAGCTGTATCAGGCTGAGCATTGTGAATGTTGCCAGTCCCGCAGTCAGCCGGAGCGGGCTGTTCCAGCAGACGAAGCCCAGTGGGCCGGTGAGCATCAGCAGATAGAGCAGCGTGCGACTGCTGCACAGCACCGCAAAGATTCGACCGGGTTCGGTGATCGCCGTTCTCAGCAGCTCTGATGGGCTGCGCCCAAGGTCGCCGAAGTAACGACTGTAGTGCACGACTTCACCACCGCGGAAAGCAGGTATGACGATGAGTACGGCAAGGAGTACCCAGGCGACGGAGAGGACAGCGAGGGAGGCGGCCAGCTGCTGCTGGCAGCGGCGTTCACCTGTGTCGCCGCGATTTCTTTCCAGCACCCACAGCGCGCAGGAAATTCCGCCGGTAATCAGTGCAAAGTCTTCCTGGGTCATGAGTGCCAGCAGGCAGAACAGCAGAGCACGAAGGCGATTGCCACGCTCGGCCTGATCAATAAAGAGAAACAGAGCGAAGACGCCGTAACAGGAAGGGCGTAATGTCTTGAGATCGATGGCGATATCAAGAAAATGCATGGGCGTAAAGAACAGCCATGCCAGTCCTATCAGAAATCCTGTACGGCGACATCCAGTGTGCCTGAGCGTGATGCAGTAAATCGGCCAGACGCACGCAGCAAGGCAGGCTGAGGCGAACCATTCAAGCAACAGATAATGTGGCCAGAGAATATGCAGTGGCAGCAGCAGAAGGTGAATCACCTGAATGTGTTCACCGAGAAAAAGCCCCTGATCAAGGTAGCTGCGAAACCCCTTTCCATGCCACACATTCCAGAGATGTTCTTCATACATCGCCGAATCACCGTGGGGGACCAGAAGTCCCTCGTAAAGTTGATGATTCATCCAGAAAGAGGTGCTCTGCCAAACCACTGCAGCCAGTGCCAGTGACAGCGGCGCAGTGCGATCGAGCCACGAAAGATGCGGCGGGTTGTCCGTGGAAATGGAGCTGTTGATTCCGGGAAAATCGTCAAACTGCACGAAGCATCCGGCTGCTGCAAGCGCGATGGAGGTTCCCAGCGCAGCGGGTGCAGCAGCAGTCAGGAACTGGTCAAGACTGATCTGCGGCAGCAGCGGAGCGATGAACCAGAGCATCAGCCAGACAGCGGAGAAGGCGGCAGCCGGAGCCCACGTGGCTGCACTTGTGGAACTGTGCTGCAGTGACCGGGTAATTGCCGAGTGCTTCCTGTTCAGGCGTTGCCACAGTCGGGAAGCTGCAGCACAGAATCCGATGACGATGATTGCCCGCAGATACAAGGATGTGTATGACAGGCTGTAGCGGAGGCCATCGATAACAGAGAGAGTGCCTGAGCCACCGAGCAGTTCAATAACGGTGGCCTGAACATCATTCGGCCACAGCTGGCTGCTCAACTGTCGTTCTGTCAGAAGAAGCCAGATCTGCAGGCACCAGACGGCGGCTGCGGCAGCCGTCAGGAGCAAGCTGCGGAGGACTGCGGTAAGGGAACGACGGGGAGTCATGTGGATGAAGATCGCTGGGATACAGGAAGACTGCCATGAACGTCTCGGGATGATAGTGGATGTTGACTGTGTGTGGGAGCGAAGACCTTAAAGTGGGCGTCTGTAATGCCAGGTTTTAGGGAGGGCTTTGAACGTTTTTCAGGTATATCCAGGTGTGGAGATGGGAAAGTGCTGCCCCCGAAACAGCCGCTTTCGTGATAAAAGCAAATAAGGTCTGCGGGAGCTGGTTGCAGGATGCGACTTCGAATGCTATGAACTGCCGAAGTGGAATGGCAGCACGGAGGTGCATTCAAACATACACACGGTTGTAATTCATCAAACAGAACGAAGGAACAGATCGATGGCGAAGCGTGCCGCCGCAGCGAAGGACGGCGTAAATGTAACTCGGGAAGTACTGGCGATTGTGGAGGGCAACAAGGCAATCCGCGGCCCTGAACTGCTGGCGTTGATGAAGGAAAAATTTCCTGGCGTGACGTTTAACACCAACAGTGTTCAGGTGGCCTATGCCAACGCCCGCCGCAAGCTGGGACTGACACGTGTGCTGGCCCGTCGTCCCCGCAAAAAGGGCCTGCTCGCTCGCCGTCCGCGGATTTCGGTTCCAGCGGTCTCTGCACCGGCAACCCCCGCTCCGGCCACCGATATGATGCTCACCCTGCAGGCCGCCCGCGACCTGCTCAAGGCGGCCGGCGGAGACGTCGCAACCGCTCAACAGGCATTGACGCTCGTTGCCTCTCTGCAGATGGGCTGAAGCTTCTGAATCAGGGTCTCAAAACACAGAGGACTGACCTGTCGGTCAGTCCTCTGTTGTTTTCAACTCAGCAATCCTCAATTCCCGGCCGCGATTCCAATACGAGTCTGGCGTGTCAGATTTGGCTGGATGGCACGGACCATCTTCGCCGTATCCAGGGGTGTATTGAGGAATCTGCGAATTTTTTCTGCTGTGGTCTCTGGATCCAGCAGGCAGTACCTGTATTCGAGTGGCAGGACCGGAATGTTGCGGGCTGCAAGCAACCTTCTGAGAGTACTAATTTGTTCCCGCCATGCCGCTGCAATCTGTTCCGAGGCAAGGCTGTCAGACGCTCGCCCAAGCTTCGCCAGCATCTCCTGCTGAGATTTTAAGATTTCCGGAATATCACGAAGCATCAGGATCACGCCATAGTTCAGCTGTGGTAACAGTGGCAGATGGCGAACAAGCGGCGCGATAATCTTGACGGCGCTGCCCTGGATTGAAGGTATCCACGAATTATCCAGATGCAGTCGCGTAACGCGTTGATCTTCATGATACCCGGCGACGTTATTTTCGTCGGCCGGGCGGAGCTCATCGGCCACGATCGGCACTCCGCCCGCCTGCAGAACCTGCATCATCATGGATGTGCCGGAGCGAGGAAGCCCGGAGACAACGACGATGGTTTCGCTCAGAGGGCGAATCAGCGATCGCGGCAGTTCCGGGTCCTGTTCGATTGCAGGGCGACTGCTGGTGACTGCAAATCGCCGCACTGGCCGAAGTTTTTCCGCGTCTGGGGAGGCTGCGGCGCGGTTGCGTGTCTCCAGCAGTGCTTCGTCTGCCTGGCTGTGAAGCCGCGCTGCGTATTCGTGATCATGCAGGCGATTTTCAACCAGTGCCGCCAGTCGCCTCAGGGCGGGAACATGCACAGGGTTGATGGCGATCGTCATTTTGAGTGCTTCCGCAGCTTCGATGGGGCGCCGCAGTCGGATGAGCGAAACAGCGAGCAGGAAGTGGGCATCAGCGGTGAGGTGCTGGAGTTCAATCGCATCGAGCGCGTAGTGCAGAGCCTGTCCGGGATTGCGCTGGATAAGCATACAGCGCGCCATTCCCAGCAGAGCATTGATATTATCGGGCTCGATTGCAAGAACTTTGCGGAAGGCAGCCATCGCGGCTGGATAGTCCCGAAGTCTTAACAGGACCACACCCAGTCGTCCGAGGAGCAGACTGCTGCCGGGACTCTTCTGCAGAGCGTTGTGCAGAGGGGCAAGTGCCTCCTGAGGGCGACCTGCTGAGAGAAGCTGTCCTGAACGCAGGTATTCGACAAGGGCTGGGTTGAAGGCTGGCCTGATTTGCTTCGCAGCGGTCTGCTCAGGGGCTCCCGCCGCAGGCCTTTGATCTTCAGGAGTTGCCTGATCGAGCAGTACGGCCGCTTCCTGAGTTCTGCCAAGTGCCTGGAGAGTCTGCACGAGCGTGAAACGAAACCTCGTTTCCTCGGGGTGTCGTTCGACAAGTGGGCCAAGGATAGCGGCAGCGTTTACCGGGCAGGAAGCATCCAGCCATGCCATGGCCAGATTGTATTCGCGTTCCCTGAGGCAAACGTCGTAGTCCCTCCGTGCCTCGCCCGTGGGTGCTGCGATGTAGCCGAGAGCGATGAGTCGATCCATGCCGGCTGAAGAGTGCTGCAGAGAGTCCGTTTCCTCTGGCGGCAAACTGCCATCTTCACCCTGCAGCTGGTCCCATGATGGAATGGTCTTTCTGGGTGCGGAATCTGCCAGTGCGCTGAGGATGGGGACGCCGTCCATATCGCTGCCGACGGGAAGATTGAGCAAATGCAGGATGGTGGGGGTGATATCCAAAATGGAAGCACCACGAAGAGTTTCCCCGGCTCGGATTCCAGGGCCGCTCATCACCAGCATCCCCTGTCGGCGATGCTCAACTTCCGGTCCGCCAATTCCTGCAGTCTCAGGCACTCGACGGTGGTCACAGTGGAAACCATGATCAGACACAAGAATCACGACAGAGTCCGGACCGGCAAGGTGCATGACGTAGCCGAGCATCAGGTCGTGAAAACGATAGGCTGCTTCGACAACTCCCGAGAACAGCTCAAAGTCAGCGGCCGATACCCAGTCTGGCTTAGGAGGATGAAAGCGAATGAAATTGTGGCAGATCTGGTCAATGGCGTTGAAGTAAATCGCGTTCAGCCCGGCGGGCTCGAGCTGCATCAGCGAGGTTGCGGCGGCCTGCACTGATGCGGCCTGTGCCAGGGCGGCAGCCAGTTTGCTGAGCAGCGGGTGTGAGGGATCAAGCTGCCTCAGTTTCGGTATGAACATCTGCAGCACCGACTCATCAAGTTCCTCCGGATGCAGTCTGAGCTCCTTAAGTGAGGGCGTGAGCGATGGTGGGTGGACACAGCCTGCGGGGGCTGGCCATGCCGTCTGGCCCGGCAGCGGAGGATCCAGAAATTCTCCTGAAACCATGCATCCGCTGATTGGTTCAGCCGGAAAAGAAGGCCACCAGGCGGTGACGTTCGACCGAATTCCTGCCAGCTGGAGAATATTCCAGAGAGCCCGCGTGGAACGGGACCGGGCAGACACGGGCCGGACCCCGCAGGGAGTGCGTGGATCGGGTTCCGTGAAGCCCAGTACACCATGTCGAAACGGGCGCTTGCCGGTAGCGATTGAGGTCCAGAGCATGGGCGAGAGCGCGGGCGAAAGTGTTGTGAGATTCCCGCGCGCGCCTGTTGCAATCAATCGCTGCAGATTTGGCATTTTGCCGGCTGCGAGCAGTGGATCGGCGATTTTCCAGTCGGCGGCATCCCAGCCGATCAGGACGATTTTTGGTGCAGAACTTTCTGGCATGTTGCAGGTCCTGTTGAACGACGACGGTGGCTGGAAACGTTTGCAGCAGGTTTTGAAACTTCTCAGGCTGCCGACTGGGAGTCGAGCGCCGATTCAGTCGTCGTGCGACGGCGGCGATAACGCAGAATGCCGGCGGCGCCGACGGCAAGCAGGCCAAGCGAAGAGGGCTCGGGAACGGTCTCCTGAGGCTGCAGCGGAGGGCGACCATCGCCGGCCAACACCGTGCCTGTCCCGTAGTACCAGTCAAGAATCCGATAATTCTTATATTCGGTGCCGATGGCCTCAACGAAAATCCAGCCGGTATGGACCGTTGAGTCCTTTGTGAATGCAAACCCGAGATAGCCGTCGAAATTGGCTCCGGTGTTGAATTCGCCGGCCTGTGGACCGCCCGTTGGATTATCAAACTGAAACAGGTAACCGGCTGTATAAGGCTGCGTACCGGCGGCATCGAGGATGGCCTGACCATCAATGACTGCACCGTCCGTGTAGCGTTTCAGGGCAGAGCCGTAGTAATAACCACCAGTCTGAATGCTGGAAACCAGCAGCTTTCCAGAATTGGGTACGACTGCAAACGCAAGGTCTGAATTCACAAAGTTACCGAAAGCGTCCGGGCGATAGGCGAAGATGGTCCCACTGTTGACATTCTCAGCGGGATCGAGCCGAGGGTCGATCACGAAATTGAAGGATCCAGCGACCCCAAGAGTCTCCCCGTAAAGAGGATTCTCGCTATCAACGGTGACGGAGTTTTTCGAGACGGGGTCAAAGTATCCGTGCTGGACATCCGCAAGTGCCTCATAGCCACCGGCAGCCCAGGCCGTGCACGCACCAACGTAGGCTCTGACTCGAATCTTTCCGGAGTCTGAGAGTTTTGAACGTGTTTTCATGTTGTGATCTCCATGGTCTTTCAAAGAGCCTTGTTGTTGATGGGACACCGCTGCGAATTGGAGCCACACGCCATTGGCAGGGAGTGAGAAAATTTCGGCTGTTCCCAGCTGTATGAGCTTTGCAACAGCCGCTGGAGGCTCCGCGTGGTCGGCAGAGTAAGCACGGCCTCTGCAGGCCACAAAGTCTTTGCGATCCTAAGACCGGGGATTCACGGAACGATCGTTCAGTTTGTCGATCCTTCACTTCGGTACAGTTTGTTGACTTTTGTCCATGGTTGTTGCTGCAGATCAGGTCCGGCGTGTACCCGACGATCGCCGTCTGTGGTGCTTATCACGACCGCACTCTGAATTTTTCCACGTCCCGACCGATTCTTTCGATTGGCTGGCGGGTGTGTGGCCGCCGTCGCGAAAAAGCAGCATCACTCGGGAACCCCCCGTTCACCGCCAGTCGGTGATCCCAAAATCGGGAATCACTTGATTTGGGAAAAACTGGATTCGGTCGTCGGAGGTAACGGTTTCGGGTGGTGCGAAATGGAGCTCTGCGCGGATTGCTGCGACTCTGCGGGCTTTTGCGGCTGTCAGCAGTGTTGGCTGATGTCACATCCGCTGCGGCGAAAAATGCCGAAAAGGATTTGCGATTTGGAAAACACGAGTTCGATATGAAGGCAGTGGAGGCGGAAGGATCCGCGCGGGGTACGAGAGGCTTTCCGTTGGAGAGTTTTCGAATGGCGCGGTTGTACGATTCATGGCTGGGTTCCGTGGCGTTGCTTTCACTTGGCCTTGCTGTCGGCGGACACCTCGACTCGCTGTCTCTGACTTCAGCAGTGTCGGCGGTACCCAACGAAGGGCTTTCAGAGCCTGGTTTGGGTGAGGCTGGAGTGAACCTGATGCAGTGCGGGGAACACATCTCTGAAGTTGCATCACGTGTCGTTCCGGCAGTCGTTCACATTCAGGCGACGCGTCTGGAGAACGAACGCAAGGTTGAAGAAACCGGCTCCGGGGTGCTGATGCGAACATCGGCGACCCGCGGACTGTATGTGGTTACGAACCAGCATGTTGTCCGGGGAGCGGATACGGGGGCGATTGACGTGGTGCTGCATTCAGGCGAAAGCGTGCATCCGCAGCGAGTTTATCGGGACACGGAGAGTGATCTGGCGATTCTGCAGATTCCCGATGGCGGACAGATATCAGCAGAATGGGGTGACAGTGAGACGGTTGATATCGGACACTTCGTGCTCGCAGTTGGCAGCCCGTTCGGTTTGAGTCAGTCGGTGACTATGGGGATTGTCAGTGCCAAGGGACGTCGGGATCTGTCGCTGACAGCCGATCATTCGGTGACCAATCAGGACTTTCTGCAGACAGATGCGGCAATCAATCCGGGAAACAGCGGCGGACCGCTGATCGACGTCCGTGGCCGCGTGGTGGGAATCAACACTGCAATTGCATCAAATGGAGGCGGCAATGAAGGAATTGGTTTCAGCATTCCCAGCAACCTCGCGCGGCAGGTGTTTGACCAGCTGGTGCTTCACGGCCGAGTCCGCAGGGCCTATCTGGGGGTAGAGCTGGACGACGATTTCACGCAGACTACCGCGCTGAGACTGGGCATGGACCGCAATCGGGGTGCTCGGATCATGCGAGTCTACAACGTTCAGAACAGCCCGGCGAATCGCGCGGGACTGCGGATGGACGATGTCATCGTCGCATTCAACGGGGTGGAAATTCAGGACGAGAACCACCTGATCAATCTCGTGAGTCTTTCGGAAGTGGGGACCGCAGTGGATATGGAGGTGATTCGAGGTGGGCGTCGCATGCGTTTGAAAGTGCAGCTGACCGATCGCGAAACCTATCGTCAGGCCGAGGATCCCCGAACGTCCTTCAACACCCGGTAACTGCCTGCTGCGGGCTGGATTTCCGCCCGGATTATTCGATAATCCGCAAAACACCAGCAGAGAGTCTGCTGAGGCGAAACAGGCAGACGATTTTTCAGGCCGGGAAACACGATGACGGACAGCTTCCGAACGGAAGAGTCGGCGAACCATGTTCGGCGGCCGGTATGGCCGATGGATCCGCAGTTGCGGGATATTCAGCCAGGCGGTGGCGTGATCATCCGTCTGGAACAGCTGTGGGGAACCGTTCGCCGGGCACTCCTGAAAAGTTTCTGCGCTGGTTACGTCCGGCGAATGGCAGCCTGCCGACGCGGTCACTTCAACCCCTGCCCACACGAAGTGCTGGATCCGCGAGATCTGAAGTTTCACCGGAACCAGGGCGGCTGGTACTGGGATCCGGCAGACGATCCGTTTCTCTGGCGGGACAATCTTCCATTTGCCCGCGTTGGACTGGCGGAACTGTTCGTGATGACGTTCGTGGCCTCCGCGATATGTGGCTTCGCGGTCGGGCTTTCTAAAGTGACCGTCGGCGCGGCTTCGTGGCTCTGGCTGCTGTCTGGTCTGGCAGCAGGTGTGGCTGGAATTCTGATTGCGTGGTTCTTTCGAAATCCGCACCGAGAAGTTCCGGCAGACTCAGGTCTTGTGGTTTCCCCGGCGGATGGCACGATTGTGGAAATTGAGGACCTGCCGTTCGACGAATACATTGGCGGACCTGCTCGAAAGATCGGCATTTTCCTGTCGATCTTCAATGTGCACATCAATCGATCGCCGATTGCCGGACAAGTCGTTGGGCTCAGGTATCGCCCCGGAAAATATCTCAACGCACTCCGCCCCGAATCCGCTCGCGAAAATGAACAGCTGGCCGTCTATATTGAAGAAGCTGCCGCCCCCCATCGCGGAATGATCGTGCGGCAGATCACAGGCGCCATCGCCCGCCGCATCGTCTGCTGGCTGAAACCGGGTGACATGCTTTCACGCGGAGAACAGTTCGGGATGATCAAGCTGGGCAGTCGCACAGAACTGGTGATCCCCGTCGAGCCGGGCCTGGAAATTCAGGTGCGGCCCGGGGACAAGGTCAGGGCTGGCGCGACCGTGCTCGCTCGCTACACCGAAACTTCAGGAATCATTCCGTGAAGGAGGCAACGCCATGTCAGTGGAACCGGTGATCTCACGGGCTGGGCTCAGACGCAGAAAGGTCTTTGCGGTCCTGCCCACACTGCTGACGCTCTGCAACGCCGCCTGCGGATTTGCTGCAGTAACCATCACGGCAAGGGTTGGCCCGGAGCATTTCGGGGGCAGCGAACTGATCACAGCCTCGCAGCTCATTTTTCTGGCCATGCTCTTCGACATGCTCGATGGCAGTGCTGCACGGCTCACCAATCAGACATCCGACTTTGGTGCTCAGCTTGACAGCCTCTGCGATGCCATCAGCTTTGGCCTCGCACCCGCCTTCATCTTTCTGCAGCTCTCCCATCCTGCCCATCACCTGATGGACACTGTGTCGGCGGCACCGCTGCAGTTTAATCCCCGACTGTTGTGGGCCATCGCTGTGCTCTTCATGACCTGCGCGATCCTGCGGCTGGCACGGTTCAACGTCGAAACTGACGACGAGGATTCGCATGAATTTTTCAGCGGGCTGCCGTCCCCCGCAGCCGCCGGAGTGGTGGCTTCACTGCCCATCGGCCTTGAGGAACTCAAGGGCCAGATGAAAGTGGGTGGCTCGCTTCACGGCCTCGCTGAATACTCCCAATGGGTCTGGTCGGTCCTTGTTGTGCTTGTGCCGCTGATCACTCTGGCAACCGCTATTCTGATGGTCTCCCGACTGCGGTATGCGCATGTCTTCAATCAACTGGTGCGGGGCCGCAGGGGGCGTCGTCAGATCCTGCAGATCGTCTTCAGCCTCGTACTTGTTTTCGTGGTCCGCGAACTTGCGTTGCCCGTGCTGTTTTGTTTCTTCGCGTTTTCTGCACCGTGTCGGGCAGCGTGGCAGCGTCGACTGAAACGACGGACGGCGACCGACGCAAGGGTCGCATAAATTCCTGCTGGAAGATTTCTCAACTGGGACTGGATTCAAAATTCTGATGCGCCCTTATCTCCTGATGCTTGCCGGGGCCATGGCGTTCGCTGTGATGGGAATGTTCGCACACGCAGCCGACGGCCACTGCGGCTGGCAATGGGTGGCCCTTGCCCGTTCAGGACTGGCGCTCGTGATCGCCACAACGCTTGCCAGCCTGCAGCGAACCCAGCTCGTCTTCCTCCGCCCCGGCACGCTCTGGATCCGCAGCATCGCAGGCAGCCTGAGCGTTCTTTGCAACTTCTACGCACTCGCCCACTTACCTGTGTCGGACGCCCTGACACTCACGAATATGTTCCCCGTCTGGATTGCAGTGCTCTCCTGGCCCATGCTCGGTCGAATTCCCGAACGCGACGTCTGGCTCAGTGTGGGTTGCAGCATATTTGGGGTGATGGTGATGCAGCAGTCGTTCCCGACGGCGTTTGGACCGGGAATGCTGGCCGCCATGACCGGGTCTGTCACCAGCGCTGTGGCGCTCATGGGTCTGCACCGTCTGAAGAATCTTCCGGCGAGTGCTGTGGTGGTGCATTTTTCAGCCGTTTCCACAGCCATCGTTGCTCTCGGATTGATTTCCGATGCGGCCCGATCCGGACGCGACCTCCTCGCAGACGCTCCAATGACACCGAAGGCCGCCGGGCTGTTGCTTGGGGTTGGCGTGTCGGCGACGATGGGCCAGTTGTTCCTGACGCGGGCCTTTGCATCCGGAGCACCGGCTCGCGTCAGTGTTGTTGGCTTGTCCCAGGTTGTTTTCGCAATGATCCTCGAAATGTGCCTGTGGGGAAGAAGCCCCGGACTCTGGTCGCTGTCGGGGATGCTGCTGGTCACTCTGCCAACTGCCTGGCTCATGCTTCGGCGGGTACCGGAGGAATCGGAAGCGACGTCTTCCGATGTTTGAAATTCACCTGCTGTTGCCCCTTTTTCGCGGCTTTTGTGATATGCTCCCATGTAAACCTTCGGTTTTTGTCCCACGTTTCACTTTCTGAACTGAACGGCATGCAGGTCATCATCACAGCTGTTGGCCCGGATAATCGGGGACTGGCGGACCCCATCGTGCACTACGTCACGGGTGCCGGGGCCAATATTGCCGAAATTCAGATGTACGACCGCGATTCAGAGCGGTTGTTCGCGATGCTCATGCGGATTGAATGGTCCGGTACCGACATCAGCGAACTTCGCAGTGATCTGCTCCGGATCGGCACCAACAGTGGTCTGCAGATCCGCGTCTGGTCACGACACGAACATCCGCGTGTACCGCGTCTTGCCATCTGCACGACCTACCGTACCGAACCTCCACTCGCACTGCTCAGGGCCGTTCGCGACAATCGCCTGCGGGCGGAAATTGCTCTGATGGCCGGAAATCGAAATGCCTGCCGCAGCGTCGCCGAACAGTTCTCCGTGCCGTGGCTGTCAATCGGAGATGCAGACGGTAACCCCGACTACAAACGGCTCGAAGCAGCGCTCGACGAACAGCAGATCGACTACGTCATCTTGGCTCGCTACATGCGAGTGCTCCCGGCCGAACTCTGCTGGAAATTCGCCGGAGGTCGCATCATCAATCTGCACCATGGACTCCTGCCACCCTTCCCTGGATTTCGCCCCTACGAAGATGCCTGGCAGCACCACATGCTGTGTTTCGGTGCCACTGTCCACTTTATCGTCCCGGAACTGGACGCAGGCAATCAGATCATCTATCAGGCAGCATTCAGTGTTCCCCCGGGAACATCGCTGCAGGATGTCAAACGCGTCGGGGAAACAGATCATGAACCCCAGTGCCTGCTGGAGGGTGTTCGGCGTGTTGTCGATCGCGAGGTGGAACTGCATTTCCACCGGGTCGTGCGTATCTCTCAATAGGGTCACAAATGCATCTGGCTGAATTGTTCCGATCAAGCGGTTTTGTGCTGTCCATAGAAATCTTCCCGCCCAAAACCAGCGAAGGCGATGCCGCTCTGCAGCGCAATCTGCTGGCTCTGCAGAAATTTCGCCCCGCGTTCCTCTCATGCACTTACGGTGCCGGTGGATCCACCCAGGAACGGACGCTCGCGTGGTGCCAGGAAATCCGGCGACTGCTGGCACTGCCCGCCATGGCCCACTTCACCTGTGTCGGCGCCACCACCCACGACCTGCTCGCGTGGCTCGCCGCCGCCGCCACCGCCGGCGTCTCCAATATCATGGCTCTCCGCGGTGATCCGCCGGCAGGTCAGCAGTCCTTTCAGGCTGTCGCCGGAGGCCTGCAGCACGCCAACGAACTGGTCAGTCTGATTCATCAGCACTTTCCTCAGCTGGGAATCGGTGTTGCCGGCTATCCCGAAAAACACATCGAGGCCCCTTCGCTCGATGCAGACCTCGCCAACCTCAAACGCAAAGTAGACGCCGGTGCCGATGCCGTCTTCACGCAGCTGTTTTTCGTCAACGACAACTTCCTTCGCTTCCGCGATCGCTGCCAGGAACTCGGAATTCAAATCCCCATTGTGCCCGGAATCATGCCCATCACCGATTTCGCCCGCATTCGCCGCATCACCGCTATGTGCGGGACCGTCTTCCCCGAATCGCTCGCCGCAAGGCTCGAAGCCGTTCAGGACGACCCCGCCGCGCAGTTCGAAATCGGCGTCGAACACGCTATTCAACAGTGCGAATCGCTGCTCAGCAATGGCGTCCCCGGGATCCACTTCTACGCACTCAATAAATCCGACGCCTGCGAACGAATTCTCGACGCACTGAATCTCCCTCGCGATTCCTCTCCCAGCCCCGTCTGAACACGCTCGCGCCCCGGGCAGCCACACAGTTTTTGATATTGGGACTCTGGGGGGGATGGGCGAAGCTGCTCGTGCTGATTGTGTCGGCTGCAGCGACCGGGGGAATTCTGACGATACTCGTCCCGACGTGACAGCTGAAGACCAAACACAGCAGATGCTCAGTCGGGGGCAGCAGATGACGGATCCGGAGCGGCAGATTCGTGAATTGACTCAGAGAATCGAAGTCCTCGAGGAAGAGCTGATGCGCGCCCAGCGGCTCAGCTCTGTCGGTGCCCTCGCGTCCTCAATTACTCACGAATTCAACAACATCCTCACGACCGTCATCAACTACGCTAAGATGGGATTGCGGCACACGGACGACGCGACCCGCACCAAGGCCTTCGACCGAATTCTCAACGCTTCGCAGCGCGCTGCAAAAATCACCACAAGTATGCTCTCGTATTCGCGGACGTCGTCCAATCGAATCGAGCCGGTGGATCTGAAAAGACTTCTTGAAGAGGTGCTCGTACTGGTCCAGAAGGATCTGCAGATGCATCGTATTCAGCTCGATGTCAACGCCTCAGCCACCGTCTGGGCGATGGCAAGTGCCAGCCAGATCCAGCAGCTGCTGATGAACCTCATCATCAACGCCAGACAGGCAATGCAGGAGAACGGACGACTGCGGCTGATTGTCAGAGATAACCCCGCTGATGGCTGGGCAGAAGTCGTGGTGGCGGATTCGGGATGCGGTATTCCACAGGACAAGCTCGCATTGATATTTGATTCGTTCTACACGACCAAGAAGCCGGATGACAACGGCCAGGGGGGAACCGGACTCGGCCTGGCACTCTGCCGCCGAATCGTGGAAGCTCACCGTGGCCGAATTCGTGTGGAAAGCGAACCTGGACGTGGAACCACCTTCACGCTCCGGTTGCCACGCTGCGAACAGGCGGTCGGGTTCGTTTCGACGGCTGGAACGGCCGCGGCTGCAGGGGCCAGATGATTCCGAGGGTCTTACTCCGATTCCCGATTCGGCAGCTCCGCCCAATCAGCGAGTTCCCCCTGACCACTGCTCAGAAACTTGCATCCCGCCCCCTTTCCTGATAAACACAACACAGGAAGTCGCCGGATCAAGGCCCCGTTCTCGTCTCGGAGCAAACCTGTGTCGGAAATCGACGTCTATAAGGAATGGCTGGGTATCCCTGAAGGAGTCCGTCCGCCCGACTACTACACACTGCTGCGGCTGAAGCAGTTTGAGGACGACATCGAGAAGGTCCGTGCGAACTACCGCAAGCTCAATGCTCACGTCCGCAAGTACGCCACCGGACAGTACCTCGTCCGCTCCCAGGAACTGCTCAACGAACTCGCAAAGGCCATGCTCTGCCTCACTGACCCTGACGGCAAGGCAGAGTACGACCGCGGCCAGGGTCGCACAGCCGCAGAGACCGACGGCGACGAACCCCGCACGGTGCTCGAATATCTCGCCGTCCGCAACCTGATTCGTCGTGGTCAAATCTCCGAAATCGAACACTTCGCAGAAGCCCGTGGCCTGTCCCATCGCGATGCCGTCATCCAGATGAAACTGGTCGAACCCGCCGACGCTTCCCGAGCACTGGCGGCGGAACTGCGAATTTCATGGATCGATCTCGAAGACATGCTTCCCGAC
Source organism: Planctomycetaceae bacterium (assembly GCA_046074645.1). Lineage (GTDB taxonomy): Bacteria > Planctomycetota > Planctomycetia > Planctomycetales > Planctomycetaceae > SXXK01. The sequence goes on along the minus strand of JBJTOP010000110.1, from coordinate 15,366 downwards.
GATAACGTCCTCGATCGCATCCCTCGCCGACTCGTCAAAAAACACTCCTGCCTGCCACTCTTTGAAGACCGCGGCTATCTGCTGGTCGCCTGCGCAGACGAACCCTCGCACGAGCTCGAAGAAGAAATCCGCATTCGCTGCTCGCTCCCCATGCGCCCGGTACTGGCACTGCCCCGCGCCATCAATCAGGCCATTGCAAAATACTACGCCCCCGGTATGCGGGATGAACCCGCGGCCGCCGAAGAATCCGCCGCAGCTAAAACTGCAGCAACCAAAGGTGGTGCCAAAAAAGACGCCAAACCAGAAAAAGCAGCCGAAAAGTCTCCGCCCAGAAGCAAATCTGCACCGCTGACTGCTGAACAAAAAGGCGAGCGAGTCAAGATTGCCGCAATTGCCAGCTGCTGGGTCACCATGGGCATCATCTGGGGCGCATGGTTACTGAGCGGCGGCGTTGTCTCCTTCCCTGTGATCCTGCTCGGTGCAGCCGCTGGTGCAGGATTGTTCGCTGTCCTTAAATTCACCTGGGCGGCCTGACGAACAGTCCGCTCGGCTCTCAGTCACTCCAGGGAGCATGCTGCCCATGCGTTCTGGCCACGGAGTTTCCACATTCGGACTCGCAAACATCACTCTTACCGCACTGGCTGTCCTCACTTTCATCGCGAACGCCGCTGCGGTTCAGATTCCGAACGACAACGCAGTCGTTGCGGCGGTGCAGTTCAATCGTGACGTCCGACCGCTCCTCTCAGACCGCTGTTTTCGTTGTCATGGGCCCGATCCAGCAGCTCGTGAAGCAAGTCTGCGACTCGATCGGCCACCGCTGACACAGGAGACGCGATCCAGATTCGCAAAGCGGATCAGCTCGATGGATCCAGCCGAGCGAATGCCGCCTCCGGAATCCGGGCTCGAGTTAAGCGAGTCCGAACGAGCCACACTGAATCACTGGATCGCTCAGGGAGCACCCTACGAGACCCACTGGTCCCTGATCGCTCCCCAGCGTCCCCCGCTGCCACCAGTCTCCCGGCCCGACTGGCCTCTGAAATCACTGGATCACTTCGTGCTGGCCGAACTCGATCGTCGCGGACTGCAGCCAGCACCACCCGCGGACCGCTCCACCTGGCTCCGCCGCGTTCATCTCGATCTCACCGGTCTCCCTCCCAGTGCCGCTGAACAAACAGCTTACCTGCACGATCAGTCTCCGGCGGCAGATGAACGTGTCGTTGATCACCTGCTGGCCTCACCGCACTTCGGCGAACGACTTGCACTCGACTGGCTGGACAGCGCCCGCTACGCCGATACCAACGGCTATTTTTCAGATCTGGAACGCCCGATCTGGCCCTGGCGGGACTGGCTCATCGAAGCGTTCAACAGCGGACTGCCAATTGATCAGTTCACCATCGAACAACTGGCCGGTGATCTGCTGCCGAACGCCTCACTGAAACAGAAAATCGCAACCGGATTTCTCCGCAATCACATGGTCACGAACGAGACGGGCGTGATTGATGAAGAATATCGGGTGGAATACGTGGCGGATCGCCTTGACACCACCGCAGCCGTCTGGCTGGGATTGACCGTCGGCTGCGCCCGCTGTCACGATCATAAGTTCGATCCGATTTCTCAGCGTGAGTACTATCAGCTGTTTGCTTTTTTCAATCAGGGGCCCGAAACGGGACTCGCTCCGGGCAATCCACCGCCGCTGCTGGACATTGCCGATGCCAGCTGGCAGCAGCAGCTGGAACGTCTTCAGGCGGAATCCGCGGTGCTTCAGAATACCATCGCAAACCATATCGAACACATCCATTCCAGCCACCCTCAGTGGGAAGCTCTGCTCGCACAAAGCGTGCCTCCGATTCCCGCACAAGGGCTGCACCGTGAACTGCTCTTCAGCGACAGCCAGGGCGCCGTTGGTGGTATCCGCGGTCGGGCTCTGAAACTGGGACCCACCGAATCGCAGCTCGCCGATTCCGCCCCGCTGATTGACACTCACAGACCGTGGACACTGTCATTCTGGGTCCAGGTCGAAAATGCCTCACTGGCCTGTCTGCTCTCAACGATGGTACCCGGAACCGATCGCCGCGGCTTTGAACTGCTCTGGCAGAAGGGCCGCCTGAAACTCAGCCTTGTACACGACCGCGAAACCAGTGAACTCCGCGCGTCCACTCGAAATCCACTGCCAGCCAGTGGCTTTCACCATGTGGCCGTGGTATGGCACGGCGCGACGCATCCCAGTCCTCTGCAGGTATTCACAGACGGCAATCTCCAGTCACTGCAGGTTGATCGCCAGTCGCTCAGTGGCAGCATCGCAGCAGGCCCGCTGTGGATTGGCCGCAGCCTCGACGGACTCGGATTCAGTGGTCGACTGGATCAGCTGCGAATTTACAACCGGGCTTTGTCCGATGCCGAAATTATCGAGTCACTGTATGGCGGCGAACAGCTGAGCGGTATTCTTGAGACCGCAGCGGATGAGCGAACAGCAGTCCAGCAGCAGCGGCTTCAGCAGGCTCTGCTGAAGCATTTCACAGCACCCGAAACGGTCGCTCTATGGCAGCAGCTTCAGGATGCAAAACAAGCCGAATCGGAATGGCTTGCTGCGAAACCCCAAACCCTCGTGATGGCTGATCAGCCTCAGCCCCGCGACACGTTTGTTCTGCTTCGCGGACAGTATGATCAGCCGGGTGAACGTGTGCTTCCGGATGTGCCTGCACTGCTCCCTGCACTTCCCCCGGAATCCCGCCGTGACCGCCTCACACTGGCGCGCTGGCTGGTCGATCCGGCCCATCCTCTGACCTCGCGAGTGCTCGTGAATCGCTGGTGGGCGATGCTGTCTGGAACCGGCCTTGTCCGTAACCACGGTGACTTTGGTGTACAGAGTGAACCTCCGGATCACCCTCAGTTGCTGGACTGGCTGGCCGTCGATTTTCGTGAACAGGGCTGGAATCTGAAAGCACTGTTGAAGGAGATTGTGCTCAGCGCGACCTATCGTCAGTCAGCGACAGCCGCTGAAGAGCTGCTGATCGAGGACCCGGAGAATCGAAAGTTGGCGCGGGGGCCCCGCTTCCGACTCCCAGGGGAGCTCATTCGCGATCAGGCGCTCGCCGTCAGCGGCCTGCTCTCACGTCGGATCGGTGGACCCAGTATTCGTCCCTGGCAGCCACAGGGATTGTGGGAGTCCGTCTCCTATGACGGTGAGCTTTCATGGCAGCAGCAGCATGACGAGCGACAGTATCGCCGCAGTCTCTACATCTACTGGAAGCGACAGGCACCCCCGCCTGCTCTGCTCATCTTTGACAGTCCAACTCGTGAAACATGTTCGCTCCAGCGTCCCCGAACCAACACCCCTCTGCAGGCGCTCGTACTGCTGAATGAGCCTGCCTTCATCGAAGCATCCCGATGCCTTGCCACTCGATTACTGACGGATTCAAAGTCGGATCATGAACGACTCGCGATGGCCTTCAGAGAAGTGCTGGCAAGGAATGCGGCGCCTGAAGAACTGGCGGTCATGGAAAGGTTGCTGCAGCAGCAGCGGGAGTCCTTCCGAAAGGCCCCTTTGCGGGCACAACAGCTGGTCGATGTCGGCGATGCCCCGGTGGCCGCGCAGGTCGATGTGATCGAACTTGCGGCATGGACAACCGTCACAAGTTCACTCATGAATCTCGATGAATTTATCAATAAACCCTGAATGTGGAGTTGTCGTATGCTGCGTCGACAATTTTCGGGGAATGCGGTGGGTGGCGCAGCCATCGCCGCCCTGCATGCACTGCTCAGAGCCGACTCCGGTTCCCCCCGTTCCAGTTCCGCGCGGGAATCTTCGAAGCTGCCGCAGCATCCGCCGCGGGCTCGCCGAGTCATCTCGTTGTTTATGCATGGCGGCCCTTCCCAGCTGGATCTGTGGGACTACAAGCCGCAGCTGCTGGAGTATCATGGTCAAGAGCTGCCGGAATCCGTCAGAGGTACGCAGCGTCTGACCGGGATGACTTCCGGGCAGGCAACCTTCCCCGTGGCTGCTTCCGCCTTTCGCTTCAGGCAACACGGCAACTGTGGAATGTGGGTCTCTGAACTGCTCCCCAAACTGGCGGCGTGTGCCGATGATCTGTGCCTGATTCGTTCCATGCACAGCGAAGCCATCAACCATGATCCCGCAGCAACGCTGCTGCAGACCGGACATCAGCAGCCTGGTCGGCCGAGCCTTGGCAGCTGGCTGAGCTATGGGCTGGGGAGCGAAAACCAGGATCTCCCCGCCCTCGTTGTGCTGCTGTCGCGAGGCAGCGCGGCCCGACCCGCTGATCCGCTCTATCCCAGGCTCTGGGGCTCCGGTTTTCTTCCTTCAAGTCATCAGGGGGTAAGTTTTCGTTCGGGCGATGAACCGGTGCTGTATCTCGGCAATCCTCCTGGCATCGATCCGGCCGACCGCCGACGGATGCTGGATGCCATTTCCGCGCTGAACCGTACTCAGGCTGCGAGGATCCCGGATCCTGAGATTGACACCAGGATCGCGCAGTACGAAATGGCGTTCCGAATGCAGGCTTCGGTGCCACAGCTGACGGACCTGTCTTCAGAAACAGCCGCAGCCTTTGACCTCTACGGGCCCGATTCACGCACACCGGGAACCTTCGCCGCCAACTGCCTGCTGGCTCGCAGGCTGGCTGAAAGCGGCGTGCGGTTTATTCAGCTTTACCATCGTGGCTGGGACCAGCACTACAATCTGCCGGGCGATCTGCGACTGCAGTGTCAGGACGTCGATCAGGCCTGTGCAGGCCTGCTGCAGGACCTCAGGCAGCGCGGAATGCTCGAAGACACGCTGATTTTCTGGGGGGGAGAATTCGGAAGAACTACGTACACTCAGGGACTTCCTGAACGTGGAAATTATGGACGGGACCACCACGGCCGCTGTTTCTCGGTCTGGCTGGCCGGAGGAGGCATTCGTGGCGGCACGGTACTGGGCTCCAGTGACGACTTCGGCTGGAGTCCCGCTGAAAACGCAGTACACGTGCACGACCTGAATGCCACACTGCTCCATTGCCTCGGAATTGATCACACAAAGCTGACTTACCGCTTTCAGGGCCGTGACTATCGCCTGACGGATGTGGCGGGTAAAGTAGTGGACGGCCTGCTCAGCTGAAATTTCCGGGAACTTCCACGCCCGGCCCCGTGTCTCGTTGACGGAAGACGCGTTCCCTTCGAAACTCCCTGCGTTCCCCTGAACGCCGACCACTTCAATCCACCATCTCGCATGACTCGACAAATACTCGTTACCGCTGCCCTGCCCTACGCCAATGGTCATATCCACGTGGGGCATCTGGTCGAATACATCCAGACGGACATCTGGGTGCGGTTTCAAAAATTGCGCGGTCACCGCTGCGTCTTCGTATGCGCCGACGATACTCACGGCACCGCTATCATGATTCGGGCACGCAGAGAAGGACGCTCAGAAGAAGCGGTGATTGGTGACATGCGAGAGGCCCACCTCCGCGACTTCGCCGGTTTCCAGATCGAATTCGACAACTATGGCAGCACGCACTCAGAGGAAAACCGAACGTTTTGCCACCGCATCTGGTCCGCCATTCGCCAGCGAGGGCTGGTAAAAAGCCACAGTGTCGAACAGCTGTTTGACCCCGTGGCAGGCACGTTTCTGGCAGACCGTTTTGTCCGCGGAACCTGCCCGCGCTGCGGCGCAGCGGACCAGCCAGGCGATAACTGCAGCGCCTGCGGTGCCACCTACACTCCGGCCGACCTCCGCGATCCCCGCAGCGTCCTCTCCAACGCCATTCCGGAAGTGCGGTCAGCCGAACACCTGTTCATCGAACTCGAACAGCTCCACACTTTCCTCGATGAATGGACTCAGTCGGGTCGCCACCTGCAGCCCGAAGTCGCACGCTATCTTCGCGGTCATTTTCTCGGAGAACCTCTGAGAGACTGGGACGTCTCGCGACCGGCCCCCTATTTCGGCTTCGAAATCCCCGACCAACCCGGCAACTACTGGTACGTCTGGTTCGATGCACCGATTGGCTACATCGCCTCCACATCTCAGTGGTGTCAGCGCCACGGCAGCACCACGGAAGAATGGTGGGGCGCCGACTCTGCAGCAGAAATCCATCATTTCATAGGTAAGGACATCACCTACTTTCACACCCTCTTCTGGCCTGGAATGCTGCACTCGGCGGGCCTCCGTTTACCGGCAAAGGTACACGTCCACGGCTTTCTGACAGTGGACGGCGAAAAAATGTCCAAGTCCAAAGGCACATTCCTGATGGCCTCGACCTGGCTCAAACATCTTCCACCCGGGCCACTTCGCTACTATTACGCCTCAAAACTCGGACCCGGACTTGACGACATTGACCTCAACTTCGATGAATTCATCGCCAAGGTAAACACCGACCTTGTCAATAAGGTTGTCAACCTTGCTTCCCGCTGTGCGGGATTTCTCGCAGGCAGCAGCCTGACCTCTGTTTATCCCAACGACGGCGGCTTGTTCACCGACGGCGCTGCTCGTGGAGAAGCCATCGCGGGCTTCTATGAAGACTGCAACTACAACGCCGCCATGCGCGAGATCATGGCGCTCGCCGATAAAGCAAATCGCTACGTCGATGATCAGCAACCCTGGGTGCTCAAACGTGATCCCGCACGCACCGAACAACTCCGCGAAGTCTGCTCTGTCATCCTCAATCTGTTCCGGCAGATTGTCGTTTACCTCTCGCCCGTCCTGCCACAACTCCGTCAGCAAACCGAACTGCTCCTCAATTACCCCGTTCTCAGCTGGAACGATTCTCAAACACCACTGACCGGAACGCCGGTCAGCCCGTTCCAGCATCTCATGAAACGTCTGGACCCCAAACAGGTTGAAGTTATGCTTGAAAACAGCCGCCACGAAACTGCTGCCGAATCCGCAGCCGCTCAAACCCCAGCCCCAGCCCCCGCCCCCGCCCCGGAAGCTCCCGCGGCGTCGGCTGAATCACCCGCCGCACCTGCGGCACCCGCTTTTCATCCGGCCGATCGCTGGCAGGATTCCGGCGATGCCCTCAAAAATGAACCGCTCGCTGCCGAATGCACCATCGAAGATTTTGCGAAAATTGACCTCCGCGTCGCCCGAGTTCTGGAGGCCAGACATGTCGAAGGCGCCAATAAACTGCTGCAGCTCACGCTCTCACTCGGTGGCGGCGAAACTCGAAATGTCTTCGCCGGCATCAAAGCAGCCTACAAACCTGAAGATCTGGTCGGACGTCTGGTCATCTGCGTTGCCAACCTCAAACCGCGACAAATGAAGTTCGGACTCAGCCAGGGCATGATCTGCGCCAGCGGCGCTGGTGGCACCGAAGTCTACCTCCTCTCCCCCGACCAGGGCTCCACCCCCGGCCACCGTGTCCACTAACCGAACCACCGTGACGACGCGTCACGGGAAATCAGTTTTTCATGACGCAACGCCTTTGAGTATTCGTGAAATTCGTACGAATTCGCGGTTTCAAATCGACGCAGCGCGTCGCAAAGTTTCTTACCATAAGGTCGTCCGCGTGAATGCATCAGTCCGGAAGTAAAATTTCTGTTGGGGGGAGATCGGCCGTGAGGCGGGTTTGTGTGTTGCAGGCTGTCGGGATGCTGATATTGCTGGGCCTGACGGTCCCAGTGCTCGCTCAGGAAAAGACCTCGGCAGAGGACGGAGTTCCCACACGGATTTCTGCCAGCGATCCCATCAGGGATATCCAGACGATGGCGATCGCCAATAAACGGTCCGATTTTGCTTTTTGGGGCACTGACCCGACAATCTGGTCAAATCATACATCCCATTCCAATCGACTGATTCCCGTCTACACATTCGGCACGAAGGGCGGCGGCCCCGGTGTTGATCTGGATTCCTGGTTCGGCCCCAAAAGCGTCTACCGCTCCGAAGAAAAGCTGCGACAGACCTATGGTTATCTTCCTGAACGTACCGCAAACTCAGCAGCCATCTGGATGGACCAAACCAATGTCTACGACATTCAGGTGGCGGCCGCGGCTGCCGGGAAAAAACACATTTTCCTCGTGGTGTTCGACGGTATGGACTGGCAGACGACACAGGCTGCGGCCATCTGGAATACGGCCAGCGTCCCCTATCTCTACGGCCGCGGCTCCGGCACCCACTTTCAGTCCTACGCGGCTGGCGGCACGACGCAGTTTGGCTTTTTTGTAACCAGTCCGCACAACGAAGGCACCGATGTGGACGTGGATGCTCAGACTGTCATCAATCCAGGCGGCACGATTCGTGGTGGCTACGACGCTTCCGTTGGCGGTATTGCCCCGTGGTCTGTGCCGGTTGATCCCGGTTACCTGATCTCCAAAGGGGCATCCACCTCCCCCAAACACGCCTACACGGATTCGTCGTCATCCGCGTCCAGCATGACAGCCGGGATCAAAACATTCAACGGCGCCATCAACGTGGATGCCTCAGGACAACTCGTCGCCACGATTGCCCACCAGCTGCAGCTGAGAGGCTGGCGCGTGGGCGCCGTCAGCAGTGTTCCCATCAGCCACGCAACTCCAGCCTGCTCCTATGCCCACAACGTTGCCCGTGACGACTATCAGGACCTGACCCGTGACATGCTGGGGCTCCCGTCCATCGCACACCCGAAAGAGCCTCTGCCGGGTATGGATGTCGTGATCGGGGGCGGCTACGGAGTGACCGCAAAAAGTAAGGACGGGATCAAAAAACAGGGACAGAATTTCGTCGAAGGGCCCATCTATCTGACCGATGCTGACCTGAAGGCTGTGGACGTCCGTAATGGCGGTCGCTACGTCACTGCAGTGCGAACGCCCGAACAGAACGGATCACAGGTTCTCCAGACCGCCGCCGAGGCCGCTGCAGCCAGCAACCAGCGTCTGCTGGGATTCTATGGCAACGGTAATGCCGCTGGACATCTGCCCTTTGCAACCGCAAATGGTTCCGGACAGCCAGCAATCGGCGGCAGCGGAAAAGCCGAGACCTACGACCCGGCCGATCTGCAGGAAAATCCAACGCTCGCTGAAATGACATCCGCAGCACTCAAAGTCCTCGGAAAAGACAATAAGCGGTTCTGGCTGATGGTTGAACCCGGAGATGTCGACTGGGCCAACCACGACAACAACCTCGACAACTCCATCGGCGCCGTCAACAGCGGCGATGCGGCTGTTAAAGTGATCACAGACTGGGTAGAACAAAACAGCAGCTGGAAGGAATCACTCCTGATCGTCACGGCCGACCACGGCCACATGCTCAATCTTGTCACACCCCAAAAAATCGCCGACCAGGCGGCGCGATGGCAGAGATCGAAAAAACGTGGCCAGCAGGCTCCGCGGGAGGAACAGAAATGACTGCAGGCGTGCTGCTGCTCCTTCAGGTTTCCCTCTACTCAGGAAATCTGGCTGCTTTCGTTGACGACCTGCCGGGCCTCCACAATGTCAATGAAGCCGCCCCAGGAGTGCTGGTGGGAAGCGAACCGGAGGGTGAAGAGGCCTTCGCCGCGCTGCAGAAAAAAGGAATCACCACGATCGTCAGCGTGGATGGCGCCGTTCCCGATGTCCAGCTGGCCGCAAAATACGGGCTCCGCTACATCCATATTCCGCTGGGATACGACGGCATCGACCAACAGTCTCGTTTAGCGCTTGCACGCGTCGCCAAAGAGATCACGGCACCAACTTACGTTCACTGCCATCACGGTCGCCACCGCGGGCCTGCGGCCGCTGCTGTTATCTGTCTGGCCTCAGGCCAGCTCGACATCCCCCGCGCCACAGAACTGCTCAAACGCTGCGGCACAAGCCCCGACTACAAGGGCCTCTATCGCGATGTGGCCGCATTCAAAAAACCCGCCCCCAACGCTGTGCTCCCGGAACTGATGTCCCAGGCACAGGTGGACTCGCTCGCCGCAGCCATGGCAAAGCTCGATCGCCATTTTGAACACGTGAAACTTTCAGCCGCTGCCGGCTGGAAAACGCCTCCCCAGCACCCCGATCTCGTCCCTCAGGCCGAATTGCTGCTGGTTCAGGAAGGTCTCTCTGAGTCCCTGCGACTGCTCACAAAAGATCAGCCACCCGAGTTTCATTTACTCATGCAGGAATCGGAACGCCATGCAAAGGAATTGCTGCAATCTGTCAAATCCGGCCGCACCGACGATGCTTCGCGGCTGCTGATGCAGCTCACAGGCAGTTGTACGAAGTGCCATCAGCAATTCAGGAATTAATTGCCCCGCGAGTGCAGCCGAAACTCCCCGTTCGCTGGTCAGTCTGACGACTTTCTGCCATACTCAGCGGTGGCATATCCAGATTCATCCGTTCCTCCGGGGCGATTGTCAATGATTCGGCTTCTGCACGTACTCGCTGGTATTCTGCTTTGCACCGCTGGCTCGCATTTTCCGCTGGCCTGCACACCAACTGATGAAACCCCCGGCACTGCCGCGGTGGAACTCACTGCAGGCACCTGGAAGGACGTCGAGACGCTGGTGGCGAAGCACCGCGGCAAAGTCGTGATCGTGGACGTATGGTCGACATCGTGTGCACCCTGCATGCAGGAGTTCCCAGGACTCGTGAAACTGCATCAGGAACACGGAAAGGACGTGATCTGCGTCAGCTTCAACGTCGACTATGTTGGCATTCCCAACAAGCCGGCAGACTTTTATCGTCCGCGAGTGGAGACATTTCTGAAGAAGCAGAAGGCGACGTTCGTGAATCTGCTCAGCACTCAGGATTCAGACGCCTTTTTCGCCGCCCGAGAACTCTCTTCGATCCCCGCCGTCTATGTCTACGGCCGCGATGGGCAGCTTGCAAAGCGATTCGACGAAAGCCTCCTGCAGGACGGTGAAGAAGAAGCATTCACCTATGCAGCGGACGTGACACCTTTCGTAAAGAAACTCATCGAAACCAGGTGATTGCACTGGAGGATAGCAACATGTCGTCAGTGGCTGAACTTTCGCGTCGTACCATGCTCGCTTCCACCGGCGCTGTCGCCCTCGGACACATCGTCTCTTCGGCTTTCGCTATTGACGACAGCACACCGTGGATCGATGCCCATTCCCACATCTGGACAACCGACATCGCCCGCTATCCGCTGCGTGCCGGCCAGGGACTTGAAGTGCTCAAGCCCGCCAGCTTCACGGCCGACGAACTCCTCAAAGTGGCCCAGCCACACGGGGTCGGTCGAGTCGTGCTGATCCAGCATTATCCCTACCACGGTTTCGACAACTCACTTTTGATCGATGCCTGGAAGCAACGCCCCGAAACCTTCCGAATCGTTGCCATGGTTGACGACCAGTTGCCGCACGTGGACGTTCGCATGCGAGAACTGCTCAAATCCGGTGTAACGGGTTTCCGCATCAGCGCCCGCGCAGACCGCAGTGACTGGCTCACCGGTGCCGGCATGGAACTCATGTGGCAGACCGCCGCAATGACTCGCCAGAACATCTGCTGTCTGATCAACCCCTGGGAACTGGAAGCCATCGCAAAATGGTGCGCCCGTTACCCCGAAACACCAGTGGTCATCGATCACTTCGCCCGCATCGGCATGACCGGCACGATTTCCCAGTCCGATCTGGCTGCCCTCTGTGGTCTCTCCAAATACCCTCTTGTCCGAGTCAAAATCTCGGCTTACTACGCTCTGGGAAGCAAACAGCCGCCACACACGGAACTCATCCCGATGATCCGGCAACTCTTCGACAGCTTCGGCCCGGATCGACTTATGTGGGCCAGCGATTCCCCGTACCAGTTGACTGCCCCCAGCACCTACGCGTCGTCGATTGGACTCGTACGCGAGAAATTGGAGTTTCTCTCGGATTCCGATCGCCGAAAGCTGCTGCGCACAACCGCTGAATCCACGTATTTCTTCGCCTGAGGAAACCATGCGACTCAGCGAGCGTACCGGGCTTTTCTTTTATCGCCTGTGGAAGCAGCGCGTCGCTCGCACAACACCTGTAGGCACGAACACGTCCCATCGTCTCCGCGCTGCTCGAAACGTACTGCTCGCCACGCTCTTCCTTCTCTGCATCTGGGTCCCCGTCATCGTGCTGCAGGTGCTGGCAACCCAGCGATTAACGGTCGATCTGTTCGAGCTTGACAATACCCATCAGTCGATCAGCTTCTCCAGAACCCTCATGCGCGCCCAAAACATGATCAGCGGAGCCGCTGCCGATCTGGAAGAAGCAACGATTTCCAAAGCTGGCGACATCGCTTTGAAGGAATACGGCCAGGATTTGCTCGGCCGTCTCTTCCAGCTGAACACTCTCAACTTTGTGGGACACACCGCGCTGCATGGCGAGACTCTCTTTCTCTCCTCAAGAAATTCCACACTCATCCTCGGTACCCTGCCCGACGGCTCGAAACTCGATATCAGGAACCTGCCCGGAAGTACCAGCAACGACGGCTCAGCGATCCCCCACACGCTGGGACCGTTCGTCACAAACGCCGGCGGAAATTCACTGCTGCTCACCGCCACTTTTCGGCGTCCCGGATTGACTCCGCCTTATGGACTGGTGGCCGTCGAATTCGATATCGACCTGTTGCTGAAAGAAAACACGAAACTGCAGCGGCATCCGGTGCGTCAGGAGATTTGCAGGGACGATGGAACTCATCTTTGGGGCACACATAGTTTGCAGCCCGAGTTCCCGGTGACGGCCAGTTTTGGTGTCCCCGGTCAGATATGGCGGCTGCTCACCGTGCCCCGCAACGGCTGGTTCAGCCTGTTTCCAAAGGATATCTTCTTCTTTTCAGGCCTCGGTTGTGTGATGCTGGCTGGCAGCGGCATCAGTATCTGGAGGCTCACAATCAAGCACTGCAGGCTCGCGCAGCAACTGGAAAATCAGTCTGCCATTCTCGAACAGGCCAATCAGCAAATGCAGCAGGATCTTGAAAAGATCCTGCTCACACAGAAGCAGCTGGCCGTCAGCGAGCTGCGAACTCGGATGATCTACGAACAGATGCCTGTTGGAGTTGGATTGCTGGACGCTGCATCCGGGCGATTCCTCGCCGTCAATCCGCAGGGTTGCCGGATTCTGGCGGCGACGGAGTCCGATCTGCGACTGCTGTGTCTGCAGGACCTGATCGTGCTTTCTGAAGCAGAGCAGATTCCCGATAACAATCGACCTCAGCGAATCGAAGCCGGAGAATGCCTTGTCCGCTCAGGCAGTCACACCATTCGCCGAGTGCAGCTGGCCCTTGCACCAATCATCGCTCAGGAAAACGAATCCGAACGGCAGCTGGTCGTCTTTCAGGACATCACCGACCGCTGGCTGGCTCAACGGGAAAACCAAGAGCACCAGGAACGCATGCGAGTGCTCACCGATATGCTCCCTGGCCCCCTGCTGTACATCGATGCTGACGAACGCTGCCAATTCACAAACGCAGCCATGCTCGAGCTCCTCGAAAAAATCAGCGGATCCCCTGGCAGCTCACCCCTCGGACGCCGGACTGACGAATTCGTACCAGAGGTCATCTATCACTTCCTCAAACCACGGATCGCCGAAGCACTCCTCGGTCAGACCAGTCAGTTTGAGACAACGCCGGAGATCGAGCAGTTGGGCTATGGAGCCTGGATGTTCTTTCATCGACCGCTCCGACTGCAGGGGCAGGTCGTTGGGTTCTTTGCGTTCCTTCTCGACATCACTCAGCAACGCAGCGATGAACGGCAGCGGCGGGACTTCGACTCCCGCATCGCAGAGGCTCAGCGAATGGAAACCGTGGGAACGCTGGCCGGTGGCGTGGCCCATGAATTCAATAACATGCTGCAGGTGGTGCTGGGACTTGCAGATGTGCTGCTTGTTCACGCCGAAAACGATGCCTTCGCTGTTGAAAACCTGAATCACATCCGGCAAGCCACTCGACACGCTTCCGATCTCACTCGTCAACTGCTCGCATTCGCCCGTTTCCAGCCAGGAAGTCCAGGAGAGGTTAATTTTGCAGAAGTGATCCCCGCCTCACCAAAACTGCTCAGACACGCCGCCGGGGACGAAATGAAACTCCGGTGGACCTGCGTCGAACCAATAGACAGCGTGCTCATCGATCCCTCGCATCTCGATCTGATCCTCGCCAACCTGATCCTCAATGCCCGACACGCCATGGACGATCGCGGAGTGATCGAAATCGATGCCAGGAATCTGCCTGCAATCGCCTCCGCAGAACCAGGCCTCGCCGTCGCCGGCCAGGCCACGGTCCTCCTCAGCGTTCGAGATACCGGCTGCGGGATGAACCCGGAAGTACAGGCCCGCATGTTCGATCCTTTCTTCAGCACTCGTGCCGTCGGCAAAGGCACTGGATTGGGTCTGTCTACGGTCTACGGACTCGTACTGCAGGCAGGCGGTCGCATCGACGTTCAAAGCGCGCCGGGCAAAGGAACTTGTATACATCTGCTGTTCCCATCAATCAGTGCCCCCCACCCCCAACAACTCCCAGGTACACACACCAGCAGTGGAAACTTACTGACCAGCAGGCAGCAACTCAATTAAGTCGCTGACGTCGATCAGTCGCGGCAGGAAGCTCCGCGGCATATACGGGTACCCGAATGCGCTGTGCTGCCCATCGACTGCCCGGCAACCCAGCAGAATCTCACGTGTGCCACACGGCAGCAAAAGGCTGGATTATGTTAATTTTCCGCATTACCAACAGATTTTTTGCGGCCATCAGGTCCTCCAGGTCTACTCTCCGGTGGGAGTTTCGGATGCGAAACGGGTTTACAAAAGGTATTCCAGAAGGATTAGCACTATGTCTCGACGTCGCCGGACCCTCACAAACCACCGTGCCGAACTCCTGGAAACTCGCGAAGTACTCTCAGCCCTGACATTGATGCCGGACTTCGTTCAGGAAAAATTGCCTGCCACGGCGACCAGCTTCCCCAGTCTGACAGTGAATGTTCTCGCCAATGACACGGGTGTCGGAATGCAGATCACGGAACTGCAAAGCCTGGGGTTTGGCACAACCGAATTGCTGCCTGTGGGCAATGGCGTGGCAGCGGGGACAGTCAGATTCACTCCCGGACCCGAATTCCGCGGTCGTGGCTCTTTCCAGTACGTCGTCACCGATGCCAGCGGTCAAACATCAACTGCGGCAGTTTTTGTGCATTTCGATCAGGAGCCCGGCCCGTACAGATTTCAGGTTCTGACAGTTCCTCAGGTAACAGCTGCGCCTGGCGTTTCGTCACCACTGGTTGCCGATGATGGTACTGCTGCAATTCAGATCAGCTACAGCGGACAGCTGCCTGCCTCTGTCGGAGTCCTGCTGCGCTGGTCGTTCGTGTCAGGAAGTTTTTCCGGACTGCAGTTTCCAGGTGACTTCACCACGGACACGATCCAATCTGACGCGACGTTCTATCCAAATAGTGGAGGAACGGCCTGGATTTACGGCTCGATCGCAGGTGTCAACGCGATTCTGGCTGACCTGGAGTAC
>JBJTOP010000109.1:0-36515 GCA_046074645.1 Planctomycetaceae bacterium | reverse complement strand
CAGCCGCCTGGCGGCAGCCTGCGGGCAGAAGGCCCTTGCCAGCGCCCCACCATCGCCCTCGCCAGCGGGCGCACCTTCGGTGCGAAACACAGCCGGGGGCTTCCGCCCAACCGCTCAGCCGCGTGGCGGCAGCCCAATGGCGTTGAAGTTCTCTCTATCCTCGCGAAAATCGCCCTCAATCCCCCCTCTCCCCTTCGAGGGGAGAGGGGACGGGGGTGAGGGGTCAAAGAACACTACCAGTCCCATCGCCAACACTTCCGGGAGCCTGTGAATCCAGCATCCTGATGCATTGTCCGTGCTGTGTGTGGCAGGGGCGTTTCACCCCTCACCCCCGACCGCTCTCCCCGGTCCGGGGAGAGGGGGATTGAGGGTTCAAAGAACACTGCCAGTGCCCTCGTCAACACTTCCAGGATACTGCGAATGCAGCATCCTGATGCATTGTCCGTGCTGTGTGTGGCAGGGGCGTTTCACCCCTCACCCCCGACCCCTCTCCCCGGTCCGGGGAGAGGGGGGCCAGATGCTCTTTCTGCAAGAACTTCAGGGCTGGGGGCGTATGCTGCTACCGTGGGCTGGGTTCAAGCGGTCGGAAAGTCGCGGCAAAATTGTTATCAGGCCCTCAACCTTTTCATTTGCCCCGGATTTCGCAGATTCCCGGCAATCGCAGCGAATCCGGAAACTGTACGAAACGCGGCAAACTCCGGGGGAATGTGGTTGCCCACTCGCAATTTTCTGGCATGATGGTGGTGAATTCTCGATGTTTAGCTCCTGATTCCAACCCGGGGGACCCTCTTCCATGATGCTCCTGATTCTGCGGGTGGCCTACCTGCTGATTTGTGCGGGCTCCATCCTTGCGTACATCACGACCGAAGCCACCAACGACAAGTCAACGGCTCTGCCACAAATCGTTGAAAACAACAAGGTGGCTGCATATTTTGTGCTGTTGTTTCTGTCGCAGATCGTGACGATCACAGACCTGCTCATTCGCCGCAAGCGGATCGAATTCATCTCGGCGATTTACTTTGGGATTTTGATTGGTGTTTTGCTTGCATACCTGATGATTCAGGCGCTGACTCCGGTTGTACCGGTGACCAGTCAGTACCACACGGCGCTGGTTTTGCTGACGCTGCTCATCCTGCCCTACGTCTGTGTGTCGCTGTTGCTGCAGACCAAGGATGAATTCCGCTTCGTGATACCCTACGTGGAATTCCAGCGGGAGCTCAAAGGCGGCCGTCCTTTGGTTGTCGACAGCAGCTCGCTGATTGACGGTCGAATAGCGGACGTGGTGGAGACACAGATTATTGAAAGTCAGCTGATCGTACCTGATTTTGTGCTGGCGGAAGTTCAGGAGGTGGCCGATTCCAGTGACAAGAATCGTCGGACTCGCGGCCGTCGCGGTCTTGAGGTGCTTGCAAAGCTGCAGCAAAGCACGCACGTGGACGTAAAAGTGATGGAAACATCGCGGACGGATTTCCGCATGATGACGGTGGACCAGAAGGTGGTCGCCCTCGCGAAGCAGATTCGCGGTGGAGTGCTCACGAATGACTTCAACCTCAACAAGGTGGCCAGCGTTCAGGGTATCCCTGTGATCAACCTGAACGACCTGGCAAACGCGCTGAAACCCCGTTATATTCCGGGAGAACGTCTGAACATCCGGGTGATCCGTGAGGGCGAAGGTTCAGGTCAGGGGGTGGGTTATCTGGACGACGGTACGATGGTCGTCTGCGAAAACGCATCAGGCCTTGTCGGCAAAGAGATCGGCGTGACCGTAACCAGCGTGCTTCAGGCCAGCGCGGGGCGGATGATTTTCGGCAAGCTGGCATCAAAGCCGGGCGAATAGCCAATGACTATTCCCGGCGTGCAACGGGAACAGTCCAATGAACAGGCTCTCAAGTCTGGCTTTTCTTCTGACCGGCGTCACAGCAGTCATTTTTCCGGCTGTGCCGTTGAGTGCAGACGTGAGGCTGGCTGATATTTTCACTGACAACATGGTGCTTCAGCGTGAGCAGCCGCTGCGGATCCGGGGCACAGCTGCAGCGGGCGAACAGGTGACTGTAATTCTGAATCAGTCGCAGGCCGTGACAAAGGCCAGTGACTCCGGACACTGGGAGGTTTCGCTGCCTGCCCAGTCCGCCTCGGGCACCCCAGTGCGGTTTGAAGTGCAGGCCACCAACAGACTGGTGCTGCAGAATGTCCTGATTGGCGAAGTCTGGCTCTGTTCAGGGCAGTCCAACATGGAGTGGACGGTGGCCATCAGCGCGGACGCTGCTGCGGAGATTGCCGCGGCCACTGATGATCAGATTCGGCACATCAAGATTCCGCTCGTCGCCGCCACCACGCCCCAGGATCGTTTCAATTCCGCATGGCAGGTGTGTTCGCCCCGGACCGCCGGCAGCTTCACGGCCTGTGGCTACTACATGGCCCGTCGCCTCCGACAGGAACTCAAAGTCCCTGTCGGCCTCGTCAATTCCTCATGGGGTGGCACGCGAATCGAACCGTGGACTCCACCACTTGGCTTCCAGCAGGTCCCGGCCCTCCAGAATCTGTCCAATTCGATCATTGGCCGCACTCCGGGAACGCCACAATGGAACCAGCGTCTGCAGGCCCACATCGACGACCTTGACCGCTGGCTGGCAACCGCCAGACAGGCCGCTCAGCGTTCTGAGCCTGTTGCCCCCAGTCCCGCCTTCCCAGCGGAACTCACGCCCTTCTCCGGCAATCAGGATCCCACAATGCTCTACAACGCCATGATTCACCCGCTGGTTGGTTTCCCGATTCGCGGAGCAATCTGGTATCAGGGCGAATCCAATCACACGGAAGGCCTTTTGTATCTGGAGAAGATGAAGGCGCTGATTGGCGGCTGGCGAGCACTCTGGAATCGCGAGTTTCCATTCTACTACGTTCAGATTGCCCCTTTCCGTTACGGCAGTGAGGATCCGACGCTGCTGGCACGCTTCTGGGAAGCTCAGGCCCAGGCCCGCAGCATTCCCCGCACTGGCATGGTGGTGATCAACGACATCGCGACCATCAACGACATTCACCCACCCAACAAACAGGACGTTGGGAAGCGGCTTGCGGGACTGGCGCTGAAATACGACTACGGCCAGCCGGAACTTGTGGCCGAGAGCCCCGAACCTGACCAGCTGAAGCTGGAACAGGGAAAGCTCCGTATCACCTTTCGCAACACTGGTGGGGGGCTGAAAACTCGCGATGGCAAAGCGCCCAGTCACTTCGAAATCACTGGGCCAGGATCCGGTGGCTTCCAGCCCGCGGACGCGGTCATCGACGGCGACAGCATTACGCTCAGTTCCCCCAAAGTTGCGGCGCCCAGCGCGTGGAGATTCGCGTGGCACATGCTTGCCGAACCCAATCTCTGCGGCGGCACCGGTTTGCCTGTCAGTGCTGCTCGCGGAGGCGAAATCCCGACATTTCTGAACACACTGCCTGTCGCCGCAGAATATAAACTTGTCTATGACCTTGACCTCAGCAAGCTCAGTGCCGAGATCCGCTACGACGTGGATCACAGCAGCGAAGTCGGTGCCTTCGATCGCATCGCGTGGCTGCTGGAACTCACCTCAGAATCCGGTGCTCAGCAGAACGTCTTTGTTTCGATGGACGCCTTCACCAAAGACGTAAAGAAGATCGCTGTCCCCACAGTGGCCTCGGGCGCGGTGTTCCAGCAGGCTGCGGCGAATGTCGATATCTTCACCGACGTGCAGGGACTCGCAGCGGGAAAAGGTCTGCAGGCCTGTAACATCGAATTCTGGCCAAACAATTATGCTGCCGCCAACCCCGCGGCAATTCCTGAAGCCAGCGATACTGTCTATGATGGTGGCGACGAGATGGTGGAACCGCTTGAGGGATATGGTTCGATGCAGGTACACAATCACGCTGCCGGCCAAACAGTCTTCGCCATTAACAACTGGCGTGCCGGAGCGGCTGCGGATATTGGGATCGGCAACAGTCCCGGCGATACTCGCGACTGGACCTTCAGCGGCAGTTCGCGCGGCTGGCAGTCCAAACGTCTTCGAGTTTTTGTACGTCCGCAGAAGCCATGATGATGGATCCCGGTAACTTTGAGCCGCAGCGGCTGGATCAGGCTGCGTTGGCCGTAAAGGAAAGGCTGCAGATGGCAGGCAGCTCGCTGGTGCTGGCCGAGAGCTGCACAGGCGGGTTGATTGCTGCCACGCTGGCGCGCATTCCGGGTGTCTCTGCACATCTTGCCGGCAGCTTCGTTGTTTACCAGATCGCCAGCAAAACGGCATGGACAGGAGTGTGTGCTGCAACGATTGAGCAGTGGGGAGTGGTCAGCGAGCAGGTTGCTCTTGAAATGGCGGCTGGTGCCCTGCAGCGCACTCCACACGCCGTCGTCTCACTGTCCATCACCGGCGATCTCGGTCCGGGTGCTGCTGAACAAACCGATGGCACCGCGTGGCTGGCTGTCGACAGCCGGCTCACAGGCTCGGCCGCAAAGTTGATCAGACTTGCCCCGCAAACAGCCGCCGACTTTCCTTCACTGCGCTGGATTCGCCAGCAGCAGGCTGCCGCACTGGCCCTCGAATACCTTCTCGAATGGCTCAACTGAAGAACGGACAGCCCATGAAACATCCACTCATAGCTGCCTTCGCCATGTTCGCAGCCTTTCTCGCACTGATCGCAGCGATCCTGTCAACCAGCAGTCGTGATGGCGAAGCGGAAGCTGTTGCTGAATCCGAAACGGCGTCTGCTGACACATCGGCTGCGGCCGGCCCGCCCCCCGAACCTGCGGCCGATGATCCCCGCCTGAAGGACATGCTCTGGATCCCTCCCGGGCGGTTTCGAATGGGTGCACTCAATACGGTGCCCGATGAATTCCCACCTCACTCAGTGCAGCTGGATGGTTTCTGGATGGACCGCACGGAAGTCACCAACCGCCAGTTTCAGGCGTTCGTCGAAGCCACTGGCTATGTGACACTCGCTGAACAGCCGCCAAAGCTCCGCAGCATCCAGCCCGACTCGGCCCTTTCCGAGGCTCAAATCCTTCCGGAATTCAATAAGCCGGGTTCGATCTGCAGCCTGCAGCTTGGCAGCCGCGGTGACATTGACCCGAATCGCGGCGCTTACAGCTGGTGGCAATATGTTCCTGGCGCCAACTGGAAGCATCCTGAAGGCCCCGAATCTTCGATCGAGGACCGCATGGATCACCCGGTAGTCCATGTCAGCTGGATCGATGCTCAGGCCTACTGTCGCTGGGCAGGCAAGCAGCTGCCGACGGAGGCCCAATGGGAATACGCGGCCCGAGCGGGGAGTACCGGCGACTATCCGTGGGGCTCAGAGCTTGTTCCCGAAGGTCGCTGGCTGACGAATATCTGGCAGGGCGAATTTCCAATTCGGGATACCGGTGACGACGGCTTCACTCGCACCGCCCCTGTCGCCAGTTTTCCTGCCAACGCGTTCGGGCTGACGGACATGTCGGGGAACGTCTGGGAATGGTGCAGTGACTATTACCAGCCCGAATACTATTCTGACAGCCCCGTGAAGAACCCGCCAGGCCCGTCATCGAGCCATGACCCGCAGGAGCCCGGAATCATCAAACGCGTGCAGCGTGGCGGTTCATTTATGTGCAGCGATCAGTACTGTGTGGGCTACCGCACTTCTGCGCGCATGAAGGGTGAAGAAGACAGTGGCGCATTTCACACGGGGTTTCGCTGTGTGATCAATCCGGCAGCCGAGGGACGGACCCCATGAACGGACAGGTCCAGCGAAGACTCTACGGCGGCATCGAAGCTGGTGGTACAAAATTTCTCTGCACTGTGAGCCACGGCTACGACCATGGATTCCTTGCGCGGGCGCGTTTCGACACTGGTTCGGACCCTGCCGCGCTGCTGCAGCGGGTGGTCGACTGGTTCCTTGACGCGTGGAATCAATTCGGACCGATTGAGGCAATCGGTGTGGCATCGTTTGGGCCCGTGGACCCTGATCCGCGTTCTACGCGTTTTGGATTGATTACCACAACGCCTAAACCGGGCTGGCAGCAGACGGATCTGCTCAGTCCACTTCGCAACGCTTTTCCTGGGATTCGTCTGGGTTTCGACACTGACGTCAACGGTGCGGCACTCGGGGAAGCTCGCTGGGGAGCAGGTCAGGGGCTTGAGGATTTCGTTTATATCACGGTTGGCACGGGGATCGGCGGTGGAGGTTTCAGCGGTGGCCGATTGCTGCATGGGCTGATGCACCCCGAAATGGGTCACCTCAGTATTCCCCGATTACCGGGCGATGACTTTTCCGGCGTGTGCCCATTCCACGGCCACTGCTGGGAAGGTCTCTGTTCCGGCCCAGCGATCGCTGCCCGCACAGGCCTGCCCGTGGAACACCTTCCTGCGGATCACGCAGCGTGGGACCACGTCATTCATGCGATGGCTCACGCGCTCGTCAACATCACCTGCATTCTGTCCCCTCGCCGCATCATCCTTGGTGGCAGCGTCCGCCGGGCTGGCCTGCTGGGCGAAGATGCATTCTTCGAAAAACTCCGCGCGGCCGTACAGAAACAACTGAATTGCTATCTCGCCCCTGACGCATTCAGCGACAGCGGTATCCGCGATTACATCGTCCCGCCGAAGCTTGGTGACAACGCCGGACTCTGGGGAAGTCTCGCGCTGGCGGAACAGGCTGATCGCAGGCGGGAAACAGACTTCCCTGCGTCACTGTGATTTACGGCTTCAGACGACGACCGATAGCGGTGGCAAACCGTGCTGGCGAGTTCGCGTCGAAGGCAAGGTACAGCGAGGGTTCGATCAGTTCCAGTTCCATGATTGCGGGCAGACCATTTGGTAGCCGAACGATGTCCACTCGAGCATAGAGCAGGCATTCCGGAAGACACTGTAAACAGGTGCTGGCGAGTTCCAGCAGATCAGGATCAGGTTGGCAGGATTCGATGCGACCGCCGTGTTCTTCCTGGACTCGAAAGTCGCCGCTTCGCGGAACTTTTCGAATGGCGTGGCTGAACTGATTGTCGAAGTAGATCAGCGAGAATTCGCCGGTGTCGAGGATCGAGGGGACGAAGGGTTGAATGAGGGCCGTTGTGTTGTTCCATGCTGCGTGAGCACGTTCAAAGTTGGTTTGCGGAGCGGTTCTGGGCAGTCTGAATGCATGATCTGCATTGGCACCAATCAGCGGCTTGCCGACAATCTCCTCTGTCTGCAGTGTGTCGAATGCAGCGGTGAGCTGTTCGACCGAGGGTGACTGCAGCCACAGTGTGGGCACGATCCGCGCGCCTTTCTGCTCCAGCTCACGCAGGTAGTGTTTGCGGATATTCCAATGAACCACCTCCAGCGAATTCAGGAGTACGGCATTTGACTGGTGAATCTGTTCCAGCACCTGAAGGAAGGCGAGCGGGGCCTGCTGATAGTCCCATGGGGAGCGAATGACCACCAGCGAATACTGGTTCCAATCGACGTTTTCAGCGCGCCAGGAGATTTCATCGACGGTCACGTCTGACTGACGCAGCAGATCAACAACCAGTTGATCATAAGAAACGAAATCGGCAAGACTATCCATCGTCAGAAAGGCAATACGGTTCATCGGACGCTCCCTGCCTGCTGCGACTGTCCTGTTGAAATCGCAGACAGTGCTTCGTTGCGGACCTCATCCAGCAGTTGCAGAGTTTCCAGAAGTGGCAGGCCGATCACGGTGGTGAGCGAGCCTTCGACGCGAGTGACGAAGGCGGCTGCAAGCCCCTGAATGGCGTAGCCGCCGGCTTTTCCCACGGATTCTCCGGTCGACAGATACCACTCCAGCTGCTCAGGAGACACCTGACAGAACGTGACTGCGGAAGGGACGATGAGTTCCCGTACGGCGTTGTGACAGGAGATGCGGATGGCGGTCCAGACATGATGCGTCCGTCCGCTGAGCCAGTTTTTGAACCAGTGTATGACGTCCTTCTGCCAGGCATCAGGGTGTGGTTGTCCGAGCACGAATCGCTGGCCGCAGCGTTCACCGGCAACGACGGTGGTGTCGGCGGCCACAATCAATGGCGGCAGCGAGTATTTTTCCGGGGCCTGCGGCGTGAGGAGCTGACAGACGGCGTGATGTTTGAGCCGTACGATCTCGAGCAGTCGCTGGCGAATGGCCTCGTCTTCGCAGAGACCGTCAAACCCGGGTTCGTCGGGACTTGCGGGTGGCAGAATACAGAGCTGCTGTGGAGCGAGGCAGGCGCGAAGGAGTTCAGCACGGCGCGGGGATCGTGAACCCAGCACGACCTGCTGCCCGGGAAAGAACCGTTCAGCCGACATCGACGGGATCCTGCAAGGCCAGCCACGCACAAAGCGCATCACGAACGGGCTGGACGTCGTGAATTCGCAGAACATCCACACCGGACGCTGCGAGGGCGATTGAGACTCCCAGCGTGCCGGCCAGACGTTCTTCAACGGGTCGTCCGAGTATTTTTGCGAGGAACCGTTTGCGGGAGTGACCAATCAGCACCGGTCGCTGGAGTGAATGCTGGAGTGCGGGCACGGCTCGCAGCAGTTCCAGGTTATGTTCGGCCGTCTTACCGAAGCCAATTCCCGGGTCCACACACATGCGTTCAGGAGCAATGCCGGCCATCAGACAGCGATCCACCTGCAGCTGCAGAAACTCTGTCACT
Source organism: Planctomycetaceae bacterium (assembly GCA_046074645.1). Taxonomy (GTDB): domain Bacteria; phylum Planctomycetota; class Planctomycetia; order Planctomycetales; family Planctomycetaceae; genus SXXK01. The sequence goes on along the minus strand of JBJTOP010000109.1, from coordinate 27,895 downwards.
TCCTGAACGACATTGTGGTAGTTGGGGTTGAGCTGCATGGTCTGTGGTGTGCCCTGAATGTGCATCAGGCAAATACCGGCATCATACTCGCGACAGACATCCAGCATCCGTGGATCGAACGTGAGCCCGGAAATGTCATTGACGATTTCTGCGCCGGCATCGAGTGCCTGTCGGGCAACTTCTGATTTGGTGGTATCGATGCTGATCGGAATGCTGAGTTCCGTGGCCAGCTGGCGAATTACGGGGATCGTCCGTCGCAGCTCTTCCTCCAGTGGCACCGGTTCAGCCCCTGGCCGAGTTGATTCGCCGCCAATGTCAAGGATGTTTGCGCCGTGTTCCTGCAGGAGCCGGGCCTGCTCGACAGCCCGACTCACGTCATCGAAACGCCCGCCGTCTGAAAAGCTGTCGGGCGTCACATTCAGAATGCCCATCAGCAGTGGCAGCCGGCCACGTGTGAGGTTATGTCGTCGTAAGATCCAGGAATGCATAGATAATCTCTGACTCCGCGCACCGCTCACACGGTGCAAATACTTCGGCGACAAAAGACAGCAAGAGCTGCGATCCAGGTGCCGGCCGCAAGTCCCAGCAGAACACAAATATCGTTCCATGGAAACTCATTGGCCTGAATCACAATTGCCGGCCTGTAGTACTCCATCATCGACAGCCAGCTGATTTGTTTGGCCCAATCCTGAAACTGTGCGAGGAAGTTCAGCAGAAATGATGCCAGCAGGATCGCGAACACGGCTCCGATGGCTCGGCCCCGGCGATCGCTTAATGAGGACAACAGAAACGCCAGCCCGCCAACGGCGAGGTACAGTGCCGCGAGATTGCTGAGCACCAGCAGTGTGCTGCGAGTGGTCAGCCGCATTTCCGGGTGTACGAAGGAAGTCGCCAGCAGATGCCCGGCGTAGCCGGCAGCGAGCAGCAGTGAACCGGAAATCAGCCAGCCCAGCGTTTCTGCGGTGAACAGAGTGGTGCGGGATGCAGGCAGACACATCAGAAAATCCGCAGTGCCCCGGTCGATCTCACCCGCTGGCAGGCGCGAGCAATACATGAGTTCCCAGGCCCATGTCAGTGTGAGCACCGTTGGATGGGTCCAGAGAAAGGCCTGCGACAGCTGGGCTGAAAAGTTGTCCCCGGGATCCACTCCCAGCAGGGCGGTAATGAGCGGCTTGATCAGTGGCAGGCGTTCAAACATTTCATGGATGTTGCCGAGTACTTTGGGGAGCAGTGCTGTGAGCAGCCCCATGGCGGTGAACAGGCCCAGACTGAACCAGAACGCCGACCACTGCATCTCCATGCGAATTCGATTCAGCAGCCCGCGCATGAATTTGCTCCTTCTGAAGCAGTCTCGGCGTCCAGCTCGTAGTAGCGCCGAAAGAGCGTTTCCAGCGAAGGTGGACCGAGCACGACGTCAGGAAAGTTGCCAGCAGCGGCCCACTGCAGAAACGGCATGCAGGAGCCCTGCAGCTGCAGCACCCAGGTATGGCCGCGATGTTCGTGAGAGATCCCTGCAAGAAGGAGGGCGTCGGCGGAGCTGAGCGGTGCAGTCGAGTGATTTTCGCGGGGACGCCAGAGTACCTGTACGCCGGGCGGCAGAGTGTCAGGTGGAGGGGTGTTGGCAGCGAGTCGCAGGATGATGCGGCGCGGAGCCCGAGCCTGCAGTGCGGCAAGGCTGGAGTCTTCGACAATCTTCCCCTGCCGAATCATCGCCACACGATCACAGAGAGACTCGACCTCGCTTAATGTGTGACTGCTGAAGAGCACCGTGCAACCGTCCTGAGCCTGTTCGCGGAGAACCTGCATCAGCTGGTCCTGCATGAGCGGATCGAGGCCGGATGTGGGTTCGTCCAGAATGAGCAGCCGCGGACGGTGTGCGAGCGCCAGAATCAATGCTGTCTTCTGACGATTGCCGCGTGACATTTTGCGAACGGAGAGTCGTGGTTCGAGGGCGAATCGGCTGGCCAGTTCCATGCCCAGCGGTCGCACGTCGCGTCCACGTACCTGGCTGAGAAAGTCGAGTCCGCGGGTCAGCGTCAGCCACGGGTAGAGCCGGACGTCGCCGGGAACATAACCCACGTCGCGGCGAATGATCGCACCCTTGCGCCAGCAGTCGAGATCAAAGATGCGAGCGGACCCGGATGCCGCACGGAGCAGCCCCATCAGCACTCGAATTGTAGTCGATTTGCCTGCTCCGTTAGGCCCCAGAAAGCCAAAAATCTGACCCGCCTCGATACTCAGGCTCACTTGCTCTATCCCACGGCGCTGGCCATAGCTGAGACTCAGTTCGCTGGTTTCGAGAATTGCCATATCGGGGGAAATCCGGGCCAGGACAGATGATTGGGGGCTCGTGAAAAGAGCATACACAATCCCGCAGGCGTGACCAGTGTGGCGGACTTCGCGGGAACAGGGTTATCGAATACGATTTCCGATAATCGCCTTGTTTTTCACGGCAGGACTGCAAGGGAATTCACAAAATGCCGGCATTGTTCACAGATCCTGCTGGCAATCTATTGAGGAGCACCCCGGATGACGGCTGCAGATTCGCTTGTTGCTACCCTTCCCACCGATGCTGTGGAACGCATCTTTGCTGTCTTCAACGAGCGTGGCAGCAGACATTACGGGGAAAACGTGAGTGAACTGGAGCACGCGCTGCAAACGGCCGAGTTTGCGAGGCAGTTCGGAGAATCAGACGCCGTCGTGCTGTCCTGCCTGCTGCACGACTTTGGTCACATGCTGCATGACCTTGGTGAACATGTCGCTCTGCAGGGCGTCGATGCTAAACATGAAGAGCTTGGGGCGGTGCTGCTGCAGGATTTGTTTCCAGAGGAAATTCTTGAGCCGATCCGCCAGCACGTAGCAGCAAAACGCTATCTGTGCTGGAAGGACCCGCGATATGCAGCGGGTTTATCTGAATCTTCAGTGCGGAGTCTTGGGCTGCAGGGTGGTCCGATGACGGACGCAGAAGCGGCGGTTTTTGAAGCCCTGCCACACTTTGCGGCCTGCGTCAGCCTGCGACGATTTGACGACATGGGGAAAGTGCCACAGATGCAAACAGCCAGCCTGCAAAGTTATGAGCCGCTGATCCGGCAATTTTTAATGCACTGAAGAAAATTCACTGCTGTTGAGATAGGCCCAGAGCATGTCTTCAGTGGTTGTCTGGATGGCAGCCTGAGGAGGCAGGGAACGCACGAGCGACCGGTAGCGGCTGCGGAAGGCGCGTTCTTCCCGCTCTGTGGGGTGGCGATTCAGAGTCGCGAGTGCGATTCGCTGGAGCGACTCAGTGACGCCGGCAGGATCGTTGATGGAGTCTGCCAGTTGTGCTGCGGCCAGTGGGATGGCGGATTCAAGGTCCGCCCCGTTCATCAGCAGCATCGCCTGAGCGATGTTGCTTTCGAAGAGGAGTGTTTCTGAGTTGTCGTCGGTGCCGTGTGCCCGCACGAATTGTTCGACCCATTGACGACGATGGTCAGCTCCGACAGAGTTTTCAAGCGGTCGGCCGGAGACGGAATGAATAGCCGTGCGAACGGATTCGTAGACCTGTTCAGGTCCCATGGGGCGGGGATAGATGTGAGAAAAGAGCGGCACACCACCCTCTTCGGGATCATCGATGAGTGAATCCGGGGAGTCGGGAGGGAGAGAACTGAGCGAAAAGGCGTCGGACAGGGCGATCCACCGCATGAGACGCTGGAGGTCGTAGCCGGAACCGGCAAAGGCAACGGTGAGCGTTTCCAGGAGCTCCGGGTTACTTGGGGGGTTATGCGGGCCGAGATCGTCGATGGGGTTCGTGAAACCGTAGCCAAAGAACATGGCCCAGGTGCGATTGACCATCGCCCGCGCCACATGATGTCCGTCTTCCGCAGCCAGAATACGAGCAAGTTCAGCACGGCGGGACGGCGCGTTGGCGGGGACTGTGAGGCCGGCGAATTCAGGCAGCACGGCCTTCTGTTCACCACGACGATTTTCGTAGAAGGTCATTCCTGTGGTGCTGTCGCTGTCAGTGGCGGCGACGGAGGAATCGTGGAGCGTGAGCACCGGGGGGGATGTGTTCGAGGGATCCGGGGCAAGCCGGCCGCTGACCGTGTTCTTGAAAAAGGCATTGAGCGACCAGAAATGGCTTTGCTTGAGCTGCTGTGCCAGAGGATGATCGTGGCACTGCATGCAGTGCACCTGCTGTCCGAGAAACAGCCGCGCTGTGACTGCGGTCGCAGGAGTCGCCTGGTCGTTGAGATGGGCCAGCAGAAAATTGGTTTCACCCTGCTGGTCACTGCGGCCCTCCGCAGCAATCAGGCGACTGACGACTTCGATCCACGGACGGTTCTGAGAAAATTCCTGCTGCAGAAAACTTAACAAAGCCGGCTGATTGACGCTGCGAGGATTGGAACGGCCGATCAGCAAATTGGTCCATGTGGCGGCCAGATTGGCGGAGGATTCCGGAGCAGTCAGCAGCAGATTGACCAGCTCAGTACGTTTGTCGCGGGCAGGGCTGGCGACGAACGCAGCCACCTCCTGCTCGGTGGGAATACGACCGGTCATGGTGATATAGACACGCCTGACCCACTCGTAGTCGTCAGCGGGCGCGGACGGACTGACGGAGTTGTCCTGCCAGGCCTGTTGCAGCAGATCATTGATCCGGGCGATCATCTGATGATCGTCCGGTGTTGAGAGCGAATCTGTCGTCGGGGCCGGTACGGAGTGATCGGGTGCGGGTGTCACGCGAGCGATCTGTGACTGGTCATCGGCAATTGCTGTTGAGTCGGCAATCGCCGGAAGCCGCAGTGGAGCCAGTGACCCCGGGGACATTTCGGGGGCTGGTTCGGGGGATGAGTGCGCAAAGGTCGAATCAGGTGGGGACTGAATTGATTCAGCGGGTGGGCTGGATGGTTGTTGAACAATCTGGGGAGCGGGTTGGCGGAAGACAGTGAAGGTGCTCCAGAGAAGCACGAGGCCTAGCCCGGCGATGGCCGCCGCGAGTCGCAGGTGACGTACGAACCCGCGGCGACTGAAATCAGGCCGCGTCAGGGCGAGATCAGGATCAGAGCAGCAGGCCAGAGCGGCGGACTGCCAGGCTTCGGGATTGTCGTCCCACTCTTCGTCTGCCCCGGCGGCGGGCAGAGGAGCCCCCGCACAGTCCCAGGCAAGCTGACCGTGAAGCTGAAGATAGCGGACGAACAGTGAGCGCAGCTGGTCGTCGGAACGCAGCAGGTCCTGCAGTCGTTGACACTGCGGGGTCTGGAGTTCACCTTCGCACCAGTAGCTGGCGAGCGTCAGGAGTTCGTCGGTGGTGGTCATGTCGCACCTTTAGTGGCAAGGCGACGGCGCATACATTCGAGGAGCATTCGGCGAATACGTCCGAGTGACTGATAGACGGAATTAGCGGGGCGACCAAGCTGACTGGCGACCTGATCACCGGTTGCCCCGGCAGCGTAACGCCGACGGATCAGGTCTCGATCCTGTTCACGAAGTTTACCAAGACATTCTACCAGTATTCTGCGGTCGCGCTCGGCGTCAATTGGCTCTTCTTCGATTTTGTCTGCGATTAACTGCATGACGTCATCATCCAGGAGCTGGATGCGGTGAAAGTTGCGGCGGCGGAATCTGAAGACTTCAAGTCGGGCGATAGCACGACACCACGCGAGAAAGTTGGAGCCCGGAGTGAACTGGGACCACTTGCTGAGAATGACGATGTTCGCCTCCTGCAGCACTTCTTCTGCGTCTGCAGGGGAATGAAGCAGCGGCAGGATCGAGAGATACAGGGCTCTTTGCGACTGAGTAAACAATCGCACGAAGTCCTCATCAGGCCCTGAGTTTGCAGGCTCAGGCTGGGATTGTGGATGCGGATCTGCCATGTGGAACTGCCATGCGGCGAGGCGCGTCCTGAGCCGAGAAGAAAGCCCGGCCCTGGGAGGGACCGGGCTTCCGGTTCTGCGAATTACAGGGCCCGAATGCACATCGTGGCCGACGAGAAACAAACCGGCTGATCAGCCGATGAGTTCCTGGATTGGCGTGCCGCCGTTGGCGAGTTTCATGGGGCGACCACGCTTGGAGGTGTGAACGGTGCTGACTGGGATTCCCATTGCGTGAGCAACGGTTGCCCAGATGTCGCCTGGCAGGTAGGCCTTGCTGCCGTCGGCGATCTGAACTCCGTCCTTATCGGTGGCACCAACGGCCTGACCGTTCTTCATACCGCCACCACCCATCATGACGGACCAGGAAGCGGCCCAGTGATCGCGACCGACGTCCTGGTTGATGCGAGGGGTACGACCGAACTCACCCATCCACACGAGTACGGTGTTGTCGAGCATTCCGCGGGCCTTGAGGTCGGCGGTAATAGCTGCGATACCCTTATCGAGCTGTGGCAGACGCTGGTTCTTAAGGGTGTCGAATACGCCGGCATGGAGGTCCCAGCCGCCCATGTTGACTTCGACGAACGGAACGCCGACCTGCACAAGGCGCCGGGCCATGAGCAGACCCTGACCGAATCCGTTGCGACCGTAGGCCTCTTTCGTAGCGTCTGATTCGGCTTCGAGTCCCAGAGCTGCGTCGGCCTTGGCGACGTCGAAGGCAGCCATCTGATTGGAAGTCATCAGATTCACGGCGTTGCGATAGACATCCTTGTGGGCACGTGGCAGTTCGCCACGGCGGGAGTTCATGAAGTTGGATTCGATTTCTTCGAGCATGGTCAGGCGGGCACCGAGACGCTTCTTGCCTTCTTCGGAGGGCTCGTTGCGAATGCGGCCTGAGCTGTCGACGACGAACGGAGCGTGAGTCATGCCGAGGAATCCAGCCTGACCGGAACCGCCACCGACGGAGACGAAGGCGGGGATTTCGAGGGCTTTGCGGTTACGACCGAGTTCGTAGCTGACGACAGAGCCGAAGGTCGGGTGAACGACTGTCGGGTTGGGAACGTAGGCGGTCTGCATGTAGTATCGACCGCGGCCGTGGTCAGCTTCGCGAGTGCTCATGGAACGCACGATTGACAGATCACCGAAGACCTTGGCGGTTTCCGGCATGTGTTCGGAGATTTGAACACCTGGGGCAGCGGTGTCGATGGGCTTAAATTCGCCACCATTTTTGGATTCTGGTTTGAGGTCCCAGATGTCGATCGTCGGAGGACCGCCACCCATCCACATCAGGATGCAGGACTTCTGGGTGCTTTTGAGCACATCAGCATTGGCCTGTACATGCGACAGGAAGTTCATCGCCGGAACGGTGGCAGCAGCGGTTGCGAGGTGCTGCATGAAGTGACGGCGGTTCATGCCGTAGTGATTCCAGAGTGCCATTGGGTGACTCCCGATTGTATCAGGTGAAGGAAACGAAGAAGAGGAAGGAGAGGACAGGGAAGAGATTTAGTGGATGAAGACGAATTCGTTAGAGTTGAGCAGTGCCCAGAAGAGGTCCTGGTACCCTTGCAGTTTGGCGGGACCGTATTTGCCGAGCGCCTTCTGCATCTTTGCCAGTTCAACTTTCGAGGCCTTCCGGCTGAGTGCGGCGAGGTAGAGGTCGTTGATTTTCTGTGCTTCGTTTCCTGGGCTGCTCATTTCTTCGAACAGGAAGCTGCCACGATCAACGCTGCAGGCTTTTTCGATGAGTTCACTGTTCATCATCATCAGAGCCTGCGGGATGGTTCCGTTGAACGTTGTGGTTTCGTCGTTCTCGTCGTTCTCGAAGGCTACGACGAACTGCTGCATCCAGCGACGGCGCTGTTCTTCCTGAGCGGACCAGTTCCCGTTGCCGGACTGGTGGGCATTGCTGGCAACGATGAGCGAATCGTACATTTGTTCTGCCTGCATGGACTTCAGGTACATGTGGCTGAAGAGCGGCATTTCGCCGGCGGCCGGATCATCGATCTTGTTCTTCTCTCCGAACTGGCTGGACAGTCCGTAGGCTTCGGTGCTGACGATCCAGCGAATGAGAGACTTTACGTCGTAATTGGCGGCGACAAATTCGTGAGAGAGCCGATTGAGCAGGTCAGGGTGACTGGATGGGTTGTGTGGGCCCATATCATCGACCGGGCGAGTGAATCCGTAACCAAAGAAGTGGCTCCACATCCGGTTGACCATTGCCTGTGCCAGCTGGGGGGCACCATTTTCTGCGGGCTGCGTGATCAGTTTTGCCAGTTCAGCTCGGCGATCGACCTCTGGACCTGGGTCCACGTCCTGCCCCTGAAACCGAGGGAAGGCGACTTGCATCACACCACTGCGTTTCTCGAAGAAGACGGGCCCCGAGAAGTCCCGCCAGACCACTTCGGAGTAGTCGTCGACCTGGCGACCGGTTTTGGGATCGAGTTTACGGTGGTCTTCTTTGCCAACCTGGCGGAAGAAGCTGTTGAATTCCCAGAACTGGTCCTGTTGCCACTTATTGAAGGGATGATTGTGGCACTGTGTGCACTGGACCTGCAGACCAAGGAACAGGCGGGTGGTCATGGCGGTGAGTTGCACGCCGTCGTCGGGCATCTGCATCTGTGCGAGAATGTAGTTGACGGCCCCGTTTTCCTCGAAGTGACCGGAGGCGGTCACCAGTTCGACGACAATTTCATTCCACGGCCGATTCTTTGCAAATGCTTCGCGGAAGAACTTTTCCATGCCAGTGCGACTGACGCGCTGCGGAGTGCCGCGACCGATGCTGTTATTGGTCCAGATGGTAGTGAAGTTGCGGACGTAGTCTTCGTGCTCGAGCAGTGAGTCGACGACCAAAGCACGCTTGCGGGGATTTTTGTCGTCGAGGAATGTTTTGACTTCGGAGAGGGTGGGAATGCGCCCGACAAGATCGAGGTAGATACGCCGAATCCACTCTTCGTCGGTGGCGGCAACGGAGGGTTCAATTTCGTTGTCAGCCCAACCCTGACGGATTTGCTGATCGATGAACTGGCTGAGCGGGGCGTCTGGGAGGGCCGTTCTGTCGCCACCGTTGCCTGCCGGAGTTTTAGGCTCGTCAGGTGCAGCAGTTGACGTGCACGCCAGGGCGATTGTGAGGAGTCCGCCGACAAAACGCGCGGGGGAGGACTTGAGGAGGAAGGAGAAGAAATTTGCCATTGCCGGTCTCCGGTTGCGGATGATGTGGTGCACAAGCCCGGGACTGGTGTTTTTGGGTGACACCATTCGTGAGCGAACCACAGGCAGTTTTTCGAGGGGGCCTGAATATTGGTGCAGTCTAACGCGTTGCGGGGCGGCGGTGTTCTTGCAAATCCATGGGAATTTTGCACATTTTTGAAAAACTTTGGCTGCATTTTGGCGGATCGGGGAGTTGGGAGCGTGGGGTGCTCGCACCGTTTCTGCACAAAAAAAGCCCAATTTCCTCAATATGACGCGCGGGCGCCCCAAAAATGGGGCGGAAACACCCATTGTGGGAGTTTTGGTGAGTTGTGGCCATGACCGGCGTTCGCGATGATGGCAGCGTGGTATGGTCGCGGATGATTGCGTTTCGTCAGGAGCGTTTCGATGAAGCTGACATTTCTGGGTGGTGCGGGCGAGGTGACCGGGAGCCAGCACCTGCTGGAGACTGATCGTGCGCGGGTCTTGTTTGACTGCGGGTTGTTTCAGGGCGAGGAGTCTGAGATGCGGTCGCGGAACAGTCGTTTCCGCTGCCGTCCGAGAGATCTGGACGCGGTGATGCTTTCGCACGCCCACATTGACCACTGTGGGAATCTTCCCGGTCTGGTCCGTGCGGGCTACAAAGGGCGTATTTTCTGTACTGGTCCGACGGCGGATATTGCGGGCGTGATGTTGCGGGACAGTGCGCGAATTCAGGAGGAGGACGCGCGGTATGCGGTGCGAAAAGGGCGAGCGGGAACCGGTGGTGGTGTCGGCAGTGGGTCAGACGTGCGGCCGCTGTATACGGAGGACGATGCGTGGCGGACGATTCGGGAGTTTGAGCCGGTCGATTTTCATGAATGGTTTGATGTGGCGGAGGGGATTCGGGGGCGATTTCTGCATGCCGGGCACGTGCTTGGCGCAGCGATTACGGAGCTGGAAGTGCGGGACGGCGATGAACTGAAGCGGGTGGTGTTTTCAGGTGACCTTGGGCGGCGGAATCAGCCATTACTCGAGGATCCCGAGACCATCGAGCGCTGTGACGTGCTCATTTGCGAAAGCACCTACGGCGATCGCGTGCATGCAGAGTCGGTGGACGTCAAGGTCGCGTTGAGTCGGGTGATTTGTGAAGCGGCGTCGCGGGGTGGCCGGGTGATTATTCCGGCGTTTAGTCTTGGCCGCACGCAGATGCTGGTGTATCTGCTGAATGAACTTCGCAATGAGGAGGCCATGTGTCGGGTGCCGGTGTTCATCGACAGTCCTCTGGCCACACGACTGACGGACGTTCATCGCGCCCATACTGCCGACATGGATGCGGACGTTCGGAAGTCACTGGAGACAGACAGCGACGTGTTTGATTTTCCGGGTCTGACCTATGTGCGATCTCAGGATGAGAGTATTGCCCTGAATCGTGCGGATGGTCCGCGGGTCATCATTTCAGCCGGGGGGATGTGTGAAGCGGGTCGGGTGGTGCATCACCTGAAGCATGCGGTTGCGGACGATCGGAACACAGTGCTCATTATCGGTTTTCAGGCGGAACACACGCTGGGACGGAGAATTGTGGAGCGTCGCCCGGAACTGCGAATTCTTGGGCGAACGCTGCCTCTGCGAGCCCATGTGGAAGTGATCAACGGTCTGTCGGCCCACGCGGACGCTGACGACTTTCAATGGTGGTTCACTGCTTTGCAAAGGTCGGGTGGTGCGGGGCGGGTGTTTCTCGTTCATGGCGAAGCAAAAGCCGCGCAGGCGCTCGCAGGAATTGCAGCAGACGTCGCCGATGAAGGCGTCGAAATACCTCAGCTGGGCGATTCGTTTGAGGTCTGACGCAGGACATCGCGGAGCAGATCATCGAGCCAGGCGGGGCTGGTCCGGCTTCTCAGATCGTTCCGCAGGTCAGCGGTGGCGAAGAGGCGAACTTTCTTGACGCAGTCGTCGAATTGAGTGCGGGCCATGGAGTCGACGATCGGCGAGATTTCGCGGAGGGGGCGGAAGCGCTGGTCGGTGGCGGACCAGACATCGACACGAAATTCCACTTCGCGATGAAGTGGGGGGGCATCGATGAGCAGGTCCAGTCGTCCGACGGGGCGACAGAGCTTCCGCTGAAGCTGCGTGCAGACATGTTCAGCGCAGGCTGCGAGTTCAGGGAAGCTTTTCTGTCGCAGCTGTCGATAGAGATCCTCATGATGGAAGATGCTGTATTCGGCGGCTCGTTTGTACAGAGAGCGGCGGGTTCCGAAGAGACCTTCTGTGAGTCCTGAGGCGGCGGAACCTGCAGAAGTGGCTGCCGTTCGGAGAGTGCGAATCAGATCTGGTTCTTCCATGCGAAACAGGGCCGGGAGATTCAGCTGGGGGAGCAGTTCGAGGAAGGCGCGGGCAAACATGGTGGTGGCACTGCGGACGGCATGGTGCCAGTATACTTCGGTGAACATCACGTAGCGGGCGAAGACCATCATTTCGGCGGCCGTGCGCCCTTTGGATGTGATGGCGAGCCCATCACCGGCGGCGTTGACGATCAGGGAATTCATCAGGCGATGCCGATCGAAGTGCCTCCCGTAGGGCACGCCGCAGTGCTGGCTGTCACGAACGAGGTAATCCATCTTGTCGATATCGATGGGTCCGGAGAGAATCGAGCGTCTGAGTCGGCCGGAGGGGGACGCGCTGCTGCCGACGAGCACATCAAGGATTTCCTTTGAGCTGATGCCCCATTCATGGTGCAGCACCTGTCCGAGCTCGGTGTCGGGTCCGAGAAATTCAGCTGCGAACGCTTCATGCGGGGGCATCTGCGGCAGCGCCATGTCTTCGATGGGGTGGCAGAAGGGCCAGTGTCCGATGTCATGCAGCAGCGCGGTGGCGATGAGCACTTCTGCGTCGTGTTCAGAGACGATGGAGACGAAGCCGGGATCGCGTCCGAGCTGCCAGAGGTAGCGCAGGGCGTTGTGGTAGACACCGAGCGCGTGTTCGAACCGGGTATGGGTTGCTCCAGGGTAAACGCGTGAGGCGAGGGCCAGCTGGGTCACGTGGCGAAGACGCTGAAACTGCGGTGTATCCACGAGTGCTCGCACGCGTGGCGTGAAAGGCACATCCTGTTCGACCGGGATGCGCAGGACGCCGATGGAGTGACCGCTTTGGGCGAGTTCCGGGATGTGAGCGTAGGGGTGCTGCATGGGCGGATTCTGCAACGGCCGTGAGGAATTCTCAACCCACAGCACAGCTGCTATTCGGCAAACATGGCGGTGAGATCAATATCGTCGTCGGCAGACGGTTTGCGGGGGCGTTTGCCAGGGGCTGGTTTTCTGGCCTGCCCCGAGTCAGCGGTGGTTGCGGGAGTGGAGCCTGAAGAGGGTGTGGCGGGAGCGGGCGGAGTTGCAGTGACAGGCCCTGCAGCCGTCGTCGGGGTCGAATTTGCACCTGCAGTCGGGGCGGAAGCGGCCGCTTTGGCACCAGCAGCTTTGGCAGCGGCTTCCCGGGCCAGACGGACCAGACGGGCTTCGGCATCGCGAATTTCAGCGACCATTTCGCTCACTTTCTGCCAGCGATCGTCTGGATTGGCCCGGAGTCCTTTCATGATGGCGGCTGCGATCTGTTTATCGATGCCCTGAACGACAGTGGTGATCTCGACGGGGGGCTTGTTGATATGCTGCAGCACGGCGTCGATGGTGAGCGCGGCATCCCAGGGGAATCGCTTCGCGTACATTTCGAAGCAGGTGACTGCATACGAAAAGATATCCAGCCGCTGATCGGTGGGCTGTCGCTTGATCAGTTCCGGCGCCATGTAGCTGGCGGTGCCGGTGCGGTTTCCCGGGCGACGAAATTCAGGCGTGTTTGGGACAACGAGCCCGAAGTCGATGAGTTTTGCGGATTTGTCGTCCGCAATCATGATATTTCGCGGACAGATGTCCCGGTGGATCCAGTTCTGCTGATGGAAGTGATTCAGGGCTTCACCGATCTGAATCATGTAACGCAGCCGATAACGCTTCATTTCTTCATTCTGGAGGTCCACAAGCAAAGCCAGCCCAACGCCTTCAACAAACTCCATCACGAGGAACATTTCGTCTTCGGTGGTCCAGCCAAATTCAAAGGTGTGGACGATGTTTGGGTGGTTGAGTGTGAGGGCGATCTCACCTTCTGAGGGTTTGTTCAGCCCTTTGAAGCGTTCTTCGAATCGGAGCGTTTTTTCCTTATCGAGCACTTTCAGGGCGACTGTGCGGCCGGACTGCAGATCAACGGCCTTCCAGACTTTTGACATGCTGCCCTGTCCGACGCGACCGATGAGATTGAATCTGCGGGAGACATCGGTTTGCGGGTGAGCGGGTTTTTTGGCGAAGAATCTGTCGAACATGTGGTCTCCCCCAAAGTCCCGTGACATCCACTGGGCTGAACCCCGAATTACTGCAGGCTCCGTGAAAAAGTCAAATCAATTCCGGCAGCGTCCCCACGGGTTCTCCGGGAAAAGCAACAGAAACCGGGATCTGCAGGTTACTCCGGCCAGAAGAGGTCTGCGGACGCTCGACAGGCCAGCGAAGGCTCAGCTGTCCAGACCGGCCAGAGGTGGCGACAGCCGATCACTTTAGTCACGTCAAGGTCGCGAACCTGACGACTCCGCGTCCCGAGGGCCCGACGATCTTTTTCTGTCAGGCCGATATGCCCCAGTGCCCGCCGCGCACCGACTCGATGCGCGGGGTACAGCAGCAGTGCCGGATCGTGGCGATTCTGAAGATTCAGCAGGCCCTGCAACGAGCAAAGTGCCCGATCGAAACGTTCGCCCGGATTCAGCCAGTCATGGTCGATGGCAGAGGCGGCGAAGATGGCTCGCAATCGCTGACCACCGAGCTCCCGGCTGGACAGCCCAAAACCTTCCACGCTGCCACCGGCCAGCAAATGAGCGGCTGACGAGATGACGCGTGTGCCGTGGCTGTGCCCCAGCAGGCTCACGGGAGACTCGGAAGGCAACAGCCGCAGCAGCTCTGCGAGATAAAAACCGTTCCTGCTGGCACGGCGACCGAGGATCACGATGTCGATATTGATCAATGCGGATGGCAGACGCCAGCTGGGCCAGCGAAAGTAAATCAGATGAAATGGTCGCCCGTGGGCTCCATGTCGCAGCCATTGCCATGTCCGCAGTGACTCCGAAACCACGCTTCCCGAATCCATAAAGCTTCCGTGCACCATGATGCAGACGGGAATTCCTGGCGTGAGTGATCCGAGGAGTTCAGCGAGGCTGGTGGCCCGCACGCCATGGCAGTGGTCGTATCGCCGTACTGTGGCACAGAACCGGGGCAGCGAGTCATCGAAGGACTGAGGCGAGTTCTCCGTGCTGACGATCCAGTACCCGCAGTCTGCCGGCGCGGCCTGGAGATCGGGGACGGGGCGGGCATCGTCAGGGGGGCGGGAAGCATCTGTAGCCTCAGACTCAACGGCTCTCTGTGGTGCAGGGATCTCCACCTGCAGCTGAGCAGTCGCTGGCCGATTCCATGCCACAGGACTTTCCGCCAGTAACCTGGACGACCCGAAGCACGCAAGGGCAATCAGCATCCACACGACAGATCGCGTCGTCAGGCGATTCGGGGCGGCGGGGACAGGAAGCGGAAACATATCAGCCGGGTCCGAATAAAGGCGACGTATCGGAAACCGTCCTTGAATGCTCAACAGCCGGATCCCACCCGGCATAGTCCGCCGCAGTCAATGGCACCACCGGTTTCATCATGGACCTGAGTCTGAAGGAGGATCGGTGGTAAACTGCCGTGGGAGATTCGGCAGAAAGTGGTCTCAGGTTGAGCTGAGGGTGAGGTTCTTCGCCGGAATTTCGCGGAAAGTCCTCCCGTCTGTCGGCTTCATCGACTCTGCCACATGGACGATCGGAGTGGAATCGGGACTCCGACCGGCTAGAATTCCGGACGCTATGAATCCCGCAGTCCCCCCGATCCCTGCTGATCCAGGCGAGCTGACAGCACTGCTGGCATCGCAATCCGGATTTCCAGAGGTCCTGAAGGCCCTCTGGTCCGGAAACAGCGCTGCAATCAACGGTGCATGGGGGGCTTCGCGCGCACTGTGCATCAATGTTCTGGCCAGACACACGCCTCGACGCTGTCTGCTGGTGGTGCAGCCAACGATCCGCGACGCCGAAGACTGCGCGGCTGAATTGTCCGGGCTGATGCAGCCGGCGGGGCGAATTTGTCTGCTGCCGGCATGGGAAAGCATCCCGGAGGGTGATGCGGCGGGGGATGTCGTCGGAGCATTGCGGCTGAGTGTGGTGCAGCGGCTGACTTCGGCTGACGCGGTCGCTGCGGGACTGGTGGTCGTCGCCAGCCTGCCGGCCCTGCTTCAGCCGATCCCGTCGCGAGCATTGATTGCCGCCTCCACGCGAGTACTTCGAGTGGGTGAAGAAGTGTCCCTGGAGGAACTCAGCAGCTGGCTGCTCACACAGAAGTTCGAGCGAGTCACAGCGGTGGAACTGCCGGGTGAATTCAGCATCCATGGGGGAATTCTGGATGTGTTTCCGGCGACCGAGTCCGATCCCGTGCGGCTGGAATTCTTCGGCGATGAAATTGAATCCATTCGTGCATTCGACGCCGAGTCTCAGCGGCGGCTGAAAGACCTCAGCAGCCTTTCGCTGACCGTGCCCCCGGTCATTGCTCCGGCCGCAGAAAAGTCGGAACGCTCCTTCGCGGCTGTCTTTGGTTCCACCACCGAGAGCGTTGCAGAAGTGCTTCCGTCCAGCACCATTGTGGTACTGTCGGACCTGCAGCAGTCGGTGAGTGAGGGGCGGATGTATGTCCAGCGTCTGACCAGTCCGGCGGGGCTCTTCAGCGTTGATTCCACCCTGGCCCGCATCACTTCGTTTCCCTCTGTCACCATCGATGCACTGGGGGTGGACAGCTACGAGATCAGCTGTCGGCTCACCATTGAGCCAATCGAGCGTTTCACGGGACATCGCCGGGATGCCATGGTCGAATTGTCTGAGTTAATGGGGCCTGATGACCGCGTCCTGCTCTGCTGCCACAATGCTGCCGAGCAGCAGCGTCTGCGGGAACTGGCGACAGAGACAGATGCCATCCATGGCACGCACCTCAGCGAACGCGTGCAGGTCATTACCGGTTCTCTGCAGCAGGGTTTCCGGCTGCCCGGCTGTCGCCTGATTGTGGTGAGTGACAGTGAGCTGTTCACGAGGACTCCGGCGCGGCGAGTCAATGCTTCGCGTCGAGCCGATGCGCGGGCGATAGACAGTTTTCTGGATCTCCGCGACGGCGATCTGGTGGTTCATATTTCGCACGGGATCGCGCGCTACCGCGGGATGGCGATGATGACCACTGCGGGGGCGCAGGAAGAGCATCTGCTGCTGGAATTCCGCGACGGTGTCATGGTCTATGTGCCCGTCTCCCTGATCCATCTGGTGCAGAAGTACATCGGCCCCGCAAAGACCACACCGGAGCTCACCAGATACGGTGGCACCTCGTGGCTGCGAAAAAAGGAGCAGGTCGCTGAAGCCATCTCTGATATGGCCTCCGATATGCTCCGGCTGCAGGCCGAACGGGCTTCGAGACCCGGCCTCGCCTGCCGCGTCGATTCAAAGCTGCAGCAGGAGTTTGAGCAGGCATTTCCGTTTACGGAAACAGTGGATCAGCTGAGTGCCATATCGGACTTCAAGGGCGACATGGAAAGCTCACGACCGATGGACCGCCTGATCTGCGGCGATGTGGGCTTCGGAAAAACCGAGGTTGCCATGCGGGCCGTTTTCAAAGCCGTCGATAACGGTCGCCAGGCCGCTGTTCTGGTGCCAACGACTGTTCTTGCAGAACAGCATTTCCGCACGTTCAGCCAGCGTATGGCTGAATTCCCTGTCACCATTGAAATGCTCTCGCGGTTTCGTTCCCCCGCTGAACAGAAGGAAATCCTTGACCGCGCGTCTCAGGGGCAGATTGATATTCTGATCGGCACACACCGCCTTGTTTCGAAGGATGTGCATTTCCGCGATCTGGGACTGCTTGTGATTGACGAGGAACAGAAGTTTGGTGTGAAGGTCAAGGAACGGCTGAAACAGCTGCGAGCCGAAGTCGATGTGCTCACACTCACCGCCACCCCCATCCCCCGCACCCTGCACATGTCGCTGCTGGGCATTCGCGACATCAGCAGCCTGACAACGCCACCTCGCGATCGTCAGCCGATCGAAACCCGTGTCGGGCGGTTCGACGAAACACTGATTCGCAGTGCCATCATCAGGGAACTCAATCGCGGCGGGCAGGTGTACTTTGTGCACAACCGCGTCTATGACATCGAAGAACTTTCGCAGCGACTCCAGCGCATCGTTCCCGAAGCCTCCGTTGTGATCGCCCATGGGCAGATGCATGAGGATGAGCTGGAATTCGCAATGCTCGAGTTTGTTTCCGGCCGTGCAAAAATTCTTCTGGCCACAACAATCATCGAGAGCGGACTGGATATTCCCAACGCCAACACCATGTTTATTCATCAGGCCGACATCTATGGTCTGGCGGACCTGCACCAGCTCCGCGGACGCGTCGGCCGAGACCGCCACCGCGCCTATTGCTACCTGCTCCTCGAAGAAGGCCGGTCCATGACCACCAAGGCCTCCCGACGGCTGAAGGCGATTGAAGAATACAGTGAACTGGGCGCGGGGTTTCGCATCGCCATGCGGGATCTGGAAATTCGCGGTGCCGGCAACATTCTGGGAACCGAACAAAGCGGCAACATCGCCGCAGTCGGCTACGAACTCTACTGTCAGCTCCTCGAAAACGCCGTTCGCTCCGTCAAAAAAGAACCCCTCCGCTACCAGCGACACTGCAAGGTCGAGCTCCCCGTCTCCTGCTACATCCCTGACAAATACATCCCCGATCAGAAGCTGAAAATTGAGGTTTACAGACGACTCTCTCAGTGCAACACGCTGCCGGCTCTGACGGAACTGGAAACCGAACTGCGCGATCGCTTCGGCCCCATTCCCACTCCTGCCCGTCGCATGCTGCAACTCCGCGAACTCAACCTCCGGGCACTCGCGTGGAACGTCGAAAACGTTCGACTTGAAACCGGCTACGCTGTGCTCCGCTATCGCAATACAAAACTCATCCGCATCCTCAGCCACCTGCATAAAAATCACCTCCGGGTCGTCGACCAGCACGACGCCTACTGGCCCCTCGACGCCGATGAGACCGACGGGGCCGCTGTGCTTGAAGAACTTATCGAGGCCGTCTCTGTCGCCGACCCCGGCCCCCCAGCCGAAGCCGCCGCCGGCTGACAGTCCGTGGAAGCGGCTGAATCGCAGGATTCACATCCTCCAGCCAATCAATCCCCCAGTTACGGTGCCATGCACCTTGACTTTGTTTTTTTGCCTGATAGACTGGGTTTTTTATGCTGAAAGGGGGGCGTTATGCCACGTGTGAATCGCCGTGAAATCTTCTCTGAAACTGATGTCCAGGTGTTCCACACCATCAGCCGCTGTGTGCGTCGCAATCATTTGTGCGGGCGTGATCGCAGGTCGGGTCAGGATTATTCGCATCGTCGCGAATGGATTCGCAGTCGCCTTGAAGAGCTGGCGGGCATTTTCGCCGTCGAAACGCTGGGTTACGCACTCATGGCCAACCACATGCACCTGGTGATCCGCACTCGCCCGGACGTTGCTGCCACGTGGTCCGACGACGAAGTCGCTCGGCGCTGGTGGGCCCTGTTTCCACAGCGGCGCACTTGCGACGGGCGCCGGGAAGAGCCCACCGCCGAAGAGCTGAATCACATCACTGGCAATGCTGCGGGTCTGGCCGAAAAACGTCGGCGGCTCAGCAGCGTTTCGTGGTTCATGAAGTGCATTTCTGAGCCTATTGCCAGGCGTGCCAACCGCGACGACCAGGTCACCGGCCACTTCTGGGAGGCCCGCTTCAAGGTTCAGCCGCTGCTGGACGAAACGGCCATCGCTGCCTGCATGGCCTATGTCGATCTCAATCCCATTCGTGCCGCGGTTGCTCAAACACCTGAAGCCAGCGAATTCACAAGCGTGCGTGATCGCATAGCTGATCGTCAGGCCGCTGTTTCTGACTCCTTCGAGACGGCACAGGACACCCGGACCGAACACGGTGTTCAGGCTGGCTGGCTGGCCCCGATTCCACTGGAAGTCTCGCACAAAACGTCCCGTGACCGCCCCACCACGCGCCGGCTCACCAACCGCGGCTGTCTGTTTATGACTCTCGACCAATACCTCCAGCTGGTGGACTGGACTGGCCGTCAGCTGCGGCGGGACAAACCTGGCCAGATTCCCGAACACCTTGCGGCGATTCTCACACGGCTCGACTGCAGCCTCGAATCCTGGCTGGATCTTGTCAGAAACTTTCGTCGCCGATTCCCGACGGAGGCTGGCCGACCAGAGACGCTGCAGACGGTTTCGCAGCTTCGTCGCGGCTTTCGGCGTTCCAGTCAGCGGCCCTAGTGTTTGTTAAAAAGGGCGAGACCAGCCAGCGATGTGGAGGGCATGTGAGCCACGTGACGGACTGGAAGTGCGTAGTACCAGCCATGGGGCTGAAGGTCCGTCCTGCAGATTGTCTCGGTCCCCTTGTCGAAGCGGGAGGGGCCGAATAGGATTCGGGCTTCCGGGCTTTCGGCCCCTGTGTTTTAATATTTTTCAGGTGAGTCATGACCGTTCCCCGCATTCAGCCTCCCCAGCGTCTGCTCATGGGGCCAGGCCCCAGCGCCATCCATCCCTCCGTCCTTGCTGCTCTGGCGGCGCCGACCGTGGGACATCTCGATCCGTATTTCCTCCGCATTATGGACGAGCTGCAGTCGATGCTGCGGCGGGTGTTTCAGACATCGAATCCGATGACCATGGCCATCAGCGGGACCGGCAGTGCGGGCATGGAAACCTGCGTGGTGAATCTGATTGAACCGGGCGACCGCATGGTGGCCTGCATCAATGGCGTATTTGGCGGACGGATGGCCGAAGTCGCTGAGCGTCTGGGTGCTGAGGTCACACGGATTGAGCGACCATATGGAGAGGTCTTTTCTGCGGAAGAGATACGTGAGGTGGTGCAGCGAGTGCGTCCGAAGGCATTCGGAATTGTCCATGCCGAAACCAGCACGGGTGCCTGGCAGCCGCTGGAAGACATTGCCGGCATCGTCCACGACGCGGGTTCGCTGCTGATTGTCGACTGCGTCACGTCACTGGCGGGTGTTCCTGTGGAAGTGGACCGGCTGGGGATTGACGCTGCCTACAGTGGCTCGCAGAAATGTCTCAGCTGCCCGCCAGGATTGGCACCGGTGACATTCGGCCCTCGGGCGCTCGAAGCAATGGATCGCCGGAAGCACCGGGTCTCCAGCTGGTACCTCGACGTCGGTCTCCTCCGCAACTACTGGGGTTCCAACCGTGCTTACCACCACACGGCTCCGATCAATATGAACTACGCGCTTCACGAAGCGCTGCGACTGGTCCTTGACGAGGGTCTGGAGGCGCGTTTTGCCCGGCATATGCGGCATCATCAGGCGCTCCGCGCCGGGCTTGCCGCCATGGGCATCGCTTATTCCACGGCCCCTGGCTGTGGTCTGCCAATGCTCAATTCCGTTCGGATTCCTGAGGGCGTGGACGATGCGACCGTTCGCGGACAACTGCTCAATCAGTTCGGCATCGAAATCGGCGGCGGACTGGGCCCCATGAAGGGGAAAGTCTGGCGAATTGGCCTGATGGGCGAAACCGCACAGAACTCCAGTGTTCTGCTGTTTCTCGCGGCTCTTGAACACTGTCTCAACAGTCAGAACGTTCGTCCCGCCCCCGGCGCCGGTGTCGCCGCTGCCAGCGCAGAATATCTCAAGAGCTGAATCAGGCGGGCACAGCCTGCAAGGCATCCCTGACGGCTTCTGCAACGGCAGACAACTGGTCTTCAGTATGTTCGCTGCAGACCGACAGTCGCAGTCGGGCGGTCGCTGCAGGTACGGTGGGTGGTCGGATAGCAGGGATGACGAAGCCGGCTTCCAGCAGCCAGCGACTGACATTGACGGCGCGGGCTGAATCACCGACTGCAACAGCCACGATCGGGCTGCCGACCGGGCTGAGCTGTGTCGCTGCGGGGTCTGCCTGAGCAGCTGGGTGAACCATGACAGGCACGCCGAAGTCCCCCAGGAGCTGTCTCAGCAGAGCACTTCGCTGCTGGAGAATCCAGCGTCGCTGTGGTTCCTGAATGATGACGTGCAGAGCCGCTGCAGCGGCTGCAACCAGGGCCGGCGGCAGTGCAGTCGAAAAGAACTGACTGCGTCCGGCGTTCCAAAGCCATGCTCCCAGTTCCTGACTGCCGGCCGTAAAGCCCCCAAGACAGCCGAAGGCTTTGCTGAGTGTCCCGATGCGGACAGGCACGGATTGCTGCTGCAGTTCGCAGATGCCTGTACCGCGATCGCCGAAGATTCCCGACGCGTGGGCTTCGTCAGCAATGACTACGGCGTCGCAGTCGCTGGCCAGCTGACAGAGGGCAGGCAGGTCGGCGGTGGTGCCGTCCATGCTGTAGACGGTGTCCGTGACAAGAAATGCAAGTTCGTAGTCGGACCGCCGGGTCTGGAGGGTGATGTGCAGGCGATCGAGTCGGCTGCGGTCGTAGACAAGGAACTTCGCCTGGGAACTGCGGCAGCCGTCAATCAGGCTGGCGTGGTTTTCACGGTCACAGAAGATGACATCACGGGGCCCCGCCAGCGCCGAGAGCGTGCCCATATTGGCGGCAAAGCCCGATGGAAACAAGGTGATGGATTCAGTTTGCTCCCACGCTGCAAGCTGCTGTTCCAGCTGCTGTTGAAGGGGTGAGCGGCCGATGATGAGCGGGCTGGCGCCGGAGCCGGTCTGAAGCCGCGCTGATTGCTGAGAGGCGTGAATCACCTGAGGATGAAAGCTGAGTCCGAGGTAGTCATTGGAGGCGAAGCTGAGGAGTTTGCGGTCTGTAATCAGGCAGTGGACGGCGTCGATCCGCTGAACGACACTGCGAGACCGCAATTGGTGGGCGCTGGCGAGCGTCTGCAGAGAAGAGGCGAGACGCTGCTGAAGGGAGAAGCCAGACATGGCAACAGGAGAGCGGCCCGTGGGAGGATGACAGGGGCTGTCGACAGGAAGGCCGACAGTATCACCGAAAGTATCACCGAAGATGGCATAAAAAAAGCCCGCATGGGATGCGGGCCGGAGCGGAGAGAGAGGGATTCGAACCCTCGGACCCCATTTCTGGAGTCACATCATTAGCAATGATGCGCATTCGGCCACTCTGCCATCTCTCCGGAGCGATTACAGCAGAAGCTCTGCAAGGCTCGGACACGTATTGTGCGATCTGGTTCACGGACATGCAACGATAGTCGCGCGGAATTCTGAGGATTTCCGTTGGCAGCTCCGATTTCCCCGATCCCGGACTTTTTCCTGGACGACCGAACATTACTGTTCTGACGAATATGCGGCCCGGGCAACTTTTTGCGTCTTCGAGGTGGGTGGTGCGGATGCTGCCCCGCGAGGCGCGGCAGTGCGCCGCTGCGAGGTCGGTGATTCGTCCGCAAGTCCCTCACCTGTCAGCATTTCCATCAACCACGGTGTCGCTCGGGGAATCACGATCACCTTCTTCTGTGACCCCGGCGTTTTCTCATCGATGATGATGGTAACTTCCGGGCCAGCCGGACCTGGTTCCTTCACCGACTCTTCTGCCATGGTTGTCTCCCCGGCCGCTGCTGGCTCGATTTCCCCCGAGCTATCGGGGGTGGTTGCGAGGGGGTCAAATTCCAGTTCCGGGTCGGTTGTGGAATCTGCCGTCGAATCCGTCGTTGCCAGCTCGTCGTCAGCCGGTTGCGGCAGCACTGACTCTGCGCTGGAATGATCACTTTCGGTGAGGGCTGGGTCCTCAATCGCCGGGGACTGCGAATCTTCCCCCATCCCCTTCAACAACGACTCAAGCTTCAACTCCTGCAGCAGGGTACGCACGGATTTCCAGGCCATATAGAGGCCCTGGGATTTCTCGCGATCCGCACAACTGCAGACTCCCACGAGCGTTCCGGAAGATGTGTAGAGTCCACCCCCGGAACGTCCACTGGCCGGATCCTTTGAACAGACGAGGTTATCAGCTCCGAGATAGCGATTGACAGCAACGAGTTCGGTATCGAGTCTGCCGGGAGGGCGGCCGGCATCGCAGCCAAAGCTGACAAGCGATTGCCCCGGGCTCACTTCGGGCGCTGCTAACGCGACGGAAACGGCCGGAAGCACCCGCTGGGGCACAATCCGAATGAGGGCCAGATCGAGCGTATGACTGCCTCCCACAACAGTGGCTTCGAAGGCCTGCGGGCGACCATTTTCAAACACCTCCACCGTGACCGTCGAACCGGACTTCTGGAGGTTGAGGAAGAAGTGGGCGCAGGTGAGAACGAATGTTTCAGAGGGAACGCTGTGAATGATGGTGCCGGTGCCCACTTCGCGAACGGAGCGACCAGCTTCCGTCGAGCGTCCCTCCACCTGAACTCGCACCGTGGCTGTTGCGGCCAGATCAAGCCCCGACGGGGACTGTTCTTCTGTCGGTGACTGACCGCGAATTACTCCGGGTGACTTCTGTCCGCTGCGGAAGACACGCTGGAAGACATCGGCGAGCGACCGGCGGGGGGGGGGCGTTTCTGTGGCGGGACTGGATTCCGGAGTGTCGGCGACGAGCGGAGCGGTGGGTGAGTCCTTCGGGGGGACGACGGTCCCGCGTTTTTCCTGCAGATCGCGGGCGGCCTTGAGCATTGCGTCGCGCAGCACGGATTCGCTGGTGAGTCCCACAAATCGTTGGACTTCGCGTCCTTCCACCATCACCACCAGCGTGGGCACTCCGGTGATTCTGAATTTCGCTGAGAGGTCCGGTTCGTCAGAAATGTCGACGCGACGAATGGGAAAGCGGTCCTGTTCCATCCGCTGGATGATCGGGAGCATTTGTCGGCAGGGCTGGCAGTAGCTGGCGGTGAAATCGAGCAGTTCGACGTCCGGAGGGGCGACCGCGGTGCCAGGGTCGGCGAGCAGTGACAGCAGGAGCAGCAGTTTCATGGTTGGCTTCCATGCCAGAGGTTTGAAATTTTTACAGAAACGCTGGCGGTCAAACGTAGCGGGCGAGTGAGAAAACCGGCTTTTTCGCTGGCTTTTCTTTACACGGGCTGTCGCAACCTTTTCGCCGAGTTTCTGCGGCAATTCCTGTGCCATTCCGAAGGATTCGCAGCCATCCTGGCTTCGGCGAAAACTGCCGGAAGGCTGGAGATTAGACGCATTCCGGAATTGGTGGAAGAGCAGAATTTGCCGAAAGAGGTGGTGGCAGGTTTCCTTTTCGCCGGAAGAGACGCGAGAGTATCGACGGGTTGCGTGTCTGATCACAGGTGCAGCAGTTCCCGGGGGATACAGATGAATTTCAGAAGTCGTTCCGGCTGCTGTCGGCTTTGCCTCAGCTGCTGTCTGGCAATCGTCGCGGTCTGCGGCAGCAGGCTTTCCACAGCTCGTGCAGACCTGCTCGAAGACATTCGGGCACGTGGAGTGCTGCGGTGGGGAGCTGACGAAGAGGGTGGCGGACCATTTGTTTATCGGCGACCGGGTTCCAATGAGCTGGCGGGGTTCGAGGCGGATCTGGCAGACCTGATCGCCGGGGCTTTGGGCGTGCGTGCGGAATTCGTGCAGTGCCAGTGGGACAAGCTTCCTGCTATGCTCGATCTGGGAGAGATCGATATTGTGCTCAACGGCTATGAATGGACGGAAGTCCGGGCCGCACACTACGGGACATCCATCCCATACTACATCTATGAGCTCCAGCTGCTGGGGCGTCGCAGCGATGCCCGACTGCAGTCGCTCGCTGATCTTCTGAAAACTGAAGACGGTCAGCCCGTTGTCGTTTCAGCACTGACAGGATCCGCGGCAGACAACTGGATCCGGCAGTTTGGCGGGGAGCGTGTTCGGGTCGCGGGTTTTGATGGTGTGACTGATGCGATGAAAGCAGTGGAGCTGGGGCAGGATGGCATTCGAGCCAATCTGCAGGATCTGCCGATCTGGACTTTCTATGAACGTGACTTTCCGCAGCTGAAGGCTGTGGATCGCCCGGTCGGCCGTGGCTTCTACGTGGCACTTACGCGAAAGGAAACGCCGGAGCTGCTGCAGGTGGTCAATGAAACATTGATTTCCGGTCTTCGCAATGGCACCTTGCGAAGGATTTTTGAGAAGGAGCGGATGTGGAACGAGACTCAGGCTCTGCGTGGACTGGAAACGACAGAGGCGGGTGGCTTCGTGGGTCCCGCTGAAGACGGGTTGAACAGCGACGGGGACAGCGACGCTGGACGCACTGACGACGTGCCGCGGGGACAACAGTTGTTCCACAGCACCGGACTGCTCCTGCAGGCGGCAGTCACCACAGTACTCCTGTCGGTCACCTCGATGCCGATAGCGGTCGTCCTTGGACTGATGCTGGCGATTGCCCGCATGTACGGCACGCGTTGGCAAAGTGTGACTTCGCAGGTGTTTGTTGAGCTGCTGCGTGGCACACCGCTGGCGTTGCAGCTGTTTTTGATTTTCTTCGTCGTGCCAGGCTTCCTGCACTGGCTCTTTCCGGATCAGCAGTTGGGAGTCAACCGGTTTCCGGCGGCGATTCTGGCACTGGCGCTCAACTATGCGGCGTGCGAAGCGGAGGTATTTCGGAGTGGCTTTCAGGCGGTGCCGCGGGAGCAGATGGAAGCGGCGTTGTCGCTGGGAATGAGCCGTCCGCTGGCGTTGAGGCGAATTATCATTCCTCAGGCCTTTCGCAGAGCGGTCCCGAATGTCACCAATGACTTCATCGCGCTCTTCAAGGACACGGCCGTCTGCAGCCTGATTGGTGTGATTGAGCTGTCGAAGGGCTATTACATTCAGGCGCAGAACACGATGGCTGTGGTGGAGCTGGGGGCAGTGACGGCGGTGCTGTACCTTGCGATGAGTTATCCGCTGTCACTGGTCTCTGCGCGACTGGAGCGGCAGTTGGATCTTCGCAGCCGCAAAGCGGATTGAATCTGTCCACCCCGACCGTACGAGGGACATCCAGTCCGTCGCCCACCTCACCGGGGATCGCTGCGGGGCAGCGTCCGCGGTGAGGTGAGGGTGCGGTGAGTTGGCCTGTTTCAGCCGACGTATTCGCGGGATTTTTCGAGGCCTGGGAGCGGTATTGGGTAGCGACCTTCGGCATCGGCTTTGAGCGGCGATTCGGAATCGAGCGTCAGTTTTTCGATGTCTGGCGCAAATTCGTGGTCGCTGTTGAGCATCTGATCGAGGGTGATTTCCTGGCCGGTGTGAGCAGCCATGCGACCCATGGAGGTGACGAGGCTGGCCATGCAGCCACGCTCGACTTCGTTGTAGGATTCGTTGTTGCGGATGGCGGCGATGAGATGTTTCCATTCATCGACGTAGGGATTGTTCTTTTCCGGGCCAAACTGCCAGACGATGTTCTTTTCATCCATGGCATGCCCCTTGTAGATGCGGGCGCGGGAAGGCCAGTGACCGCCGTTGGAGACGACGGCGAGTCCTTTGGTGCCATGGGCGTAGCTGGAGAAATCCTGGTAGCAGCCGGGCATGGTGCGCCCGTACATAAAGAGCTTGGTGCCGTCCTCGAATGTGTACTCCATGGAGTAATTGTCGAAGTTCTGGTCAACGTTGTCACCGCGGTAGTGGCGACCACCACTGGCGATGCAGCGGACGGGCCAGGCATTTTTCATCCAGCAGCTTTCGTCGATGTTGTGGATGAGGAAGTCACTGACGGCACCTCCGCTGAGCCAGAGGAAGGCGTGGAATTTGCTGATTTGCCAGAGCAGTTCGCTGACACCTTCGGGTTTGGGGCCGGTGGCAGCAGTGCCGGTGGGACCGGCCTGACGGTAGGCGCGGAGGGCGGTGACTTCGCCGATTTCACCATTCTGGATGCGGTCATGGAGTTCGCGACGGGCTTCGCAGTGACGGCACATGAGCCCCACGGCGACTTTGAGATTTTTGGCGATGGCTTTTTCGTTGAGCGCCAGCATGCGTCGTGTGGTGGGGCCGTCGACCGTGACGGGTTTTTCCATGAACACATTGAGCCCTTTTTCAATCGCGTAGGTGTACATGACCCAGCGAAAGGCAGGGGGAGTTGTGAGAATGACCACGTCGCCGGGCTTCAGACAATCCATGGCCTGCCGGTACGCATCAAATCCTACAAAACGTCGTTCCGGCGGCACGTCCATCTTGCCGGACTGGCCATGGTCGGCATTCAGTCGGCCGTAACTGCCGTCGAGGTTCTTCTGAAAGACGTCAGCCATGGCAACCAGCTTGAGCGGTCCATTGTCGACCGCGAACGCATTCGCGACAGCTCCCGTACCGCGACCACCGCAGCCAACGAGTGCAATCTGAATGGTGTTGTCTTCAGCGGCGTGCAGCCGCGGAGCGGCGGCGGAGAGAATTCCGGCTGTTGCGGCGGCCGCGGTGGATGTGCTGAGAAATCCACGGCGGGAAGAACCGGTAGATGGGGTCGTCATGGGAAGGCTCCGTTGCGGATGGGTGGGCGTGATTGGGAAGAATCGTGAACGGCAGGCGGCATTATGACATGAGCCATGCAGGAACGAAACTCCGCAAACCACCAGAAATCCCGGTAAATTCAGGCTGTCCTCAGAAAATTCCCGGCGATCATTCTCAAACCCCGTCCCCTCGCCCGCATGAACTTGACTCGATCCCCTTCAACGAGTAAACTTCCGCACGACCGGGGGATTAGCTCAGTTGGGAGAGCGCTTGCATGGCATGCAAGAGGTCATCGGTTCAACTCCGTTATCCTCCACTTAACCGCATCAGGCCTTCCTGATGCGGTTTTTTGTTGAACCCATGCGACAGGGGCCCGTGTGCTGGTCAGATGGGACTGAGCGTTTTGCCTGTT
>JBJTOP010000108.1:0-3309 GCA_046074645.1 Planctomycetaceae bacterium | reverse complement strand
GTTTCACCCCTCCCCCCCAACCCCCCTCCCCGATCCGGGGAGAGGGGAGCCAGATGCTGTTTCTTCCCGAACTTCAAAGCCATTGGGCGGCAGCCTGCGGGCAAACGGTCCCTGCCTACGCCCCCGCAAACCCACTGTCCGCCCTTGCACAGCATCCCACCCAACGTCAAACTAGGGCGGTTCAGTTTTCAGTGTTCACTGTTCAGGTCAACATGATCGCCGCGCGGGCCACCCGACCGTTGACCGTTGACCAGCTTTCTCATTCGAGTGGACGTTCACCATGCTGACAATTTCGGGGCGAGCGCGAGCTGTTTGCGATGGGATACCGCGGCGTCAGCTTCTGCAGGCTGGGAGCGCATTTTTGCCTGGCCTGAGCCTCGCGCAGCTGATGGCCGCGGGGCGTGATTCGGTCGCGGGGGGATCGAGTACGGCGGTTCCCAAAGCGCGATCGGTGATTTTTCTGCTGCTGTTCGGGGGCCCCAGTCAGCTGGAGACCTTTGACATGAAGCCAGAGGCGGCGGCCCGGATTCGCGGTCCGTTTCAGCCGATTGCCAGCCGCACACCGGAGCTGCGAATTTGCGAACACTTGCCCGGATTGGCGGCCGCGTCTGACAAGTACTGTGTGATTCGCAGCATGTCACATTCCTTCAACGACCACAGCGGTGGTGGTCACTACATCCAGACGGGCCGTCGCTGGCACGTGCCGATCGGAGGCGGTTTTTCGCCGACTCCGAAGGACTGGCCGTCTGTGGGATCTGTCGTCGAGTATTCAGATCAGCAGGTTCATGGTCTGTCCCGACCACTCCCATCCTACATGGTGTTGCCGAATTCACTGGGAGCACTGCAGGAGAAGGGCCAGTATCCGCGGCCTGGCGAGCACGCGGGCTGGATTGGTCCCCGATATAATCCGCTGACAACAGCCATACAGAAACGATCAATCGACGACAACCCATACTGGCGCAGCTGCACGGATGAGGAGTTGAGTTTTCAGATTGCTGAGCTGCGTTCGGCTGAGGACGTGACAGCGGGGCGGTTGTCACGTCGTCAGTCGCTGCTGACGCAGTTTGACGCCGCGCGGGAACGTCTGGATGCCGCTCGATCCTCATCCGGTGGCCCCGTCAGCAGACAGGGATCGGGCTTTGATGCGTTTCGGGAGCGCGCGTTTTCGTTGATGACCTCGGCCGGGATTCGTGGTGCCCTGAATCTGCGGGAAGAGTCGCCGGAGGTTCGGGACCGCTATGGTCGGCATTTATTCGGCCAGTCGGTGCTGATGGCACGGCGCCTGGTGGAGGCTGGCGTTCGATACGTCACGGTGCACTACGACTGTGTGGACGGATACAGCTGGGATTCGCACCGCAACAGTGACGACGTGAAGCGTCATCTGCTGCCGACATTTGACCAGGCCTGCAGTGCTCTGCTCAACGATCTGGACGATCGAGGACTGCTCGGTGAGACGCTGGTGGTTGCCACGGGTGAAATGGGGCGGACTCCGAAGGCCAATGCTGAATGGGGTCGCGATCACTGGAGCACTTTGTTTTCCAGTCTGATTGCAGGTGCTGGAATCCGGGGTGGTCAGGTTCATGGTCGCACAGACCGGGACGCAGCCTACGCGGAAGACACTCCCGTCTCTCCGGAAGATCTTGCAGCCACCATTTGCCATGCGCTGGGAATTGACCCGGAACTGCGCATCCCCAACGCAGAGAACCGGCCGGTGCCGATTATCGAGAACGGCAGTCCGCTGCTGTCTTTGTGGTGAGTCTGATTTGTTCGCTTCTCAACGCCTGTTTCAGCGAGACTGCTCATGGAGTTTGCTTCCGGACATCTGGTGATCCGCAATGGCCAGCTGATTGACGGCAACGGGGGGCCTGCAGTCCCGGGTGCGGTCGTTCAGGTTTCAGAGGGCCGCATTGTGTGGGCTGGCCGGGAGTCGGAGGCACCCGCTTTTCCGCCAGACGCGCGCTTCATCGACGCGGCCGGTGGTTCAATTCTTCCAGGGCTGGTGGAAGCGCACTTTCATCCCACGTATTTCAATGTGGCGGCGCTTGAGGATCTGGACATCAAGTATCCGGTTGAATATGTGACGCTGCTGGCCGCTGCCAACGCACGGCTGGCCCTCGAATGCGGCTACACGTCGGCTCGCAGCGGCGGCAGTCTGTTCAACATTGACGTGTGGCTGAAGCAGGCGATTGAATCGGGCATCTGTGCAGGTCCGCGGTTGTGTGCCAGCGGCCGCGAGATTTGCGGTGTCGGCGGACTGATGGACTGGAATCCGGATTTCCGCCGCATTGGGATGGAGGGTCTTGTGTTGCTGGTAAACGGCCCCGTCGAAGCGCGAGCGGCTGTCAGAAAGCTTGTGAAGGACGGTGTTGAATGGGTCAAGACCTATCCCACTGGCGACGCAGCTGCTCCGGACACCAACGATCATCACACGCTCTGCATGACCTTTGAAGAAATGCACGCCGTGGTTGCCACAGCCCACAATCATGGGCTGAAAGTCACAGGTCACTGTCGAGCTACCGAAGGGATCCTGAACGCACTGAAGGCCGGCTACGACGCCATCGAGCACGGGACGTTCATCGACGACGAATGTCTGGAACTGCTGCTGCAAAGAAACGTCCCCTGCGTGCCAGCACTGTACTTTGAATACGCCAGCATCCAGCGCGGACCGGAATTCGGGATGTCTCAAAGAGTCATCGACGGTCACCAGGAAACACTGGATGGGGGAGCCGCCAGCGCCCGCAGAATACTCGAAGCCGGCGGCTGTCTGGCTATGGGCGGTGACTACGGTTTTGCCTGGAACCCCCATGGTGACTATGCCCGCGAGTTGTCATTTTTCGTGAACTACGTCGGCTTCACCCCCCTGCAGGTGCTCACCTGCGCCACCAAGAACGGCGCACGTCTCATGGGCCGCAGCGATGAACTGGGAACTGTCGAGCCCGGGAAACTGGCTGATCTGCTGATTGTCGATGGCGACGTCCTCGCAGACATTCGGCTGCTCGAAGACCGCAGTCGCTTCATCGCAGTAATCCAGGGCGGACGAATTGCGGCAGGACGTCTGAGCCGGCCCTGACCGGCCGATTGACATCGACCGCACGCAACACTGCGTTTTTACGACTCGATCCAGCCGCGGGATAAAAGTGCCACGCGCCTTAATCACACAAATTCCCATGCATTCGCTGGCCGGCCGGGAACCAAAATGCCCGACAACTGGTACGGTTAGAACCTCGCTGTCGAGACCGGGACAGAAACGGGGAAAGGGACCGGACTGAAGCGAGTCAGTGTGAAATTACACACGGAAAGCGATGGCTG
>JBJTOP010000107.1:0-21166 GCA_046074645.1 Planctomycetaceae bacterium | reverse complement strand
CTGCCGCGAAGACTGCGCCCATCCCCGCTGCTTCGCAAAATCGCCGGCAATCGCTCAGAGCGCGAACCAGCGTTCGGTGGCTCGGCAGGAGCCTCGCCCTGGGATGGTGAAACGACGTGAAGCCGAGCAACTTGGGAGATTTCAGGTCCATCTGCCAGTTGACATGCCGCGGCCGGATTGAGTCACAAAAACGCAGTGTGGCGTGCGGTCGATGTCAATCGGCCGGTCAGGGGCGGGGCCAGGGTGCATGGCACCTGCACGCCATGCGCCTGAGCGGTTGGACGGAAGCCCCCGGCTGCGTTTCGCACCGAAGGTGCGCGCGCTGGCGAGTGCGTTGGTTGGGCGTTGGCAGGGCCATTTGCCCGCAGGCTGCCGCCATGCGGCTGAACCATGCGGCTGAACCATGCGACTAAGCGGTTGGGCGGAAGCCCCCGGCTGTGTTTCGCACCGAAGGTGCAGTCCTCAAAGGTGCCATGCACCTGTATCTCCGGAACGCAGTCTTTCTACTCACCCTGATGCATTTCGCTGCTGCGTGCTTTTCGAGGAAATATCGAGCCCATTTCGCCAGCAATTCGTGGTGGTCTCCGACCAGTTTCCGCCTGTAAGGCCGGTGCCTTCACCCCCGGGGTGAAACATTCCAGATACGTCACACCCCACGCCCCAACCCCGAAACTGTCGCACAACACCGGAAGTGCCAGGTTCCAACCCTGCATCCCTGCTGCCGTAATCGTGTGATCACGACTCACTGGAACTGACATACCTTTAGACGGCTGATAAATCAGCGACGAGCGAGTGGATATTGCAGCGACAGCCACGCACCGTTCTGGCTGCTGCTGGCCACGCATTGCTGGATAAAATACATGCCTTCTGCACCGTCGTAGACGTTGGGATAGATGGTGTCCCGCTTTTCGAAAGCCTGTCCTTCCGCGCGAGCGACCATGGCGTCGTAAGCGAAGCGATAGACGTTGGCGAAGGCTTCAAAAAAGGCTTCCGGGTGGCCGGAAGGCAGTCGGCAGGCAGAGCGACCGAGAGTATTCATGAATGGGGCGTTGGGATCACGGGTGTACATTTGATGGGGTGAGCCGTTGCGGCGGACGATCATGACGTTGGGTTCTTCCTGTCGCCACTGCAGCGCACCTTTTGTGCCATCGATTTCGATGAACAGGTCATTTTCACGGCCATGCGAGATCTGGCTGGCGGTGACGGTGCCAATTGCGCCGTTTTCATAGCGAATCACAGCGTGGCCGTAATCATCGAGGGCGCGGCCTTCGGCGAAGACCTTGAGGCTGCAGGAAATTTCGGAGGGAAGCAGGCCGGTCATGTAACGGCCGAGATTGTAGGCGTGGGTTCCGATGTCGCCGAAGCAACCCGCGGCACCGGAACGTTTGGGGTCAGTGCGCCACGCGGCCTGCTTCTGGTCGGATTCTTCCAGTCGCGTGCGGAGCCATCCCTGGATGTAGTTGGAGCGGATGGCGTTAATCTCTCCCAGTTCTCCTGAAAGAATCATCTCTCGGGCCTGGCGAACGAGCGGATAGCCGGTGTAGTTGTGACTGACAGCGAAGACCACTCCGCTGGATTCCACGACGCGAACAAGTTCTTCAGCCTGCGAGTAGTCGAAGGTCAGGGGTTTGTCGCAGATGACATTAAAGCCAGCCTGCGCGGCCGCTTTGGCAATTTGGAAGTGGGTGTGGTTAGGGGTGGCAACGCTGACAAAATCGATCCGCTGATCGGCGGGCAGGGCAAGCTCGCTGGTGATGAGTTCATCGATTGAGCCGTAGGCCCGGGCTGCGGGAATGTCGTAGGCGGGGGCACTGGCACGGGCACGGGCGGGATCCGAGGACAGAGCGCCAGCCACCAGTGCCGCACGGTTGTCAAGCACAGCTGCGGTGGCATGAACCCGACCAATGAATGCTCCCTGGCCGCCGCCAACCAGGGCCATCCGCAGTTTGCGATTGAGAGTTCCGTTGGTGGTGTCCGACATTTGTAACAACCCGCTGATGATGAAGGAGCGCCTGAGCCCCATGAGGCAGCTGAGGCAAGGAAAACCCGCCGAATGCGGGGGCGGATTTTAGCGTTTCGGTGCGACGAAATCAATTCTTCCGCAGCGCAGCAAAAAAACCGCGGCAGAGTGCTCTGCCGCGGTTCTGATAATCGTTTCACCGACTGCCCTCAGGCAGCATCCCGAACTCGTATCAGTAGCTCAGAACAGCGTCGATGCCAAGGACAGTGCTGTTGAACAGATCGTCATGACCTGCACCACCGGCACCGCCCGCTCCAGGAGAGAACATGTGGCGAACTTCCGGACGAATGACAAGCATGTCAACCGGCTTGATATTCACACCGTAGGTGATGGTGTTGTAGGAAACAGCATCAGCCTTGTACCATTCCTGACGAACACCGGCCTTCACCTGGTCGTTCAGCGTGTAGAACAGGTAGTTGATAAACCCGGTGCTGTCATCAGCGATACCCGTTGTGGCGAAGCTGGTGCCCAGATTGCTGGCCAGCACGTCAAACTGGTGCACGCTCTGGATGTTATCGCTCCAGTTGTGCGACAGGATCAGGCTGTTAATGGAACCGTCACCGCGAACACCAAAGTTGCCAGTGGTGTTCATGTAGGTGAAGCTGGTCTCTTCGGTCACGTTGTACACAAAACCGCCAAGGAAGCTGCTGCCACTGTTGAGGCGGTCGAAGCCAGTGTCCATCCCCAGAGTCCAGCCGCCGAGCACTGACAGGCTGTCGCTGGCCGTCCACGTGCCAAGAGCACCGGTGTGGGTGAACGGTTCGCTGTTATAGAAGGTCAGCTGGCGGCTGAAGAAGAAGTTACCGCCGGAAGGAATCACTTCATAGCCGACTGGCGTGTAGAAGTGACCAAGCTTCACGGAGACATCTCCGGCAGCCACTTCCGCGTACAACTGCGGCAGCGCCCACTCGTAGATCCCATGATTCCACTTCTCATCAAAGTCATAACGGCCGAAGTTGTTGCCGAATGACTGCGCTTCGTTACCGTCGATCCCGTAGATTGCCTCGGCACGGAAACCGAGATCAAGACCTTTCGAGCCATCAGCGGTGCGGCCAATGTACAGACCCTGCTGATTGAGTCCGAAAACATCCCACTCCTTCGAGTTGTCGAAGCCCTGCCTGAACTGCACGTTGTTAAACGCGCCGTTGCCGGTGAAAGCTCCGTCCGGATTGTTCTGGTAGCCGAACTGCGTCCAGCCACCAATTTCAATGCCGCTGCCGGATTCGCCGAAGAGCGATCCGCAGCCTTCACCACATTCGTTTGCCAGAGCGTCCCCGCAGGGGTCACCGCAAACAGATTCTGGAGCGGCACAGTTGTTCTCCGCACAGCTGCTCATGCCTGCCAGCTGATCAGTCAGCTTCTGACCAGCTTCGGAGAAGATCTGTTCGCACTGCAGGCAGTTGCCGCCGCAGGCAGTTCCGCACGCTTCATTGCAGCCCTCGCTGGCAGCTGCAGGAATTCCCGTCGCAAGTAGGCTCAAGAGTGCCGTACCGGACAGGAGTGATTTCCATGATCGTTTGACCATTTCCAATCCCTCGCGATCATCCATGACCAACCGAATCGCAGCCTTCCTCCCGAAGGAATTCGATTCAAGTCGTCTGGTCAACCTGCCAACCTTCTGCGTCGGAGTCACTGCCAATGACGCTTGTGTCGGCAAAAAATCCCTGAGCCCACACGCTGTGGAAAAAGCTCACCACGGGCTGTTGCGGGATATCGTCGCGCTACTGTGATTCAGCAGAAATGTTCGTGCGGTGAAATGCTTAGGAGCTGCAATCAGTGATCACTCTGGAACTACAACAGGCACAAGTGAAAATGGGAACCCAGCAATCCCCGTCTTTCCATACCCCCCAAATATCCATCCCGACAGTGAAGCTCGGCGGAATCTGCCGAAGCGACGCATCGCGGTATCGGGAGCCGGCTGAATCTACCGCTGGCCACAGCACTCTGCGATTGCTAGTCAATGATCTTGCTGATCGGATACTCGACGATCCCCCGGGCACCGGCCTGCTTCAGCCGGGGAATGATTGCCCGGACGATGCTTTCGTCAACGATCGTATTCAACGCTACCCACTCGGGATCGCTGAGGTGCGAGACCGTTGGTTTCTGCAGGGCCGGAAGAATGGAAAGCACCGACTGAAGGCTGGATTCCAGCACATTCATCATCAGCCCGACCTTGCCTTCGGCGGCGAGGCAGGACTGCAGCATCAACGCAATGTTCTCGATTTTCCCGCGTACCCACTCGTCAGACCACGAGTCGTGATTGGCGATCATCCGCGTCGTGCTCTGCAGAAGCTCTTCTACAATACGCAGGTTGTTTGCCCGGAGCGAACTGCCGGTCTCGGTGACTTCAACGATGGCGTCCGCTAGCTTCGGCGGCTTGACCTCCGTAGCCCCCCAGGAAAACTCGACGTGCGCAGTCACCCCACGGGCTGCCAGAAATCGTGTTGTCAAACCCACAACTTCCGTAGCGATCCGCTTGCCCTGAAGGTCCGCAGCCGACTGCACCGGCGAGTCCTCAGGTACACACAGCACCCAGCGAACAGGGCGACGGCTGACTTTGGAAAAAATCAGCTCGCAGACTTCGTGAACATCGGCCCCCGTTTCCAGAATCCAGTCGTAGCCCGTAATGCCGGCGTCGAGGATTCCGTTTTCAACGTAACGGGCCATTTCCTGCGCCCGAATCAGCATGCACTCGATTTCCGTGTCGTCGATCGTCGGGAAATATGATCGAGACGCGAACTTGATGTTGTAGCCCGCGCGGCTGAAAAGCAATCCCGTGGCGTCCTGAAGACTACCTGCCGGAATGCCCAGTTTAAGTGTTCGACCTGACATGTGGGTTGCCTTTGCGTAGATTGGGCGAGCAGACTCAGGGTTTCCGGTAGACCTGCTGCGGATCAAAAATCCGCTCGCCCTCAACAGCCACCTGCCCTGTAGCCGGGTCGATCCGCCGAAAGAAACACGAGCGATACCCTTCGTGGCAGGCCGCTCCACCAAGCTGCTGCACTTTGACCAGCAGAGTGTCGCCGTCGCAGTCGAAAAACACGCTGTGCAATAATTGGACGTTCCCGCTCTCTTCGCCTTTACGCCACAACTTTTTGCGGCTGCGGCTGTAGTAGCACACCCGGCCCGTTCGTAGTGTCTCCTCCCACGACTCCCGGTTCATCCATGCCATCATCAGCACGTCACCAGTCGCAGCATCCTGGGCGATGGCGGGAATGAGTTCATGCCGGTCAAAATCGGGACCGCTGAGTTGCAGCATGGGGGCAGATGGGAGTGGATTTTGTGGGGTTCGAAAGTTCAATCAATTGCCGCGACAGGTTAGCGAAACGCTGCCAACTTCTCCACAGCGACAACTGAACTGGTGTCGAGTTCGCGTGGTTTTGAACGAAATTGCCGTTTATGGAAAACGTCAGATGGCAACCACCGCATGTCCACAAATCCGCAGCGATCCACGACTCGACACGCCAAACTGGGTGATGTTTCCGCCTGAGTATTTTTAAGAATCTTTGAGAAATGGAGGAAATTCTTCGGCTCACCGTCGCCAACTTCGCCAGTACGTTTGTGCCACACTGCCTTCAACTCGAAATTCCCGTCCCGTCGCACCGCTTCCGCCTGCCTCCAGAACTGCTCACAAATACCTGCCTTGCCAATCCGCAATTCTCATTCGCCACCAAATTTCATGCCAAACACCCCAATTACCATAGACAACCCGTGCTGCAATGGCAGAAACACCCAATCCAGACGATTCAGGATCGCTCACGCGAGTCCTGCGGATTCCCAGAGCCCCGGATGCAGATGCCGGAACTCGTCTGATTGACGGGCTCCGGCAACTCGTCCAAAGGTAACCGCAGATGGCATCGGCAAATGCAGGCACGGAAGGCGAACCCGGCTCCCTGAGCATCCTGCTGCGACAGGCAACCAACGGGGACCAAAATGCCGGAAACGAACTTCTGCGAAGACTCCAGTCAGACTATGCCGACCGACTGACAGCCAACCTGCAAAGCCTCCAGGCAGCCGACCGGGACGCCATCGCCTCCGACATGCTCTACCGTCTCTACAAAGGGCTCATCAACGGCCGATTCACTCAGGCCCGTAACCGCGGAGACCTTTTCAAGCTGATCGGGGCATCAACCACAGATGTCGCAAAGAAAACCGGCGAGAAAAAAACACCCACAAAGCTCGCCTTCTGCAGTCCGGACCTCTCCCCGAACACCAACTCCCATCAACCGAATCCGCTCCCGATGAACTCGCCGAAGTGGAAGACTTCATCCGGCACCTGTCCGCTCGCGTCGATAGCCACGTCAAAAACTGTCCCGAAGAGACATACCTCCGACCAATGCTCGCCATGATCCTCGAAGACTGCTCCCGAGAAGAAATCATGGCCACGCATCATCTCTCGCGGCACAAACACACAAACTGGATCACCCCGGAATCGCCAAACTGCTGGCTGTCACCAAAACCAGATCCAACGAACTGGCCCTGGTGCAGGAGTATATTCAAGGCCGTAATCTGCGGCAGTATCTCGACAGCAGGTCTGGAAGGCTGCCGTGGCCTGAAGCCGTTCAGATTATCGGCAGTGGTTACCGCGAAGACTTCGTAGCCAGGTGGTCTCCCGCATCGCGAAACCGCCACGCCGCTGAAAACCAGCTCAAAGTCACTCCGCTGGTCACGCGATTAAACGCACTGGGCAAGTGCAGAGTTGGCAGCACCCTCAAAACAGGTGCAGGTGACATCACAGGACAGCAAGTCGTATTCGAGGTGACTCAATTGATCGAGCGCTCGATACAGGCGATTATCATCGATCTGTTAATCTGGCAATCCGGGCAGATCTGGCAGTGCCGTTTTCGCACACCGCCACTCCGCGATAGAGTGTTTACTGAATCGCTCAAGCAACCTTGAAACACCGAAAATCAGCGAGGTGACACCCCACTGCCCCCCCACAAAAGACAAGATCCACTCCAGAATCTGCGTGCGTTTCGCAATAGCTCCAGACAGGCCAAACTCTGCGTCCCGTCTGACCAGCAGGAGGCGTGAACACCTCGGGCTTATTTTTACACACAGAGAATTCCTAAAAATTCTGCAATCCCGGCGAAAATTTTCTGTCGCGAATCGTGAACCGCAGCCAGTCTAGATGTGCCCCCGTCAGTGAGATCAAGGACACCCGGTACGATTGAGTGCTCTTTGGGGCCGACCATCAACTCCCTATAGATCCCCACATACCCACATGCCAATGCTATCCTCTCACGCAGGTGGTCTCTGAAAACACGGTGCCGCCATGGTTCAACTGAATCAATCGGAAGATCCTCGCTTTGCTGACCGACTCAAAACAATTCAGCGGCTTCGCAGAGTGGACGCCGGGGCGTGGATGCTTGACGGTCTTCATCGGTTGCATCGATGCAACGTTCAGCAATTCCGCGACGATTTGCATCAGAGGACCCTTACGGCAGAAGATTTGACCACCGAGGTGCTCTTTCGACTCCTCACCGGTGTAATTCATGGGGCTCCGCCAAACGACGGCAGTCATCGAGCATTTCTGCGGCTGATGGGCGCGATTGTTCAGAAGGAAATTGAGGTCTGGCCTTTTGAGTTGCTGCAGCGGGATTCAGGTGGGCTGCGGCCCACAGGTGCGGTCGGCGGAAATCAGTCTCGGGGGGGCATTCTTGCAACCTTTCGTGATGCAATTTATCGATTCTTTCGAACGCTGCTTTGCCACCCACAACTTGCCGTGGAAGGTCGCCGCCGGAAACTGGCTGAACTTGCGAGGGAGGTGTTGGCAGGCGAATATGCGGATACCGCGGCTTTGGCGGAGAGACTGGACATGACGCTCTCAAGAACGCGCCGGTACTGTCGGCTGCTCACCGAAATCGCCAGCCAAAGAGACAGGAACGAAGCGATAGATGGGGCAGATCCGGGCGATCTCAAAAACACTTAAGAAAAGCTCATATGCACAACGCAGCCGCCTCAATTCACCCATTTTCTGAGAACGCAAACGAACCCCAAAAACCAATTTCTGCCAAAAAAATGGAAATTTTCCGGCAATTCATGACGTGGAGTGCCAGTGATTTAATCAGAGGCCGCGCTTGCCGCCTCGAAACATGTTCAACTGTGGGCGAAATTCGGCATCCTTCGACTTTTTTGCGGATCATGTGATGACAATGACAAGTACACAGAGCATGAGTGGGGGGTCAATCACAAGAGTTGTGAAAGAGGCGCTTGATGGCGATACGGCAGCCGGTAATGAATTGATCAGCCGTCTGTACACTGATTACAGGCCATTCATGGATTCGATTCTGAAGAATCTTCCAAACATGGCTGTCACGCCCAACGAAATCATCGACGACGCCCTCGTTGATCTGTTTAAGGCGATTAAGGCTGGCAAGGTGATGCAGGGGGACCACAAGGTCTACCGGAATCGCAGGGGGTTGTTGGCCTTACTTGGAAAAATCCTGTCTCGAAAGGCTTCGAAGGCTCTGGACAAGCACAACAAGTCGGGACGGGTAGAGAAACTAGGCCCGGAGACCTTACTGGAAACGGTTGCCGCAAAGATTGAGATGCCGGAAGAGATTGCTGCCCTGAATGACGCAATTCCTTCGATGAGACGGTATCTGGAGTCCCGCAGGGATTTTAAGCAGAGCCGCCGCGTTCGGTATCTACGTATTTTTGACAGCGTTGTCCGAGGGCAATCGGGCGACGAGATCCAGGCGGAGGAGGGCATCAGCAACAGGACTTACAACGGATTGCTCAGGGAAATCAGCAAACTTGTGGAGGATTGGCATGGCGAGCAGAACTGACAACTCTGGCAGCCAGTCGTCCTGGAATGTCTTCAAAACAAACGACGTCGTCGAAGCCTATGAAGACAGAATTCAGGTTGGCAATCGCATCTCCATAGAGATGGCACTGCAGCGTGTCCCGGCTGAACACTGGGGCGAGGTACTTGCGGAACTGATCGAAACGGACATTGAATGGGACCGCAGAATACCGGGGACGATCGATCCCGATGGAATGGCTGGGTACATCAGGCGTTTTCCACAGTATCGGAATGTGATTGAGGATCTGTTTGACGAGCATCGCGATCAGCTGGATAAAGAAACTTTGCTCGGTGACAGGTCCGGAGTTGGTGAGACGCAGTATGAACGTTGGCCGGAGGTGCCGGGCTACGAAATTAAAGAGAGGCTGGGTGACAAAAGTGGCCAGGCAGAGGTCTTCGTTGCAACTTCCCAAAAGCCAGAGAATCCTGGTGAATTAGTGGTAATCAAAGTCTTCACGGGGCGGCACAGGCCACCAGAGAAAGACATTCTTGAGAAGCTGAAACACCCCGGAGTTGTGAGATTGCTGGACCATTCTGAAACGGCGGATGGTCGTTTGGTACTCGTGATGAAACTCATCTCCGGAGGCAATCTGAAACAGTACCTCGCTGAACGCGGCGGAAAGCTTAACGAAGCGGAGGCCGTGCGTCTGGTGAGCGCCATCGTGGAGACCCTCGCGCACGTCCATCAGCGGGGCATACTGCACCTCGACCTGAAACCCGAGAATATTCTCATTGAACATTCGGTGACCGATGGCAGCGTGGTTCCATTGCTGGCTGATTTCGGTTTGTCAGCGGTGCGCGAATCGAATTCCCTCAGTTCTGGTCCTCGTGGCACAGCAAAGTACATGCCGCCGGAACAGTTTGGAAAGGACTTTTACTCCTGTCCTCCCAGCGCCCGCAGCGATCTGTTCAGCATCGGCATGATTCTCTATCGGCTGTTGACATCCCGTGACCCCTTCTGGTTTGATGGTGAAAAAGATTGGCGCAATTTGCGGGAGGTCCACGCAAGGCTGTGGGATCGTTCTCCGGAATCCCTCCGCAGCTATCGACCAGAGCTTTCGCAGAAACTGGACGATCTTTGTCTGAAATGCGTTGAGCCTGACCCTCGTTACCGCTACTCCAGCGCAGCCCAACTTCTGCAGGCTCTACGGCAGCTCGGACAAAAGCAGGAAATTTTCGCCCCCCCGGGAATCCTGAGTCTGCAACCAATCACTGGAGAGGCCGATGGTTTCTACCGCAGCCTGCTGAAGGCTGCGGTTGGCACCCGGCTGAGTGAACAGATTGATGTTGTTCTTCAGCGAATTCTTCCCCGCGACGATCCGCAGTCCACAGGCGACACGCCGGCTATCCTCGCACTTTCTGCCCCCAGCGGCGCTGGAAAGTCAAGTTGGTTTCATGCCGGTCTCATGCCCCGGCTGCGAGAAAAAGATCCACGCAGCGACGTCACTGTCGTGTTCGCCAACGCCGAAGAAAGAAACTCTTCGAAGCAGCTCGAACTCACCGCAGAACTACTGCGGAAAAAACTGAATTTTCACATCTCTGTTCCCCCCTCCGATTCTGCAACTCGGACCAGCCTCGATGATCTCCTTTCCGTCGTTGCAGGTGGCTCCGTGTCAGAGCCACAACAGCCCGGACAGCAGCGGAGACGACTGCCCAAAGTGCTGATCGTGATCGATCAGTTTGAGCAGTGGCTCAGTCTTCATGGGCGGTCGGCCACCACCGAACTTCGAAGGGCCTTCAAACACGCAAATGGAACCAATCTGCAGGTCCTCCTGATCTTTCGCCGCGAATTCATCGAACAGGCCGAGGATTTCATGGATGCCTGCGGATCACCAAGAAGGCACAATGACAACGGATTCCGACTCGAACCTCTCACCGGCGCGCAGGCCGGAAAGGTGCTTGAGCACATCCTCGATACTGCAGTGCCGAACCTTGTCTGGCAAAATGACGACGAACGCCGCCAGGTGCTGGAACACGCCACTCGCCTGCTGGCAGACATCGACAGTAATTGTGTGCTCCCCGCGTGGATCATCATCGTCGCTCGTTTTCTCGCCCGCCATTCGGATTCGCCGAAACAGTTGCTGCAAAAGGCCAGCTTTGCCGATGTGGCCCAAAGTCATCTTGAAGATATCTTCGGAAACGCAGATCTCCCGGCCACACGCTCGACACCGCTGTTCTCTCAAATCCTCAGGGAATTCGTTCCGCCCGAAGCCACCGAAGAACTCAGGCCCGCTCCAGCCTTTGAATCACAAATCAGCGAAGCATGTGGACGAAAACCGGCAGACACTGAACTGCGCAGAGTACTCAATCACTTATGCAGTCACGGCTTGATCCTGCAAACCAGGGAAGCGGCTGATGCCAGTGAGCAATCCTGCTGGCAACTGGCGCACGAAGTCTGGATCAGCCCGATCAGGAACTGGCTGAGAAGCAGCATTCTGACAGAAAGTGAGGACCGCCTGCGGTCTCGCAGCACGTCCTACGGGAGAACGGGCGAGAGCAGATACCTGCTGAGCGTCTTTGAATTCATCGAAACCCTTCGCTTCGTACCTCACGCACAACGGCAAAAACACGCCGATTTCCTCCGAATGTCACTGCGAAGTATCCTCAAAAATCTACTCTCCATCAGCCTGCTTACCAGCATCATACCTGTCTGGATCACCGGCAGCTTCGTTTCCAATCGGTCTCAGATCAGTTCCTTTGATTCATTGTCGTCCATTCAGGAGATCGCTGAAGCGCCCTGGTATCTGGACCCATGGGTCAATCGCTGGATCGAGGCTGAGTTCAGACAACGTGGCGGAATGGATTCACCAGGGCCAGTAGTTGCCGAAAACTCTGACTTTTGGTCCACTCTGCCGCTTCGCCTCGCCATGATCTGGCGGTTGCCCGCAGAGGATCCCCGGCTTGACACACATTTATCCGCCATCATCAGCACACTTGATCAAATCCCGCCTCGCACTCGTGACGAAATTGCAAATGTTCTCACCAGTCGTCGCGAAAAGCTGCTGCCAATTGCTGGGCGGCAGCTTGAGCAGATTGTGCAGATTGAAAATCTTGAACGTCGGGCAATTCTCTGCGCAAATTACGCCCTGCTCTTCCTGTGCCTTCAACAACCTGCACTCGCCAACGACGCATTGCTTAAGTTCAACGAAGATCACTCCGCGCGAGTGCTTTTTGTGCGACTCCTGGCAGGCTGGCTGTCTTCAAGTTCCTTTCAGAAATCCCTCAGCCCCCAAATACTCCGCTCCTGCCCAGAAGTCCTGAATGGTATTCTCGCAGCCCTTTTTGACCAGCAGACTCCTGCACCCGTCTTTGCCGACCTCGTGAAATCCGTCTACCCGCACCCACTCGCAAAAGTTGCAAGTCCGGCATGGCACCTTGCAAGGAAATGGCGAATCACTCTCCCAACTCAGAAGCAGGGAGTGACAGAGCGGGGAGAGGACTGGATGATTGAAAATGATCTGTTCCTGATTCGACTCACCATCCCTCCAGACCACCTGTCAAAAACCGATCAGCCAGCGAGGCGAATATTCGTCAGTGCAACCGAAGTTGCTGTGAGGCACATGAAACAGGATCCAGAGTTCACTCCAGTGCCAAACTCTGGACTGGACCTGCCTGCCGTTATGCTGTCACACGAGGACATGTTCAGGTTCTGTAATCTGCTCAGCCAAAATTCACGCAGGACCGAAGTGTTTGCCAGGATCGGTGAAGTACCTGCCTGGGTTGTACTGCCCGATTCTTCCGGTTACCGCCTGCCAACAAAGTCCGAGTACGCCGTACTGGCTGGTCGAGGCATGGCCTTCCGCAGAGATCCTGTTCGCAATATTCCCGGTGATTACCTTTCTGCAGATGTCCGCCGGGATGAGATCCCTCGATATGGAAATACCAAAGGTGGCGATATCCTCGCTCCAGGCGAAGGGCAACCGAAAGACGTCGCATCACTTCGCCCGGATTCGCTGGGCTTCTTTGATGTGACAGGTAACGTGAAGGAGTTAATTCTCCTTGAGGGTATTAATGGAAACCGTCACCCGGAACTCGTTTACTACGACGGCGATTTTGGTTCTTCTGCACTGCTAAGTATCGATCCCACTGGAACCTACGATGCCCCGCCGGAGCCAAAAGATAACATCGGGTTCCGAGTCGTTCGTAAAGCAGATTAGCGGTCGTCACATTCAATCGCTGCCCTGACCGCCACTTTAAAGACTTCCCCTGCTCTGCTCAGTTTAAGCTGGTGTTGTGCCAGCGGCTTTCCCTGTTTTTCTTTTGGAGTGTTGCGCATGTCAAAGTGTTCCTGTGGAGTTGATCAAATTGCCGGAATCATTACCGAAAAGGAACGTCAGGAATACCTCCAGTCGTTGATGATCCCTGATGGACCTCAATTCTCATTCGAAGTGCTGTCTGTCATCCAGCGTAGAAGCAAAAGTCTCTGGACTTGTCGCTTTTCACTGCGCAATCAGACGACGGATCCTGACGAAGAAAATAATACTGAAATCTACGTCAACAGTGTTTCGGCCGTCATCACCTTCAAGGGCCCCGATTTTCTTGCAGGTGCCGACTTCCTTCAGAGCATCCTGTCAGGTGAGCAGTTCGAATTAACTTCTCCCGGACTCGCAGCAACACCATTTGC
The DNA here is from genome assembly GCA_046074645.1 of Planctomycetaceae bacterium. GTDB lineage: Bacteria > Planctomycetota > Planctomycetia > Planctomycetales > Planctomycetaceae > SXXK01. The sequence goes on along the minus strand of JBJTOP010000107.1, from coordinate 7,714 downwards.
AGCGCTGCAGCTGCGGGGTTCTTTTGAACTTCTCAACGAGACTGATTCGGGACGTCGCTTCCGGGTATCCAACTTCGCTAGCCTGGCGGACGGTCTTGATGCTCAGACTGCCATCCCGGAAATTCCGGACCCGGCGGATTTCTTCGCCGAATCTGATTCTCAAGGTAACTTTGCAACCGCAAATGTTTACAAAGAGCGACGATGTGTGAAGTATGTCACAAGCTCCGGGGCCACTATTGAACGTTGTGAGTATCGATACTGCTATGTGGCAAGCAACGGCACTAAGACTTGCGATACAACATGGAAACTGGATACCATCCCGACCTGCGCAGGCTGTGTCAGCGAACGCTGAAGTCACCCGTCTGCTGACGATCCTTATTCTCGGCAGACATCGTGAAAACGCACCTACCCGCCCAGCACCGCCGACAGCTTCTCTCGCGTTTCTGCTCGGTTCAGTGCCGCCTTGCCGAAACCCGGGAGAGCTCCGGCCGCGATGGCTGCCTGCTGCCATTCCGGATAGTTGCTCACCAGCATCACCGGGAGCGTGTCCCACGCTTCGTTCAATCGGATGCTTTTTAAAATGTCCATTCCCGAACTGCAGTCCGCATCCAGAATGCGGTTGATCAGCACCAGATCGAATCTTTGATCCTGCAGCAGCCGCATTGCCGCATCCGCAGTGTCGGCCGTGATCACCACAGATCCAAATGTGGACTGCAGATAATACTGTATCGCCGCACTGTCCGGGCGACATTGTCCGATGCTGAGTACTTTTGTGGAGGCCATAGACAGGGGCTGCTGTTAAACGTGTTGATGACGAAAACGCCACCAGCCTAGTCATCCGCAACCATCAGGTCAAACGAATGCCATGGATCTCTTGTTCAGTCCCGGCCCCAGATTCCCTGCGACCTCAGTCGCGAGGAGCCGAAAAGAGGCCACAGGCGACGTGGCCCCCGAATCCCAGAGACAGCTTGCCCCAGACTGCGTTTGCCGAAACCGGGCCGGGCTGAACGGCCAGCGGAATGGAGCAGCGCGGGTCAGGTTGAGTCAGATTCCTCGTGCCAGGCTGGCAGCTGGAACCCAGGCCTGCTGTCAGCAAAGCGGTTTCCACACTGCCGGCAGCACCGAGCAGGTGGCCGGTGGCGCCTTTGGTGCCGTAACACATCGGCAACCGGCCCCCGAGGGCCTGCAGAACACCGCGGGACTCCACAAGATCGTTTGTCTCGGTGCCCGTACCGTGCAGTGACAACACATCCGGAAAGACGCCCGCGGTGCGGCAGCAGCGCCGCAGCAGCTCGGACACGCTGTGACCAGACTCATTCATCTGCGTCATTCCAGTCGGATCTGAAAGCCAGCCTCCGCCCAGCACCTGTGCCAGTGGCCGGGCTCCACGTCGATCAGCATGCTGACGAGACTCAAGAATCAGCACGGCCGCACCATCGCCAATCACAAAGCCATCGCGAGCGACATCAAATGGGCGACAGGCTGTTGCTGCATCAGCATCGCGCGAAAGCACCTGCAGACGGTGGAAGGACGCAAGCACACTGGGACGCAGCGCGGCATCGGCACTGCCGGTGATGCACACATCACACAGTCCCGCGTGGATCAGCGCAGCCCCCTGAAGCACGGAAATCAGACCCGTCGCACACGCGGCGACCGGACACAGTCGAGGCCCCTCCGCCCTGACAATCCGGGCAACGAGCCGTGCGGCACCGTCGGTGCTGAACGCATGTTGAAAGGCCGCTGCAAATGCTCTGGCATCGCGGGCCTGTCGAGTGACAACGCCGCGGGAAACAGCCTTGCGAGCGGCAATTCCTGATGCCGACACTGAATTTGACCGCGACCACGGCCAGTTGTCATCCCCGTCCGGCTGCTCCCCGCTCTGTCGCAAAGATCCCACAAGGTATTCTGCGGTCGCCAAACCTCCCTTGCTGCCACCGAACAACACCGCTGTGCGTTCCGGAGCTGCGCTCGGCAACTGCAGTCCAGACTGCTGAAGGGCTTCTTCAAGCGCGACTGCCGTCATTGCGAGCACAGGTTCGTCCAGAATCACCGGACGCATATCATCAGGTAAACGCTGCAGAGCCGGCAGACGCTGGCAGAGCCGTCTGAGAAGCTGGTGATCGACGGGTGCCCCGGATTGCCGCAGTCCGGGGATGCTATCGAGCTGGATGCCGTCGGGAAGTTCGTACGGGAGCAGTCGGCGGCAGGCAGATGGGCCGGACAGGAGCCTTTGCCAGGCAGACTGGATGCCAATTCCCAGCGGACAGACTACTCCGGTGCCCGTGATGAGCACTTCGCGATCGTGTCCGGCCTGAAGAAAGCTGAGCACTGAGGACCTCAGACTATTCCCGCGATGGTTTTGGCGAGTTCGTAAATCTGAGCCGCTTCGAGGATGCGATCGCTGGATTCGAAGAGCGAAGCAACAGCGCGGCGGTGAACTTTCATTTTCAGCCCGCCAACTCCGAGCGCCCCGTAGCAGACGACGCCGTGCCGAACTTCGGCTTTATCGCCGGGTTTGACGTCTGCCAGTCCCGTGGGCGGAACGGCATTGAGATCTGCAACAGCCTGCAGACCGGGAATGCGTGCGAGTGCACCGTCCGGCAGGAAACAAACGCCCGCGGCACCGGCCGCAATGATGACCTGCCGCCCCTGGCACAGCGATTCAGCCTGCTGGGGCGTTTCGGCTGCGGCCGGAGTAATCTGTGCGGCGGGCAGACGCGTACGAATCGCTTCGCAGGCAGCAGCAGACCGTTCGAGGCTGCGTGAGACAAGAGTGACCTGGGCGTTTTCCAGGGCCAGCAGTTCAGCGGCGCGCTGGCCGACGGGACCGGTTCCGCCCAGCACCACAGCCTGCTGACCAGCAAGCGGTGTGTGCTTTCTGAGACTGGCGACGGCAGCCGCAGCGGTCGTGTTGCAGCCGTTGGAGTCCATCATGATGGAGACTCTGAGCGGCCCGAAGAATGTTTGGCGGACCTGCTTTAAGAGGGCTTCACCGGCAGCAGCGGAACTGCCACCGATGAAGATTGCTGTGTGCTTCAGGTCGCCTGGACCGCGAGTAAACATGGCGCCGTGCACCAGCGGTGTGACGGTTTGGGGTGTCACACCAGCGTAGGAAAATAAGTGGTTGACGCCCGCATCCACGGCCACCACACGGTCAAACACACTGGGTTGTGCATCCGTATCGAACTGAATCAGAATCGTTTGCATAGAGACAACAGGCAAAAGCGGATTGAACTGTGATTACCAAAACGAGCGAGCCGCAGGGCGATGAGGCAACTGCGGGCTGCGAAATGATACCCTGACAGCAGACTGCGGACATCACAGGAGCCTTCGAAATTGCCGGGTTCCGGAAATTGCTGCGACTCAGGGGGTCCGGGACGGATCGTCAGGAAGATCCTTCAGCCGCAAAGCCGCACTGTACAATCCCCAACCCATGGCGGCAGTCAGCAGAATTGCCAATCCAATCAACAGTGACGGCTGGTTGATAATGTCGCGAGAATTGATCGGTTCTGCAGGGGCCACGACCGTTCGAAATGCTACGGGTCCGGCCGTCGCCGCACGCGGTTTCTCGCCTTTTGCGAGTGCCTCTTCGAGAATAACCACATCGTTCCGCGCTGCGGTGGCTCGGTCGTCGCCGTACAGCAGAAGCGTCCGCCGGTCGGGTTCTGCCAGCCAGACCAGCTCGGACGCCGGCCCGGTGAGTTGCAGTCCCAGCCCCTGCAGTGAAGCGGTCCCGTTGTTTTCGATTCGCAGCCGCCATTGTTCACGCCGCTCAACCGGGAAAACAAGCGTCAACTGCGTTTCCTGAACACGTCCGATCTGAATCTGACGCAACTCCCCGCTGTGGTGCGTCTGCCAGCGATCCGGTTTACCCGGAACCAGGTATTCCAGATGCGCAGTACGACTGAAATTGCGGCTGGACGTCTGCAGGGTAATCTGAGAAAGCGGTCGTCGCCCGGCAGTGAAACTCACGAACGTATCACGCGTTTCCGCGTTGAACTGAATCTCTGGCCCTGCCACCGCCCAGCTGTCCAGAGCCTGCACTGCCTGCTCAAGCACCGCGGACTCCGTGAAATACTCCAGCCCATCAATTCGAATCGGTCGTCGCTGCTGCACCACCGACTCCGTTCGCTGTGTTTCCGAACCCCCGGCGAATGTCCGTGTCAGTTCCTTCAGCGTGGATTCCGTGGCCGGAACTTCCTGATCAATCACAATGCAGAAGCTGCGGGAACTGCCACTGTTGAATTTGACATCCGTGCGGCGGACGTTCATGAACTGCGAGTAGTCGTAGAGCACGGCATCCTCGACAAGCAGCTGGCCGGTTGTGTCGGTACCTGCATAGACCCGCAGACGAAGTTCAAAATTCGTCAGTGGTGTAAACAAAGCCAGGCCCTCCGGCTGTGGATCACCATCCTTCAGGTTGACGGCGATTTCCATCGACCCATCAGCCCGTGGACGCAGTTCAGGATTCTCTGCCATCCAGCGCCGCACGGACCTGACCTGTTCGGTCTGCTGCACCGGTCGCACCAGAAACGCCACCGGTTGACCCGCCTCATCGGACAGCAGCAGATCCGGCAGCCCTTCCCGCGTCTGTTCCCAGATGGCTGCGTCAATTCGCAGCGACGCCAGTGAAGGCTGATCTGTGGGCTCAGTGGTCAGCGGTCGCTGACAGCGGTACTGAGCAACCGTCGGTAGTGTCTTTGTCGAAGAATCCTGACAACGACCGACAGTCGGTAACACCAGCAGGACCGCCAGCAGGCCAACCACCCGGATGCTCGAAGTATGTCTGCGTATCATCAGCGCTGCTCCTCTGTGGAAAATGTGCGTCGAGCCCGCAGATACAGAAATGAACCGCAGATCACGAGCGTCCCAAGAATCAAAAAGGCGACAATCCGGTACAGGGCATCGAGATGGGCAAGGTCAGAAAAGAAGACCTTGAACACCACCGTTGCGAACAGACCCAGCCCCAGATAACGCAGTGGCCTGCGTTCGGTCTGAATACCCCGCAACAGCAGCGACAGTGCAAAGACGGACCACAGTATTGAAATTCCTCCGGCACGCAGCCCGGGCACGTATTGATAAAGCACCGTGTTCACCTCCAGTGTGCAGTAAACGAACAGCGTCCCGAGAGCTGTCAGGGCCATCGAATTCGCAACCTTCACTCGATCCTGAATCCCCACCGTCGCGCCGCGAAGGAACTGTGCGGCCCACGCCAGAAACACAATGATCACTCCAAAGTCCAGCAGCCGGAACAAAGCCGTTCCCGCATCCCATGGCGAAGCATAACGCAGTGCCCCGGTCACACCCCACGAAGCCAGATCCCAGAAAAACAGCTTCAGAAAAACACCTCCCAGCAGTACCGTGATCAGCATCACCACAACTTCAGCAAAACCGCGGCCAACCTGCAGCAGCACCCAGAATGCCATTGCAATCCAGATCATCGTAATGCCCGGCAGCCGCAGACCCGGAATCAGGCCTCCCATCGTCCGATTCCATTCGAGTGTGAGATAGAAAAACATCATCACGAGAAACCCCGCGACGGCAAAACCGAAGAACTGCCTCGCCGGGACCAGCGTCGGCACGTCGATTGAATGCGAGTCCGCGTCCGCTTCAGACTTCTGCAAATCACGGTTCAGCAGCCATTGACCAGCTGCGAAAGACCCAATCGGTATTCCAAACGTCACCAGTCGCTCAGCCAGTGCCCACAGATAATCACTGAACAGAAGCCCGCCAGCCGTCGCACTGCCAAACTGATTTCGCAGATCAATGATTCCAAAGCGGAACAGCACAATCAGATACAGACATCCAGAGACAAGTCGCAGAAACTGACTTTGCAGACGGCCTGCCGCCCAGAGCATCACCAGAGCCTGCAATGCCCAGCTGACCGTAATCCACTCATCGCTTAACAGAATCGGCATCGTGATCGCGACAAACAACGCGGACAGCGACAGAAACCCTGTCAGCAGACCACGGTCAGGATTGCGGCGACGCAGCACCCAGCTGACATGGGCCAGATACCAGGCAGCAAGTCCCAGAGACACCGACGCAGTCCACCGAAATCCGCAAGCCTCGCTGATCAGGTGACGACTCAAGCCAAAAAACACCCCCGCATTCAGAAACAACATCAGCACATCCAGCAGATTCGACGGCGTCGATTCTCGCAGCCGATGCACAAACACCATCGTTGAAAACATCACAAAAAATGCCACAAGAAATGGCTGAACCTGCCAGAAATGGTCCACAAACCGATAGCCGCTCAGAGAACTCAGGACCAGTACGTAATGACAGAAAAAGCCCAGATATCCCAGCAGTGGCCAGTGACGAAACGCGGATACACCAAGGATCCCCAAACCAAGTACCAGCAGATAGGTGTTGAGTCCCGGGTAATTGACCACACCAGAAGACAGCATCACCGGAGTCAGATAACCTCCAAGCACCCCCAGCACTGCCGTGAGCTTCGAATCAAATAACAGCGTGACCACTCCGGACAGCAGCGTCACCATGGCCATCATTCCAAATGCCAGCGGCAAATCCACCAGCCTGTAAAGACCGTGCGAGGCAAATACGCTGAAATACAACGTCGCTATGCCACCACCCAGAAAACCCTGGCCAATCAACTGATAGCGGCCCCCAAGAAGCCGAGAACCACCACCCAGCATCGCCATCCCGACACACCCCGACAACATCACCCGCGCAAACGGTGACAACAAACCATTGTCGATCGAATACTTCACAAAGAAACCCATGCCAATCACAAGCATCAGAATCCCAATTCGCAGCAGCCACTGACTGGCCACCGCAAACTCCATCGAAACGCCCTGCGGCAGATTCTCGTCACCCACCACGATCCAGTTGCGAATCCTGCGCAGCACATCCTTCGCCGCAGTCTCAAACGCACTCGGTACAACCGGCTCCCGCCGGGGCGCATGGTTAGCCGGCACGCGAACGCGAACCGGAGCTGATTCCGGTTTCGCAACAGCCGCCGCTTCCCGCTCCGGCTTCGCCGGGATGGCTCCGGGGACCGCTGCCGTTACCGGCACGGACACCGGCTCAGAAACGGGAGCTATAACCGGTGCCGAAACAGGTACGGACGGATGAAGAACCTCGCTGGCCACCGGTTGCGCCGATGGCTGCTCCACGGAAACTTCCCGACCCTTTTGCAGGCTCGACTGCAGATGCCGCAGCGCCTGACGCTGCTCGATTGAAATGTCGTGAATCACCTTTAACTGCGCCGCCACCTGACGACTCAATTCCCCCTGTCGCTCATGGACTTCTCCAACCCGATAATTGATCCTCAGGAGCATGATGGGCACCAGCAGCAGGGCCAGCCCTGCAAAGAACACAAACACCAGAAATTCGCCCATGGCAAATCTCTCCTGAGAACGGGCTGCGATACGACTGAGGGAATTCACGCAATTTTCCTCAGGAACTCAGAGTGCACCTTGCGTTCCGTTTGTGCAACATCACCGAAAGTTCGTAAAAAAGGCCATTTTCGACCAATTCTCCCCACCAGCAAAAAACAGCGTCGCGTTCGGTGTTCTTTTTTTGCGTGACAGATGGACATTCTGTGTGTTCGTGGCTCCGAAGCTCCACATCCCCCCCCACCCCCAAAAAAACTCACATGGCGAAACAATCCTGATCGCAAGGGAATTCGTGTTTCGGAATCCACACAGCACCGTTGCCACGCGACACGGCATCCGGAGAACCTCAATCC
>JBJTOP010000106.1:0-24093 GCA_046074645.1 Planctomycetaceae bacterium | reverse complement strand
GGCTGCATGGTGCTCGTTTCGAAGAGTGAAACGCGACACTGCAGCCTGCACCCAAAAACCGGCATGCCCGCATACTCTGTGCCGCAGCCGGCCGTGTTTGCCGACACCCGGAAACGTCCCGGCCCATCAGGGTTCTGCCACCGGCATCTCAGCCAGAATCCGCGCGGCTTCGGCAGCTCCCAGTTCCGGAATCATTGCGGTAACCGCAATCCCGGACACGACGCGTGTGTGATTATGGTCGATTTTCCCGGTTTGTCCCCAGAGCATCCCGCTGGCGCGGGTCATGTAGATCGACAGGGTGTGATGTCCGCTGCCGGGCCGTTCGCCAACGATGTGCAGCAGAGAATAACTTCCATCGCGGCCGCCGAAGAGTTGTTCACCGATGCGGTATCCGGCACGCACGCGACCGGCATGCACAAGCAGCACCTCAGGAGCCGGGCGAAACCCGGCTGAGATCACAGCCGGCAGCAGAGTTCTCAGCAGCTGCTGCAGCTGATCACGGTCAGTGAGCGCCAGAGCGTTGAGTCCGTCAGAGACAACAATCTGCAGGTTTTCGTCATCGCCTCTGCGGCCGGCGAGTTCGGCCAGGAACTTCGTCGCTGCTTCGGACAGCTGTTCTCCCGACGTGGGGTGCAGAATGTAATCGACACGGTCGAGCGATTGGGTTTTCAGGAGTACAGAACCGGGGATGGCCGCTGCGAGCTGCGGGTCAAGTTCCTTCCAGATACTGACTTTTGCATCATCGTAAATGCGTTGGAGCTGGCGACTGAGTTCCGGGCGAAGTTCTGATGGGCGACTGCCGGTTCCGTCTGCGAGGAACACGCCTCGGGAGCGAACTTCGGCCATGCGGAGTCGGGCTTCTTCGAGGATCTCTGCGTCACCTCGCTGATCACCGCGGCGCCTGCAGTATTGCAGAAAGACCCACGCCGGGTCAGCAAAATGCACTGTCGGTTTTCCCTCGCTGTCGATCACGCCCAGCGATTGAAAGAACGACCACATGCGATCGTCCACCTTCAGTCCGAATTGCTCGCGAATCGCCACATGATCGTGATAGCCTGTGGTGAGATAACCGAGCATCGGATCGATGCGTGTCGGCAGTGCCATCAGGTAGGCTGGGTTGGCAGGCATGACCTGTTCGATGCACCAGCCGAGGTCATCGAGGGACACGTCCATGTGGAGTGTGGAGCAGATATCCAGGCCGATGGTGAGCCCGTGCAGTTTGCCCATGGCGATGTCTTCAAGACAGCACCTGACAAGCTGTTCACGAGTGCGAAAGACTTCGGGGCCGATGAACCCGGCCACGTCATTCAGATGAACCCACGGTTGATGGGATTTTTGTGAATCCGTCAGGGCTTGTCTCACGATCGCCGTGAGTGCTCGGGCGAATCCATATTTGCGGGCTTCATGAATGACCATATCCACGCCGTAGCCGTGGCCGTTGGTGAAATCGGCGCCCTGCCCGGTTTCGAAGTACAGGCCGAAACGTCCCGTTCGCGATGCCGCATGTCGCCGCATGGATGCCACGGAAATGTCGAACGTTGCGTTGGCAGGCGAGTTGCCGGCAATGCTCTGGAACCAGAGTGCCGTCAGACCCGGATAACGCCGCTCGACTTCCGCCTGCACATCGATATGAGCGAGCACGCAGTGGGGCAGCACATCTTCGAGGCCGAAGACGCGTGTGATGTCCTGCAACGTTCGCTGCACTTCCGCCACCGATTCAGGATCGCTGGAGACGGGATTGGTGCCCAGCAGCACATCTCCAACGCCCCACGCGAAGGCATTGAAAACCTGCCAGCGGATATCATCGACATTGTCGGTTGGAGAATTGGGCTGCACGCGGGCACCAAGGTAACCGCGGGAACCGATGTGCGTGCCGGGGAGCGGATGAAACAGCGATGAACCCAGCCGAATCAGCTGCTGATTATCCATCAGCCGCACGACACAGGCGATGACATCACTGGTGAGCCCCGGCAGGAGCGATTTGATCTGATCCTCGGGAGCGGTCAGGAGGTCATCTCTGAGCTGGCCAAGCGTCCAGGAGGAGAGTTCGGACTGCTTCCCGGGATCGATCGGTCCGAGAATGAACGTCAGCAGGTCATCGCTGTAAGGCGGGTGCTGATCGATGACACCAAGCGGCGTTTTCTCCAGTAGTTTTCTGGCAAACTGACGGTGCTGCGCATCGCGAGCGGCGACGCCGACGATGGCATCGCCCTCCTTCCACTCGTTGGCTGCTCCAAGCAACTGGCGGTAGCGCGTTTCATCCCAGCCGCCTGGCTGCGTATTGAGCCAGGCGGCAAGGTCTTCGGGCGTCTGAGTGAAGCCGGGAACTGCCGACCACAGCGGGCGACAGGGCAGGGCGGCGATGGCCGCCACGCCCGCAGCAAGGACTCGTCGGCGATGCAGCATCTTCCGGTCTCCTCAGGCTGGAACTGTTACTCGATTCCATGCATTCTGCGGCGAAGTTCCCGTGAGCCGGCGATGAGCACGATGCCGGCAATGGCTGGAACGGCCGTGAACACGAAGAAGAACGTCGCCAGCCCGTACTCTTCCGAGATCCTGTCAATCATGGCACCGCTGAGTCCGGCCAGATAGTTGGCGATGGCGGAGGCAAGGAACCAGATGCCAAACATCAAACCCACAAGTTTTGCGGGGGCCAGCTTGCTGACATAGGAAAGGCCCACCGGAGAAACAAAGAGTTCTCCGACGGTATGGAACAGGTAGGCGACAACCAGCCACCACATACTCAGCTGGGCTGTTTTGGCTCCTTTCTCCAGACCCAGACAGGCCACTCCGAGTGCGGCAAAGCCGACGCCAAGCAGAATCAGTCCGAGGCCGAACTTCACTGGCGCGGAAGGATTCAGCCGGGTCTCCCAAATCTTTCCAATCACTGGCGCGAACGCGATGATGAAGAAGGAATTCAGAATCTGGAACCATGAAGCAGTCACTTCGTTTTCATTGCCGAGGATTCGTCGGACGACTGCCTGCTGACGGCTGGAATAGTTTTCGGCATCGTCTTGCGAAAGCAACCGCAGAGTCCCTTCACCCCCCTTGCCTGCGAGATCGACGACGATGACCTCCTGGCCTTCGGTGAGAACGACGTCAGTGAGCAGCGAGGCGATGATGGGGCCGGCAGGAACAGCGGGCTCTGGTTCAGCAGCTGGCTCAGTCGCCGGTTTGGGCGCCGCGTCAGCCGCGTCAGGCGCTGCATCGGCTGCATCCGCCGCAGCGGCGGGAAGTGGCGTGATCGCCAATTCGTAGGAGACCGTGTTGAATTCCCGATTGAGTCGCCAGATGGCGGCGCCCCAGATGATGATAAAGCTCAGCACGATAAAGGCGTTGGAGAGCGCGATTCGCTGGCGAGTGGCCGCGACAAGTTTAACAAGCACCCACGTGACGATGACAAGTGGAACGATTGTCAGGAGCGTATCCGTCCAGAAGAAGGCGGTTGCAGCGGTCCCTTTAAGCACTCGCGCCGTGTAGTCCTTCGCGAAAATATTCATCGATCCCCCGGCCTGCTCGAAGGCCATCCAGAAGAAGATCGTGAAGAATGAAAGCACACCGATCACCAGCAGACGATCTTTTTCGACCTCTTTGGGGACTGTGGATTCGTCCAGAGTCTTCTGTGATTTATTCTGAACGTTGGGAGCCAGCCCGAGGTCACCGAAGATTGACTGACCGAACTGGAACATGAGCATTCCGAGAAACATAAAGATGCCGGCCAGTCCGAAGCCATAGCTCCAGGAAATCTTCTCGCCGATGTAGCCGCAGAAGAGCATCCCGAAGAAGGCTCCTGCGTTGATCCCCATATAAAAAATCGTGTAGGCAGAGTCCTTTTTCTCGGGCTTGTTTTTATAGAGTTGTCCGACGATGGAGGAGATGTTCGGTTTGAAGAGTCCGTTTCCGATAATCAGCAGGATCAGTCCGGCATAGAATGCCGGGCGAGTCTCGAACGCCATGGAGGCATGTCCGATGGTCATCAGCAGGGCACCCAGAAGCACAGCTCGGCGGTAGCCCAGAAAGGCATCTGCCAGTACGCCGCCGATAATCGGGGTGACGTAAACAAGTCCCGTGTACCAGCCGTAAAGACTCATCGCCTCTTTGCGGCTCCATTCCCAGCCACCGGCCGCTGCGTCACTGACAAGGAACAGTACCAGCAGAGCGCGCATACCGTAGTAGCTGAATCGCTCCCACATTTCCGTAAAGAACAACAGAAACAGTCCGGGGGAGTGGCCGAAGACGTCGGGTTCGGGCTGGGGAGTGTCGGGGCTGGCAGTCAAAGTGCTCATACGGGATCCATCTGGAGAATGGAAATGCAGAAATGAAAAGGAATCGGTGGGTGTGTGTATGGGGAATCGGGAGGGGCAGGAATTTCAGCGGGAATTGAGTGCCATGGTGATGGTCTTGAGTTCGGTGTAGTTGGCGAGACCGGCTTCGCCGAGCTCGCGTCCAATACCGCTCATTTTAAAGCCGCCGAAGGGGGCGGCAGCATCGAAGACATCGTAGCAGTTGACCCACACTGTGCCGGCTCGGAGGGCCTGAGCGAGCGTGTGAGCTTTGGAGACGTCGCGAGTCCAGACAGCGGCGGCGAGTCCGTAAGCGGTGTTATTGGCGCGGCGAATGACTTCGTGCACGTCGCGGAATTTGAGGATGCTCATGACGGGCCCGAAGATCTCTTCGCGGGCGATATCCATTCCATCTTCCACGTTGGCAAACACAGTGGGTTCGATGAAGTAACCCTGCTGACCCACGCGGCGTCCACCGGTCAGGCAATTGGCTCCCTGAGCATTTCCGCGATCGATGTAGGTCATGATTTTGTCGAACTGGGCGCGGTCCACCTGGGGGCCTTGCCGAGTGGCGGTATCGAAGGGATTTCCGACGGATCGATGGCTGGCGCGGGCGAGCACTTTTTCGATGAAGGCGTCGTGCACGGATTCTTCCACAAACAGGCGGCTGCCGGCACAGCAGCACTGGCCCTGGTTGAAGAACAGTCCGAATTCCGCGCCCGCCGCAGCTGCGTCAAGGTCGGCATCAGCGAAGACAATGTTGGGGCTCTTGCCGCCCAGTTCGAAGGTGAGTCGTTTCAGCGTTTCAGCGGCTTCTCGCATGATGATTTTGGCCGTCGTGCCTTCGCCGGTGAAGGCGATCTTATCCACCTGCGGATGACGCACAAGAGCGGCACCAGCGGTGGGTCCGTAGCCCGGAACAACGTTGATCACGCCGGGCGGGAAGCCCGCTTCCAGCGCCAGCTCTGCCATGCGAAGGCAGGTGAGCGGGGTTTGTTCGGCGGGCTTCATGACAATGGTGTTGCCGGCTGCGAGCGCCGGGCCCCATTTCCATGCCACCATCAGCATTGGAAAGTTCCAGGGTATGATCTGCCCGCAAACTCCGATGGGTTCCCGGCGAGTGCAGCAGAAGTAATCGCCGCGGATGGGAATCGTGTGACCCTGGATTTTGTCGGCCCAGCCACCGTAGTAGCGGAGGCAGTCGATGACGAGCGGCAGGTCGGCCGCGCGGGAGTCGCTGATGGGTTTGCCATTGTCCAGTGTTTCGAGTGCGGCCAGTTCGTCGAAGTTTGCCTCGATGAGATCTGCCAGCCTGGTGAGCAGACGACCGCGGTCGCGGGCATCCATCCGCGACCATGGCCCAGTCTCGAAGGCTGCTCGCGCCGCGTGCACGGCCAGATCAATATCTGCCGCATCGCCCTCGGCCACTTCGCAAATCACATCTTCTGTCGCCGGATTCACCGTCGGAAACGTGCGGCCGCTGACCGATTTGCGGAACTCGTCCCCAATCAGAATACCAGTCTGGCGGATAGCGGGAGGACTGTACGTGGCTGCAGTCGACATGCGTGGCTCCTTCGTGAAAACGGCTGTGGGTGTTGGGAACGGGTGGGCGGGAGCAGGGCTGAGGAGCCCGAGGAATCCGGATTATGCCGCGTGTTTCCCGAATTTGCGAACGTATCTGCAGGAAATCAGCAACTCCCGGGAATCCGCATGGGATTCGGCGATTGCGCCTGCTGGTTGTGCGGCTCAGGCAGGACTCTTTATTCGGGCTTCGTGCTCGGCGGGCCGGCAAGGTCCGCCTTGGCGCGCACAGTTCGACGATCCAGCAACAATCTTCGAGCGGCCAGGTCGAAGCTTCCAGTGTGTCTCCGGGCCCACCGACAGTAGTGCTGCAGAACCTCCTCGGCAGTTGCGTCCACGGTCTGCATGCGCTGGGCCAGAATCAGAAGTTCGGGCGGGAGTCCGCCAGAGGAATTCGTGAGGTTTTCAGGCGAGGACGGGGCCGCGGGTGCACACCGTCCGCAGATCATGACGTTGCGCACGCACTGTTCAAGTTCGCGGATGTTGCCCGGCCAGTGGTAATCTGGTGGCATGCAGGTGGCAATCCCGCGGAGGACTTCGGCAGTGAGAGACTCCTTTTCTTCGGGGCAGATGCGTTCGACGATTTGCGTGACGAGATCTTCCAGCATGTCCGGGTTATCCCGGGTCTGGGCGGCGAGTGGCGGGGTTTCGATCACGTCTCCGCAGAGCCGGTAATAGAGGTCTTCACGGAACCGACCAGCTTCAATTTCCTTTCGCAGGTCACGGTTGGTGGCTGCGATGATTTTTCCATGAAAGTCGCGGACTTTGGTTTCCCCCAGCCGCTGGAACTGGCGATTCTGCAGAACTCGCAGCAGCTTGACCTGCGTGGACGGATCAAGTTCGCCGATTTCATCAAGGAGCACGGAGCCGTATTCGCCGCAGGCTTCCAGCCAGCCCGTGCGTGCGGCGGAGGCATCCGTGAAGGCTCCTTTGGCGTGGCCGAAAAGTTCGGATTCAACGAGGGTGCGAGCGAATGCGGAAATGTTGATCGGGGCATAGCTGTCAGCCGGCTGCACGGCAAACTGACGCTCACGCTCGACAAAGGGGATCCAGCGCGACATGCCGATGGCCTGGGCAACGAGTTCCTTTCCGCTGCCGCTGGGACCGCAGATGAGTGTGGTGATCTGCCCCAGCGTCCTGCGGAGGCTCCGACGATACCGCTGGAAGTCGTATGTGAAAATGGACTGCCAGATTCGAGCGCGAAGTGCGGCGGCTGGCCGGGAGCGGCCGATCACGCATTCAAAAATGCTGAAGAACGCCCGGTAGACCTGATGGAAAAGCTCAAACAGACCGACGCGGTCGCGAGCCGAGGGAAGCTGCAGTCCCGGGAGTCTGAGTCGGCGATCGAATTCGCCGGTGAAACGCTCCCATGCGGCGCGATCGACATCGCTGCGGCTGACGCCGGGGATTGTGCGGCGTCCCCAGCTTTCAAGAAGTTCATAGAAAAGCACGTAGACGCTGAGGTCATCGTAGAGCTGCAGTTCGTGGTCGCTGGCCGGCTGTCGCTTGAGCAGTCGGCTGCGAATCTCATCGGCGGCCGTGCGAGCGCGATCGAGAATGAGGATCAGGTTGGGCCGTCGCTGCGTTGTCTGTTCGGGAGTCAGGCTCCAGAAAGTATCAGGTTCCGAGGTGAAATCAGACCCCAGAGCCTGTTCTTCCAAAGCCAGACGTTCGGGGGTGAACGGGTTGGTATAATTCAGCCTTGCGACGGCCTGAACGAGTGGGTATTGATGATCGTGGATCAGGGCCATCGCAGCCTGCCTTGGTGTGGTCTTAACGTTTCGAGGGAGGCATGCGGCTGCAGCCAGCCGCAATTTCCGGACTGTCATGAGGACTTTCGTGGCAGATTATCATACACTTTCGCCGGGGCCGGGCGAGTGCTGTGCCGCTGAAGAAGAGCTTGCTGGATCAGGACGCGAGGATTATGGGAGTTTTCCGACGAAACATGGCCGTGCTCCCGATGCTCCTGATGCTCGGGTGCGGCGGACCGGGAGCCGGCGAGACCGCCAGTACGGCGACTGGATCGGCACAGCAGGCACAGGTGAGGCAGCGTCCGGGACATCCGCCAGAACCCATCGAAGATGAAAGTCCGGCTGAAGACGTCGCGGTGGACCAAAGGCAGCGAGGCGGCAAGGGCAGAGTTGGCGGAGGTGGGAAGGGGATGAATGCGTTTTCAATCTCCGTGTTTCCGCCGCAGACGCCTGTCACCGAACGAACGCTGCTCATTGGTTCCCCCGCGCCCTCAATTGACGGTATTCAGGTGGTCAGTGGCGAGCCGCTGGAGAACCGCTGGGAAGGCCGTCTGCGACTGGTGCACTTCTGGGCCCCATGGAATCTGCTGAGCCGTCGAGCTGTGCTGCTGCTGAGCAGGTTGCAGCGGGAATTCCAGGATCAGGTCACCGTCCTTCATGTGACAGCGGACAATCGCGAGGCCGTCAGGGATTTCCTCGCAGAGACGAACGACCTGACGGGAACGCAAATGGGAGACGAGGTGGCTGGAGTGTTTGCGACGGACGAGCGGCGCACGACGACCGAAGCATGGCAAGGGGCTGCAAACGCCACAGAACTCCCCATCGTATTTCTTGCAGATCAGGAAGGAGTGATCCAGTGGTGTGGACCAGCACTCAGCTGCGAGCGGCCGCTGCGAGCCGTACTGTCGGGCACATGGAATACCGAGTCGGCGGCGATAGCTGTCAGCACGCAGTCCGCCTTGATGCGACAGGCTCGACAGAGCGATCCTCCCGGACTGCGAGGAAAGCCCGGACGGTTGCGGGAAGCGATCCCTGACGACCCGGAATCAGCCATGCTGCTTGTGGATCTGCTGATGGCCGCGGAGGAGTACGGTGAGCTGCCGCGCGCTGCTCAGCACGCACTCTCTGCATGCGGAGAAGACCCCGAGAGTCTCAGCCGTCTTGCATGGCTGCTTGCTACAGTCTCCGACAGTCCCAGGGTACCGCTGGAAATTGCCCTTGAGGCAGCCAGTCGGGCGGTGAAGCTGAGCGGTCGTCAACCCGCAATGCTGGAAACACTGGCGCGGGTGCATTTTCGCCGCCGCAGTGTGGTTGAGGCTGTTGCGATTCAGCAGGAGGCTCTGGCTGCGGCGGATGTCACACAGCGTCCCCTGCTGGAAGCTGTTCTGAGAGTTTATCAACGGGAAGCTCCATAAGAAATCCCCACCGTCCGCAATGCCATCCCGAACACTTTTCGCCGACGACAATTCTGATTATGCTCCGCACGCATATTTCAGGCCCCGGAGATTTGGTTCGATGCCCTCTGCACCACTTTGTGATTTATCCGTTTTCAACGCCGCGCCGCCGCTGTTTGACCTCGAAGCCATCCGCGCCGTGAACCCACAGCGATTCGAGATGGAACAGTTGACGGCAATTGTCCACGTGGATCAGTCACAGCACCTGATCGCAGGATATCGTCAGCTCACCGACCACGAATTCTGGATCCGCGGACACATGCCCGGCTTCGCACTCATGCCCGGGGTTGTGCAGTGCGAGGCCGCCGCTCAGCTCGGTGGCTTCTACGCCCGCAAATACAACCTCATCGGCGGTGACTATCTGGGGTTTGGCGGTATGAACGAAGTACGCTTCCGCAAACCCATTTTCCCCGGCAAACGCCTCGATCTGATCGCCAAAGTCACCCGCGTTATGGCCAGAAAACTCGCTCAGTTCGACTTTCAGGGCTGGGTCGCCGGAGAACTCATGTTCGAAGGACAAATGCTGGGCGTGAGCGTCAATCGGGATTGACTCCCGCGACACACGTGATGTTCCATCGCGATCGAGTGAAATTCAATCACATCGGGCTCCGCAACCACCAACTGCTGCGCCCCCCAGGCGTACTCACCACTCTCACCAAAAACACAGCTTTCAGAGTGGGCCTTCGGCAGTTCTTCTGGTAACATCCGCGGTGACGACATTCCACAATCGCTCCCCCTGAGGATTAAAAGCGTCAGCAGATGGCATCGTTGATTGAACTTCAGGGCATCACCAAGGACTATGGCAAGTTCCGTGCCCTGTCGGACATTACCCTCAGCATTCAGCCGGGGGTTACTGGTCTTCTGGGCCCCAACGGCGCCGGAAAAAGCACGCTCATCCGCGTTCTGCTGGGGCTCGCACATGTCACCTGTGGAACCGGGCATGTGCTCGGAATTCCACTCGGCAACCAACTCCCCCGCGTGCGTTCCCTCGTTGGCTTTATGCCCGAAGATGACTGCTACCTGCACGGCATCTCCGGTGTCGAAACACTTCAGCTTGCAGCACGTCTCTCCGGACTCCCCTCGCTCGAAGCCCTCCGTCGCGGCCACGAAATACTCGATTTCTGCGGCTCAGGTCAGGAACGCTATCGCCCCGTCGAAACCTACTCGACCGGCATGCGACAAAAACTCCGCTTTGCCATGGCCATCGTTCACGACCCCCAACTGCTCATCCTCGACGAACCCACAACTGGACTCGATCCCGAGGAACGCGAAGCTATGCTCAACCGCGTTCGCATCCTCTGGCGCGATTTCGGCAAATCCGTGCTCCTCTGCACCCATATTCTCCCCGATGTCCAGGCGGTTTGCGAACGAGTCGTCATCCTCGCTCACGGGGCGGTCCGCGTCAGCGGCAGTCTCGAAGACCTGCGCCGAACTGCCGTGCCTTCGTTGTCCGTCACCGTCGGCGGAGACATCGAACCCCTCGTCACCGAACTTGCTCAGAGGGGACTTGCAGCCGAACGTCAGGACGGTCGGCACCTGCGAGTCGCCGGCAGTGCTGAACTCGCAGGCCAGACACTCTGGGAAGCCGCCGCCGCAACAGGCTGCATCATCCGCGGAATCGAACCGGCTCGAAATTCCCTTGAACAGATTTTTCTGGATGCTGTGGGCGAGGTGCGCCGTGCCAATACATGATCCCGGATATCGAAACTGGCAGGGCCACACAACCCCCGCCGCAAGTCGCTGGCTGGTTGTCGCCGAAACCGGCATCCAGCGCGCCTGGCGCAGCTCATGGCTCAAACGCATCCTCCTGCTCGCATGGCTCCCCGGCGTCTCTCTCGGACTCCTCGTCTTTCTTTACGAACAAATGCAGGCTCAGGACGACGTGTCCTCCAAAGCCATCCAGGGAGTCGTCCTGAATGTGCTCGAAGTTCCTCAGTCCGCTCGCGAACAGTTCCGAGACTTCGGCGGCGTCCTGTCCAGACGAAATCTCAGCCCCGGCGAAGAACGCCACCTCTTCTGGTCACTCCTGCTGCTCAACCTCTTCCGACACTCTCAGCCGCTCCTCCTGCTCCAGGTCGTCGGTCTCATCGCGCCACCTCTGATTTCCCAGGATATCCGCTCCCGCGCGTTCCTGCTCTACTTCTCACGGCCACTCGCCCCCCTGCAATACATTCTCGGAAAATGCTCCGTTGTCCTCTTCTACTCCCTCCTCATCACTCTCGCCCCAGCTCTGCTCCTGTTCGTGGCCGGTGTCCTGCTCTCACCCGGGCTCGATGTGCTGGCCGCCACATGGGATCTGCCATTACGAATCCTCGGCGCAGCTGCCGTCATCACCATCCCCGGCACACTGCTCGCACTGGCCCTGTCATCACTCACCACAGAATCCCGCTTCGCCGCCGCCGGATGGTTCGCCATCTGGATCTTCGGCTGGATGCTCAGACAAACCGCCGGACTCTTCTCCGCCGCCGGCCCCGATTCGCTCGTCTGGAACCTGTCGCTGTTCCACGTCACCACCGATGTGGCCGGACGAATCCTCGATCCGAATTTCCTCGCCCCAGGCTTCGGATTTCAGGTCGTGCTCCTCGGTGTGCTCTGTGCCGTGTCGCTGGCAGTACTGCACCGCCGCGTCTGTGCGCCGCTGCAGGTCTGAACGTCGGAGTAAACTCAGCCCATGACCTCGATGATTGAACTCGAACACGTCACGAAACTCTACGGCACCGTGCTCGGCGTCAACGACATGACCCTCCAGCTCGCGCCCGGCGCCTGGGGACTGCTGGGTCCCAACGGCGCCGGCAAAAGCACCCTGCTCAATCTCCTCATCGGCCAGCTCAAACCCACCCGCGGTACCGTGCGAGTGCTCGGAGAAACGCCCCGCAATAACGCCGCACTCATGCGCCGCATTGGCTTCTGCCCAGCCTTCGAAGGCATGTATGCGGGCGTCAGCGGCCTCGAATGGACCGCGTGGCTGCTCCAGCTCCACGGTGTTCGCAAAAACGCCGCCCGAGAACGCGCCGCACTGTGTCTCGAACGCGTCGGTATGGCCGACAGCATGCAACGCCCCATCGCCAGCTATTCCCGCGGTATGCGACAACGCACCAAACTCGCTCAGGCGATCGCTCACGACCCCGAACTCCTCATCCTCGACGAACCCCTCAGCGGACTCGACCCCGTCGGCCGCGCCCAAATGACCGCTCTCCTGAAAGACTGGATCGCCGCAGGCCGAAGCGTCCTCATCGCCAGCCACGTCCTCCACGAAATCGAAGCCCTCACCCAATCCTTCCTGCTCGTCTCCGGCGGACGACTCCTCGCCTCCGGAACCGCCACCGAAGTCCACGAACTGCTCTTCCAGGTTCCCATGGAAATTCACATCCGCTGCTCCTCCGGCCGACGACTCTCAGCTCTCGCACTCGAACACGGCGCAGCCGACGCCGTACGTGTCCAGTCCGCCACCGCCGGGGAAGATCTTGTCAGCATCTCCACCCGCAACGCCGCCGGATTCTCCAGACAACTCGCCCAATGGATCCGGGAAGAACACTTCATCGTCCACGAACTCCGCTCCGCAGATGACTCCCTGCAGTCGCTGTTTAATTCATTAATGAAAATCCATCGGGGTGAGCTGTGAGGGAAGTCGCTGCCGTCTTTTTCTACGAATGCCGACGGATGCTCACCCCAGGACGGCTCGTCTGGTGGATCACCATCGCCGGTTTCCCCGTTACCATCACACTGCTCATCCGCTGGAGCCTCGCTCAGGCCTCGCCCAAACCCGAGGAAATCGACGCCGCCTGGTCGCTCGCTTTCTACATGCTCGTCCCCGGCGTCTGCACAGCCCTCGGAGTGCTCGTCACCGCAGGACCAGCCGTCGCCTCCGAACTCGAACAACGCAGCTGGATCTACCTCGCCTCACGACCCCACGGCATCCCCAGACTCCTCATCGGAAAATACCTCGCCGCCGTTACCTTCGGCTGCACCGCCGCATGGACCGGACTGGCACTCTCAGTCCCGCTCTCCACTGCCACCACAAAACTGCGAATCTGGCTGGCAATGACCGGTCTCAGCGGTCTTGCGGCCGCTTCCGCTGCAGCCATCTTCCTGTTCATCGGCACCATCTCTCTCCGTCGCGCCATGGTGATGTGCATGGCCTGGGCCTTTCTCATCGAAGGTGTCCTCGGATCACTCCCCGCCGTCGTGAACCGCTTCACGATACAGTACCGCCTTCGCTCGATCCTCGTCCAGTGGCTGCCGCTGCCCGTGGATACTGATGGCACCCCAGTCTTGAATTACGCCATCGGCAGCGACCCCGTCTGGCAGCACGTCTGCTGGATCCTCGCCCTCACCGCCACATTTCTCGCGCTGGCCCTGCTCGTCGCCCGTCACAAAGAATTCACCGCCGCCGCTGAGAGCGACGTTTAGCAACAATATCTGCCCGGATTCTCTCGCCCTCCTCACGCCCGTGCAGTAAACTTCCACTGCGGCGCTTCCAGCATTCGCCACTGCCCTCGCCGCTCTCCACCCCTCTCTGCAAACACTCGCGGAGTTCACCGCATGTCCCTGCCTACCTGTCCCTCCTGCGGTCAGTCAGTCCTTGAAGACGACGCCATCGATTGCCCATTCTGCGGAGCCGCCATGGATGGCTCACGCGGCGCCCGAAACACGCCCCAGCCCAAAAAGAATCCCGCAGTCAATCGCCCCGGTGCACGCGCGCTCCCCGCAAAACCCGCCGCACCCGCCCCGCAAAGTTCTGCTACAGCACCCGGCAAAACAAACGCCGACCCCACCTCCGCAAATCCCCCAAAATCCGGAACACCACCACGCTACGGCAGCAAAATGGTCGTCGATGAAGACGACCCCTTCGGCATCGGAGCCTCCAGCGGAACTCAGGTCGTCGAAGCCTCACTCAAACCCGAAAAAGGACGACTCCAGAAAACCGTCTGTCCGATGTGCGAACAGACCAACTTCATCCCCAAATCCGCCATCGGCAAAAGCGTGCGCTGCGCAAATCCCAAATGCATGGTCCCTGTCTTCATCGCCGCCGACCCCGCCGAACAAAAAACCGAACGCCGCCCCACTCGACTCTCGGACGAAGCCGAAGCTCAACGCCGCGCCGCCGAAGAAGCGCTCCCCAGACGCCGCAGTCCCATACTCCTCTACGCCATCGGCGCCGCCGTACTCGCTGGCATCACCGCTCTCGTCCTCACTCAACTCAATCGCAAACCTGACACCACCCAGTTCTCCGCCTCGCTCGATCTCTCCGAACTCCAGAGACTCGCCGAAGAAGACGCCGCCAAAGAAGCCGCCACCCAGGCTGCTGCCAAAGCCGCAGAACAAAAAGCGGCCGAAAACCCCGCCAAAGACATCGAAGACAACATCCGTCGCATGATCGCTCTCGCCCGCTCCGAAATGCGCGACAAAGCACTCGCCCGCAGAATGACGGGCGACCTCTGGCTCAGACTCGGTCGCAGCGAAGAATCCGCCGTCGAATTCAATCAACTCCTCGTCGTCGATAAATCCCGCGGCTTCTACCGCGTCCTCCCACAACTCGCCAAATACTGGCGAAGCCGCGCAGCCGGGGACAACACTGCCGCCGCAGATGCCCTCAAACTTGCCGAAACTGAAGCCCGTCAACGCACCTTCCCCCGCACCGGCCGAGCTGCCACCGATGCCGCCCTCGCACTCGCCACCGTTCTCGCTGCCGAAGGTCGAATGCCCGACGCCACTGCACTCGTCGCCTCCCGACAACTCGATCGCTCCATCCCCGCAAATCTCGATCAGTCCAGCGGCACCGCATGGCTCTTCATCGCCACACAATGTCGCGATGCCGCGGTCACTCCACCGCAGGCACTCGACTGCCTCCTCTGGGCTGACCCACTCCACACCGCCGTCAGCGCCGCACTCGCCGCGCGATCTCAGTGGAATCCAGCTTCGAGTGGGCCCTGCTGCCAGGCGATCCACGCTCCGCCGCCGATGCACTCACCGCCATCGCCGATCGCGCCCTCGCCATCGGCCCACAAGCCGCCGCTCAGGCCGCTCCCCTCATCGAAGCCGCCGCCACAAAAATCTCCAGCCCCGAACTCAAACTTAAAGTCCTCGCTGCCACCGCCGCCGCCAAACGCGACGCATCCGCACTCCAGGCATGCCTCGATGCACTCCGCCAAATCCCCGATCCCTCACCCTGGGTGCTCCCGGACCTCCGGACACTCGTACAAAAAGAAATTCCCGATCGCTCCTCCAGCCTCACCGCCGCCATCGCCGCCGCCGAAGCCCTTCGCGCCGCCACACTCGCCAATCACCCCGATCACGCCAAAACTGCTCTCAACGAACTCAAAAGACACCTCGCCGCCGCAGCACCCCCCACCGACGAAGCCCGCTCACTCCTTGCCAGTACCAAAACCAACGAATCCGCCTTCCGCCAGCAAATTCAAACCGAACTTCGCGAAAGTGATCCCGGACGCCTCGATGCCCTCTACCGCACCGCACTCGCACGCAGCACCAGCATCGCTCAGCTGGCCGAAGAACGCCGCACACTCTTCATCCTGCTTCTCAGCCGAGTCGCCGCCGCCGGCGGCGCTGATCTCATCACCACCACACTCGCCGATGCTCCCGATCTTCAGGCCGAAATCCAGCTCGACGAACTCCGCGGACTACTCGCCTTCGCTGCACTCACTGGAGGCAAACCACTTCCAAACTACGCCATCACAACCGCCACCGACTCACCCCCAGCCTCCCGCAATTCACTCCCACCCATGCTCGTCGAACTCGGACGCGCCGCCGGTGCCGCCGCTGCACTCGAAAGCTCCAACCCCACCGATGCACTCCGCTGGATCGAACAAGGCACCGAATCGCTGCCCGCCGTTCGCTCCGCCCTCGCTGCCGAATTCTCCAGCCGCATCTGCAGCTCCACAGACGCCCCCACCGCGCTCAACGCTGTCGCCGCCTGCAAAAATGGACTCTGGCGAGAAGAATGCTTCGAAATCGCCGGCAGAAAACTGGGCGACCGAAAACTCGCCACAGAAATCAACCAGTGGGCCGCCTCCAGCCGCATCCCCCCGCAGGAACACATCGCACTCCTCTATGGCTCCTCCCTCAGCCAACTCCTCAATCTCAGCAAACCAGCCGACACACAACCCTGATCATCAATCCTCCCACCTCCCTACGTTTTGCTCTGTTTTCAGACAAACACACACAAACAACATCGCTCCGAAACTCACTCTGAAAACTCACAGCCACGGCGATCACAAATTGCACCACGGAGCGGATTATGGGGCGACGTTCTTCCGGCAGACGGGATGATTCCGGCAGCTGGCTCGCATCCCTCCTCATCCTCGCCATCGGTCTCGGTTTCTGCGCCTTCCTCGCCCTCTCCTCTGACCCCGATTCCGCCCTCATCGCCTGCTGCATCCTCGCCGGTATTCTCGCTCTCTTCGTGCTCCTCAACTGGCTCAATCGCGCCGGCCGACTGACCTCCAATACACTCAGCTTCCTCTCACTCTCAAACCGCTCCCGTCGCGATGACGGTGTCCGCGATTACCAGCCCCGCAAAGCCCATTCCCCAGGCCCCGCTGCGGCCGCTCCGGCCAACCAGCCAATCTCCGCCGGTGAAGCCCGCGAACTGCGGCTCAACAGTGCCAGCACATGGGTGCCCGCCCAGGGACGCAAACAGAAACGCCGCGATTCCTGAAAACGTGGATCAAAAGCATTTTTCCGAATTCCCCTGGCCGCCACTCCCGCACGGCATACAACATGACATGCCGACAACGTCGCGACCTGTCCATCCTGCCCTGCTGCCGGCTCAGGGCTCCGTTCATTACGGTCCCATCCACGTGTTCAGTCCCTTTTGTGTTCTCAGGAGTTTTCGATGAAGAATATGATCGCGTTCCTGCTGGCCGCGGCCGTCGTTCCCGCTGCAATCGCTGACCAGAAGTGCAACAGCAACTGCCGCACTCGCAGCACCACCCAGGTTGTCCATGGTCGCACAGTGCTCACCAGCACTCGCGCCCACCAGGCGTCAGATATCGTTGACACCGCCGTCGCCGCCGGCAGCTTCAAAACTCTCGTCGCTGCAGTGAAAGCTGCTGGCCTTGTGAAACGTTGAAGGGCAAAGGCCCCTTCACTGTGTTCGCGCCCACTGACGAAGCATTTGCAAAGCTCCCCAAAGGAACCGTGGAAGATCTGCGCAAACCAGAGAATAAGGACAAGCTCATCGCTGTCCTCACTTACCACGTCGTTCCTGGCCGCGTCCTCGCAGCCGACGTTGTGAAAATCAAGTCCGCCAAAACGGTTCAGGGCCAGGAAGTGTCGATTAAGGTAGCCGATGGTGGGGTGAGCATCGACGGGGCAAAGGTCGTGAAGACCGACATCGCCTGCAGCAACGGTGTCATCCACGTGATCGACTCTGTCATTCTCCCCAAAGCACCCACGAAGGCCGCTGATATTGTCGATACCGCAGTCGGCGCCGGATCCTTCGGTACGCTGGTCGCTGCTGTGAAAGCCGCTGGCCTCGTGGAGACTTTAAAAGGTGAAGGTCCATTCACCGTCTTCGCCCCCACAGATGCCGCCTTCGCCAAGCTGCCGAAGGGCACTGTGGAAAGTCTGCTGAAGCCGGAAAATAAGGACAAGTTGGTAGCAATCCTCACCTACCACGTTGTCCCCGGCAAGCTGAAGGCCGCGGATGTGGTGGCGAAAAAGGAACTGAAGACAGTCAATGGCAAGACGGCTTCAATCACCACTGACGGTGGAGCAAAAATCGCCGGTGCCACAATTTCAGCAACCGATATTGAGACCAGCAATGGCATCATCCACGTGATCGACTCCGTGATCCTGCCCTGAGCTGTTCGTTGTGTAAAGATTCGAACGAAGGCGGTGTGGTGTTTAACCACACCGCCTTTTTTGTTAGTCAATGGCGCGTCACCGCGCCGATTTCCTCGTAGTGCGTGCGGATTTCGCGAAGAGTCGCCGGCTGGAACATGGTTCCACCGTACCGAGTTGACGAAATCCGCTTCTTGACCGTCTCTGCATCAGCGGCGGCGAATACCGCCAGACAGGGCACTTTGAGCGATCGTGCGTAGGCCTGAATCTGCGGGAAAATTTCAAGAACCGCGTCAAGATTTGTATCGGCCAGAAAGAGGATTCCGTCGGGTGGGGCGGTTTTAAGCTTCTGCAGGGCGTTTTCAGGAGCGGCAGCGAAACCGACCTGAAAACCATGCTTCTCAAAGTACTCCTGAACGACAGCACACCGCTTCTTCTGATTGTCCACCACCAGCAGCCGAAAGTCCGGACGAACCTCCATTTTCAGAGGTGACTGGCCGTGACTTGTGGTCTGCGGCTCTCCCAGAGCAGTCAGCAGGGCGCGCAGATCGCGGACCGCTTCAGTAGCCGACTGGTAGCGGTCAGATGGACTGACCTGCATCAGTTTCTGGCAGATACGCACCGCTTCGCCGGGGAGGGAAGGGTTGTGAGCAGAGACGGGGCGAGTATTGGTGTAGCGGCTGAGCAGCATGCGTTCTTCGCGGTCACGAGTCCGTTCCCAGGGACCTTCACCGGTGAGCAGTTCATAGTAGATGGCGCCGGCGAAGAAGAGGTCAGAGCGGGGGTCGTTTCGAGGCGCGTTGGTGCCGCGTTCGAGCGAAGCGTATTCGAGCGCCCGCTGGACGTCGTCGCTGGTGCCGGCCTGAGTCGGCGATTCGGCTCCGGCCAGACCAAAGTCCACCAGCTTCGCCACGCCCGTACTGCTCATGAGCACATTCGTGAGCTTCAGGTCGCGGTGAGTGGCTCCTTTGGTGAGCGCGTATTCAAGGCCGAGGCAGATATGGAGCAGACAGCGGGTGGCTTCGAGCGGATTCAGGGATTTGCGGATCTTGAGAAAGTCACGCAGGTTGCCGCCTTCGACAAACTCCATCGTGAAGTAGTGAAACCGGCCATCGTTGCCAATGTCCAGAATCGGCACGATGTTCGGGTGAATGAATTTCTGGCAAATTCGAGCCTCGCGTTCGAAACCAGCAACCGTTCGCGGGTCGTCCGCCCAGCGTTCCCGGAGCAGCTTCAGAGCGACAGTCTGGTCGTTTTCGACGTTGACGGCGCGGAAAACGCGAGCAAAGCTGCCGGAGGCATTGCGGTAGAGCAGCTTGTACTTCCCCAGCACCAGCCCCTCGATTTCTCCCTTGAGGATGCGGCTGGTTTGGAGAGACGTGAGCAGTTGCCGACGCTCGAGCAGCTGCAGAATTGCAGCCACATCCGTCAGTGTTTCCACCTCAGACTGTACGCGCGACCATTCCTGGGTGTTGAGCAGGCGTGAGGTGAGCAGGTAAACGCGGAGCGATTCTTTATTTTTGAACAGCGGCATGTGCCGGTTGCCGGATGATATGAGGATTGAGTGAAAGGCGGAGTGGGAAAGGGGGGGCGATGGGATGCCCTGTTTGCAGGTTCCAGAAATCCTACAGGGTTATGGCGACTACGCAACCTGAAGAAGCTGGAAAAATGCTGGGGATGGAAAAACCAACACTCGGCAACGGAATCGGCAGACAATTTCGCGACCCGTTTCCATTTCTCCAACATTTCCACCCCATCGGCCCTTTTGCCTTGCCAATCTCGACTCCTGCATCGATAATGCCTCGCTTCCGCGGATCCTGGATCAAGGTGACCCCCAAAAATCACCCAACTCCCCGGCACCGCGACGCTGTCTCCAATCGCGGCGGGCCCAGCCAAACCGGGCCAGGTCCGAAAGGAAGCATCCCTGCGGTCACGGTGCTCGGGTGCGTGCGGAGACAGCGTCACGGTGCCGCAGAAATTCCAATTTCCCCGCGAACCTCCCGCTCTCGAACTCTGTCCCACCACCCAGATCCTTCACCCCCAACCCAACCCCCGCCCGCAGGAACTCCCCAAAATCCGCCGGCGATCCCCCTTGATTCCTTCAACCTTCCCCGCTAACTTTCCGAACATCTCCACCACATTCCTCTGTAGCTCAGTTGGTAGAGCAGGCGGCTGTTAACCGCCGGGTCGTAGGTTCGAATCCTACCGGAGGAGCTTCTTGTTTTTCTGCGGAAAAACAAGCCCCAACACCAAACGCCAAAACGCCGAGAGTGACCGCTCCCGGCGTTTTTCGTTTCCCGGCCACTTTTCCCGGTGTTTTCGCCACTTTCGGGCCTTCACACCCACCCGCCGTCAACTCTCAGTCCGCAGAAAAAACGACTGCGCCCCCGAAAGAGACCCTCAGGTCTCTCCCGGCACCCCAAAAATAAAAGTCTCGAACTCTCACACTCTCCGGTAAACAGCCGCAAAAAGTGAACAGCCCGTCTTCTCCGGGGGCGTGAGGAAGACAGTTACGGAAACTGCGTGTGAGTTAACAGGATTCCGGAGGCTCGAAACCAGCAATGTGTACGCCAACTATGCGAACTATCCGCTGTTACTGAATCAGCACGGAATGTACTTCTCCCATGCAATCATCTGAGACAACCGGGCCCCGGTACTGATGTGGACATACAGGATGGGTAGGCGTGTGAATCGTGCGGGATTCGGGTGGGAACGAGGGCTGTTGGCAAATTCGTAACGACCGCGATCACCCGGTTGCGGCGAGTGACGCTGTAAAGTGTAGAAAACGAACCACCGCAACTCGGCGTGCATCGCTTTGTTCGCTGCTATGCGAATCAAATTGGTATAGCGATCAGAAAGTCAATGACTGAATATATCCTTGAGAGATCTTCTGGCACTGCTGACAGACGACAAAGCCCATTGAGAACGAATGTATCAGTCCATCATCAAACAGATCTTCAGGGATGGCAGGGCTCAAATCAAAATCATAGTTGGTCAAGTACGGGTTAAGCTCTTGCGACCAATTGGCCCTCTTTATGATATCTGGGACGTCGTTGAATGAAAGCCCTTCCAGTCGCCTTTCGGAGATCAACGCGAATAGCTCCCGATCGCTTGTTGACAACATTGTTTGATCGACTGCACGAACCACGTCTTCGTTGATTGTGTAGGTAATGATTTTGCCGTGGTTCGCATGCGGGGTGGGGCGATCACCGCAACCGCAGATGAATGTAAGTAGCGCCAAACTGGAGAGCGCAACGCACCGAACTTGAGCTGCATCCAGCATTTTATTGGCCCAGAAATGAGTTGCAGCGAACGACACGGTTAACCGGGCCGCGGCAAACCAACGTTGACTTCAGAAGCCGCGCGGCCCGCAGCTCCGGTTAGCACTTTTGCTTAGCCCTCGGTTGCCATCAGTCCGCTGGCGGCAATGTCCGTTTGTCTGGCCAATTGGGGAAGTCAGGTTTGCCCGGGAAATTCTTTGCCAGGGACAAGGCAAATTGTTGCCCTTCACGCGTCAATCGGCAAGACGTAAACGTTGGATGTGCCGGAGTTTTCAGGTTGCCACCTCCTTCAAGCAGGTGTGGATGGCTCTGCAGCAACTCGATAAGTCTGTGGTATCGACTGGCGATCATTCCACTGAGTTCTCCATCATCTTGATAGAGTTTGCCAACGTAGCTCTTGACGGCGAAGCGATCAATGCAGTCATTCGTCGATATGTCACCAGTGTAGAAGAGCGACAGGGTCACGACTTGATCACAGTTAGAAGTCCAAACCACAGCGTCAGGGTCACCGCCCCGAAAGTACGCCGCCAGTAGAAGTGCTTCTTGTTCTCGGATCATGTGTTGATTGTCTTGGCTAACAGGTATTCGACCGCCGAAGTGCGGCAGGATTTTACCGCACTTCGGCGGTGTAGCATGGATCAGATTACTTTGATGAGACGGACTGCGGAACGTCTTACGCCGAGATCAGGAAGGGATTGTCTGGCCACACCACACGAGAAAAACGAACAGAACGCAGGGGAGTCGCGAGCCAACTGCTCCTGCAGCGTCTTGTCGCACGTAACGCTTTCGGGAATGACGCTATCCGCAGGCGGCCGGGATTTCAAACCGAATCCACCCGAGCAGCGTAACTCGCCGACAAATCGATTCCTGCTCGGGGTCTGGAGTCTGGTGTCCCCCCAGTTTCCCGATTCTTCCTGACGAGTTCGTCCACAAGTAAGTTCGAGTAGTTCCGGGTTGAGCGGATTGAGTGGCTGCTGGCAGAATCGGTGGTACCGGAGCCGCATTTCCAAATCCGCGGCAATTCGAACGCGATCGTGGCGCGGTGGATTCTGCTCGTCCGCGAGTACAAAGGCGGCTGAACCCAGACTGCCGCGACGGACAGCGATCAGCGGGTTGAAACAGACCGATTTTCTGAACTTTCTGCCGGACCGTCTGAGCCGCTGTCTGCCGTCAAAGTGATCTGCCAATCGGGCGCACTTGTCGTGTGCCCCGATGCCGCCTGACGCTGCCGAGCATCCTCTACGATTGCCCGCAGATCGCCACCAAAACGCTCGGAGATCTTTCTCCTCGTCTCATGGATTTCATCCAATACAAGATCAGTCATTGTCGTCATGAGAGTCATCAGAAAGTAACTCCTCTGGAGTGCAGATGACAGGAAGTTGCAGTCCAAGGTCTGCAATCACGTTTCGAAGTCGAGGCGTGATCCGCGCATTGGCGATGTGTCGGCAGTTCCATGTCAACAGGTATTGTACTCGATGGCGCACAGCAACCGCGATATGAAGTGCATCCGTTCGAGCTTTTTCCGGAAGAACAGCGCGATTCATGATTTCTTCAGCAATTTCCGCAACCAGTTGATCAAGTGGCAGAAGGGGAATATCTTCGAGCAATCGCAGACGCTCGGCTGCGAGTTCCGCGTTCCCCGCTGACGCCTCGTCCATGACAAACTGTGAAGAATAGATCGCAAACTTTTTCTTCTCGTCCCGCCACCATCGGTGTGTCAGCACCTGCCGCGCTGCAGCCACGACGTTTGAGCTTGGTCTTTGACGAAGATAGCTCACCACTGACGTTTCCAAATAGACCGATTCCAATCATCACCTCCGCTCTGACACAGAGAGTCATCACTGATCCCTGCGTCATTTCAGCATTAGTATTACCGTTTTTGAACGGGCCCCCCTTCGTTTTCGTCTCAGATTACACGTCTCGCAGATACTCTTCCATTCGGCCACACTTCACACCGCTTTGCTTTGACAGCACGCCCCCGTCCTGCTGTTAACACCCAATCCCCCCGCCACCCTTTTTCCGTCATCTCCAACTCGAACCGGGTAGCTCTCCAGACAGAGGGACTGTCGTTGGCTGACAGCCCACACCTGTCCAGCAACAGAACGCACCCCGGAGAGCGACTATGGAGACCGTTTCGCCCGAACGCACGAATTCCGCCCCGCGATCTGAACTGGCCGCCCTCTTTGCCGCCGCCATTCGCAGGCTGCTCGAACGCGAAGCTCTGACCTCGGCAATCTCTCCGGAACTCTCGGCCAGTCGACTTGAAGTTCGTCCACAAACCGGGCTCAATGGTCGGCACGGTTGAGAGTCCCGATTCGCCAGTAAAACGGAGCAAAAACATGGCATTAAACGTGACACACGAGGTTGCTGCACTGCAGCGAATGACGGTCAAAGAACTGCGAGCGAAGTTTGCCGACGTCTGCGGAGACGAGACACGATCCGGGAACCGCGCGTGGCTCATCAAACGCATCGCGTGGCGGATGCAGGCCAACCACGAAGGCGGACTCACCGAACGTGCCCGCCAGCGTGCTCGGGAATTGGCCTGTGACGCTGACCTGCGGCTGTCCGCACCGCGGATGCGCCCCCAGCCAGTGTCCGTACCCGCAGCCCCCCCGCAACCCATCACGCTGCCGGAAGATTCCCGCCTTCCCTTGCCCGGAACCATCCTCGTCCGCGAGTACAAGGGCTGCTCCGTGCAGGTGCGAGTCCTCGAGCAGGGTTTCGAGTACGCTGGTCAGACCTGGCGATCACTCAGTGCTGTGGCCAAAGCCGTGACCGGCACCCATATCAACGGATTCCTGTTCTTCAGGCTGTAGAAAGGAGGCCGTTCATGAGTCGCCAGACCCCGCGAGCCGTTTGTCAGGAGGGAATAAATGGGATCAGGTCGCTTTCCCTCGACTTCGGTTTCTGGTACCGCAACCTTGATATCCTGACTGTGTCG
>JBJTOP010000105.1:0-11887 GCA_046074645.1 Planctomycetaceae bacterium | reverse complement strand
CTGTAACGGAAGGGATGTCCGGATAAAGCTACCGGTCCAGAAATGGACCATGCTGAACTGTGCTCAAAGTGCCTTGTACAGGTGCTGGGATTGCCCGCACGCAATCCAGAGAACGACCCTCGTCAGTCCCTGACAAAGGGGGGATTCCGGCTGTTCACGACAGCATCCGACCGCTTGCGGCCGGAAACCGGGATTCGCTTCAGGGATCTGGCAATCCGTCCGTTCAGGAAGAACGCGTCGGATGGTGTGAGAGAATTGATTGGAGAGCCCGCCCATGAAGACGATCTTCACTACTGGTCAGGTAGCAAAGATCTGTAAAGTTGCCCCGCGTACTGTCTCAAAGTGGTTCGATTCCGGACGTCTTCGAGGCTATCGCATTCCTGGTTCACAGGATCGACGCATTCCCCGCGAACATCTGATTCGGTTCCTCAAGGAGCATGGTATGCCCCTTGGTGAACTGGAAGATGAAGCGGTCGGCAAGATCCTGCTCGTTGGTTCCGACGTTGTGACTCGCTCGAGCCTCAACGAAATGATTTCCAACGATGACTTCAAGATCGAAATTGCTGCCAGCGGCTTTGAAGCCGGCATCCAGGCGGAATCAATTCACCCCGATTGTGTGGTAGTTGACTTCGTCATGGGCCGCGAAGAGGCTCTGATGATCGCACAGAATCTGCGCCGGAACGCCGAGTTCACGGATACAGTTCTGATCGGTCTTCTGAGCGACGAGGATAATGCCTCGGGCTTCGACCGCTCCGTGTTCAACGAAACCTTCCGCAAGCCGTTCGACGCAGCTCTGCTGGCCGAACGTATTCGGACGCTCGTGAACCGTCGTAAACAGCTGGCCTGAGAAACCCGCTGTCGCTCGGCGAACTGACCGCGTCGAGAAAACATGTTGCCGTTCCGGATCGTCAGGTCCGGAACGGCATTTTTTTTATTCAACCAGCAGATTTTCCATCAGCTGAATCGCGGCAGGGCCCACCAGCACCACGAAAATTCCCGGGAAGATGAACAGCACCAGCGGAAAGATCATTTTTACTGCTGTTTGCTGAGCCTTCTCTTCCGCCAGCTGTCGCCGCTTGACTCGCATCGTTTCTGACTGAATGCGGAGAGCCCCGGCTATGGAGCTGCCAAAACGATCCGCCTGAATCACGATGCCCGCCAGCGCCCGCACGTCGTCAACTCCCGTACGGACTCCCAGATCATGCAGCACGTCGCGGCGATTCTTGCCCACCTGCAACTGCATGTTGGCTGTGTTGAGCTCTTCGCAGACTTCCGGAGCTGCCGCTGACATCTCCTCCGCCACGCGACGTAATCCCTGATCAAGACCCAGACCAGCCTCGACACAAACCACCAGCAGATCAAGTGTGTCCGGGAGCTGCAGAAAGATCTTCTCTCGCCGCGTTGCCCGCATCGTTGCCAGAATCAGCTCCGGAATGTAAAAGCCAGCACATCCCGCGACGACCGGTATCATCCACGCGTTGCCAACAAAACCGCTGCGAGCCAGAACAAACAGCGTTCCGAACAGCAGCCCGCTTCCCAGTGCAATCGTCTTGATTGCGAGGAAGTTTCGCACCGCATTCGGTCGCGAAAATCCCGCGTTCGCCAAACGGATTCGAAGCTCACTCTGTTCTGATTCTGATTTGGGCTGCAACGCACGTGACAAAGCCGGCGCTGTCTTCTCTACAATTGTTGTCACCGCATTTGGTTTGCCAGCAACGATCGAGTCCAGCTCCCGACGCTGGCGAGACATCGGATTCCGATACTCTTCCAGACGCACAGAAGCCCGAGTGGTGCGACGAACCAGAATGTTCATCGCAGCCCACAACGCAGTGCTGGCCGCCGCAAATACAGCCCACGGAAGTAACTGTTCGTAATCCACTGCTGCTTCCCTGAATCAAACGCGAATACTCACAATCCGATGAATCACATAACCACCGATGATCTGCGAAATAATCGCCCCAATCATCATCTGCTTGCCAAGCGAACGACTGAACAACAGCATCACGTAGTCACGATTCAGCGCATAGACAGTGAAAAACAACACAATCGGAAGCGCCATCAGCACAATACCGCTCAGTCGCCCCTCTCCTGTCAATGCCTTCACCTGCCCGAGAATCTTGAACCGCTCCCGAATCAATGCACTTATCTTCGAGAGAATCTCGGCAAGGTCGCCACCAGCCTGCCGCTGAATCGAAACCGCCGTCACAAAGAACTGCAGGTCCATATTCGGAACACGCGTCTGCATGTTCCGCAACGCCTGATCAATCGGCAGACCCAGATTCTGCTCCTCAAACACCGCCTTGAACTCCACCCCAATCGGCGCCGGCATCTCCGTTGCAACAACGTTCAGCCCCGAAGCCAGACTGTGACCCGATCGAAGTGCTCGCGCCAACAACTCCATCGCATCCGGCATCTGCTTTTCAAACTCCTTCATTCGCCTGCGACGACGCAGCAGCAGCCAGATCCATGGCAGCCCAAATCCCACACCACCCAGAATCGGCATCGATGCCCGTGGCAGACCGCCAAGCACTCCACCCGTCGGCACAATCAACATTCCACAAATGCAGATCATCAGAAACTGCTCCAGACGCATCGGCAGTTCCGCCTGCCGGAAAAACATCGGCAGCCGCTCAAAACGGTCCAGCACCCGCCCCAGCATACTCTGAGCTGTCGTCAAACCGTCACGCAGAATCGTGTTGTCCACATCCAGCCGATCAGCCCCGGATCGACCCGTAAATGCCGATAACCGCGCCTCCAGATCCGACTCGCCACTTTTGCGGAATGCAGATGCCAGCCCCAGCACCAGCATGATCACGCCAAGAAATGCAGAACACATCACAAGAATTGCAGGATCCATTAATCAGCTCCAGTTCTGTCAGTGAACTCGCATTGTCCGCTGTGCAAACAATCCATGCGGAAGCCGTATACCGCTCGCCTCCAAATGCTCGATGCACCGCGGACGCACTCCCGTCGATTCAAAATGACCATACGCCCTCCCGTGCTCGTTGATACCGTCCTGCACAAATCGAAAAATATCCTGCATCACAATCACGTCGCCCTCCATGCCGACAATCTCCGTGATATAGGTCACCTTTCTTGGCCCCCCCTGCAGGCGACTCGCCTGAATCACCAGATTGATCGCCGATGCAATCTGCTTGCGAATCGACTGCATCGGCATCTCAAAACCGCTCATATTCACCAGCGTCTCAATACGCGAAATCGCGTCACGTGGATTGTTCGCGTGAACCGTCGTCAGCGATCCGTCATGCCCCGTGTTCATCGCCTGCAGCATGTCCAGCGTCTCGCCGCCGCGACACTCACCTATGATAATCCGGTCGGGACGCATACGCAGCGCGTTGCGGACAAGGTCCGTCGCCGTAATCCGACCACGACCCTCAATGTTCGGTGGTCGAGTCTCCAGACGCAGCACATGCTCCTGCTGCAACTGCAGCTCCGCCGCATCCTCA
This sequence comes from Planctomycetaceae bacterium, assembly GCA_046074645.1. Classification (GTDB taxonomy): domain Bacteria; phylum Planctomycetota; class Planctomycetia; order Planctomycetales; family Planctomycetaceae; genus SXXK01. The sequence goes on along the minus strand of JBJTOP010000105.1, from coordinate 8,420 downwards.
ATCGTTATCACCCGATTGTCATTCGATATGAAACTCGACAATGTGTTCAGCAGCGTCGTCTTTCCGGATCCCGTTCCACCGCTGATGATGATGTTCAGGCGAGCCTTCATCGCGCCCTCGAGAAACATCACCATCTCCGGTGTAAACGCTCCAAACTTCAACAAGTCCTCAAGCGTCAGCGGATTGCTGCCAAACCGACGTATCGTCAGTGAAGGACCGTCCAGAGCCAGAGGAGGAATAATCGCGTTCAGACGCGAACCGTCCGGCAGACGCGCGTCCACCATCGGAGACGTCTCATCAATCCGACGACCCACCTTCGATACGATCCGATCCAGAATCTGCAGCAGATGCTCGTTATCCCTGAATGTCACATCCGATCGCTGAATCCGGCCATTCTTCTCCACAAACACATTCTTCGGACCATTGATCATAATGTCCGCGATTCCCTCTTCCTTGAGCAGAATCTCCAGCGGCCCAAATCCAAACGCCTCGTCCAGCACCTCCTCCACCAGACGCTCCCGCTCCGATCGATTCAGCAGCGGGTTCTCTGTATCGCACAAATGCTCCACCACTACGCGAATCTCGCGACGCAGCGAATCCCCCTCCAGCTCCGACACCCGGTTCAGGTCCAGCTTCTCTACGAGCTTGCCGTGGATGTGTGACTTCAAAGACTCAAAGTCGGTCGCTGTCTGACGGTTCGACTTGTTCGGTGCAATCATGGCAGTTTGCTGAATTCAGATTAGGGAAGGGTATTCCGCGAGGCGCAAATTCTCCGTTGACGAGAATCACCCTTTCGCAACCTACGTCGCAAACCACCCGACCATCGCTCGATTTCCCGTAACTTCCCCGATTCTCCACGCTGCCTTTTCTCAACATCATTGCCCTGACCGATAAATTCACTGCATCCTGACCAGCCCGCATAACCGCCGGCAAATCTCCCTTGTGGCAGAGAACCCTCAGAGAAACACTGGATGCAATTTGCCAGGCCACAATTTGCGGGCAAGGATTATGCAGCGCTGCGATCCCCTGCGCTTCGACCCTTACCCCAAGGCAGGACCATGACAGACATCACGACCATCAGAAATCCAGCTGTCGGCTTCATCGAACGTCGACACAACCCCGGCGATCAAAACCCAACCGGTATCGAACGCCGTCAGTTCAAAGACGGCGACCGCAGACTCCGCCCCGAAGTCGCAGAACTCGCCGATGCCATCGATGACTACAAAATCGCTCATCGACGCAGATTCATCACCTTCGAAGAACTCTACGATGTGATGCTCTCGCTCGGCTATCACCGCTGACTTCCATCAGCTGACGGCCTAAGGTCGCTCAACCAGCGGCCAGTGCAGATCCACTCGATCGTGCGTTGTGTAAAACCTCCAGCGACTGCCGTCATGCAACAGCAGGCCGCTGGACTTGTTTTCGGAAATGGGTCTCAGCGGCTCCGGTGACTTCTGCCATTTCAGTAAGTCTCGCGATTCCGCAAGATAAGTCGCCCACCGACGCGGCTTCTGTTCGTCGCCGGTCCCGTGGAGCACCGCCACGTAGCGATCTCCCAGCTTCTGAATCTGATTCAGAGCCAGCATTCGACCGTCATAATCGGACGGCCCTGGCACAAGCACCGGCTCGTCCCGCACGTTTGTCCAAGTTCTTAAATCTGCGGACCGCGCCAGCCAGACACCAAGGTCGCGACGCTCGTACAACAAATTCCACACGCCATTCTCGTGAAACCCCACTGGAGTCCCGAACGGCCCCGGCGGAATCGGTTGACCGCTGGTCAGTCGCACGTCCAGTGTCCCCTCCCGATGCCAGCTGACGCCATCAACAGAAGTCAGCAACTGAGCCTGATCCTGCGCTCCCTCTGCAAACATGTAGTAGCGGCCGTCATGACGCACCACCATCATGTCCTCGACCCAGTACTCGTCCACCAGCGGGTTCTGTGAGGACCTCTTCCAGTGAATCCCGTCACTTGATGTCGCCAGCCCCAGCTTCATTGTGAGTGGCTGCACGTCAGGGTTATAGCCGGTGTACCACATTCGCCACTGACTGCCCTCGCGAAGAATCCAGCCACGTTCGCGGATCTTCGCATCCCACTCACCCGGGCGACCGGTAAACAACGGCTCCGTCTCCGACGCCGCAAAGGCCTTCGGAAACGCCGGCTCGTCGGCGAATCCCGAACGAGGCCCGTCAGGAGCAGCACAGACAACGGCGAGACAGATCGCGGCAACATTTATTTTGATGCTCATGGGCCATTCCGAGGATCAGCGGGATTCCGGGTGCGGCTGGAGAATGCAGACAGGCAGCCCGGCGGATTCGCCTGGCTGCCTGCAGCAGTGAATTCAGTGAACGAATCCTGAAACAGAGGACCTTAGTCAGCCAGACGCTGAATGCTGATGTTGCGGAACGAAACAGCGTCCCCGTGACCTGCGAATCCGAAGAACCCGGACTTGCGATCCTTGCCGGGATGCGGTCGCCCACCCATGAATTCTGTCACCCTCGCCACGTCCGTGTTCAGAATCAGATTGCCATTCAACTCCACTCGGATCGTGGTGCCATTCACAGTCACTTCCTGGAAGTTCCAGGTGCCGGCCGGACGCAGAAAGCCGCGTTTGGCCGCCGTCATACCGTAGGCAGAGCCGTGGTACTGACGGGGATCCAGTTTGGCGTAGTTGGGGTGTTCGGAATCCAGCACCTGCAGTTCGCACATGGCATCGTAGGCTGGATCACCCTTGCCGTCAGTGCGAATCGCGAGGCCATTGTTGCCCGAGGGTGGTGTCAGGAATTCCAGACGAACCACAAAGTTGGCGTATTCGTCGGCCGTATGAAGAATGCCGCCCTTGCCCTCACGACAGCGAATCGCGCCCTCCACCACTTCATAGTTGTCCGCAGCGCCGGCCCAGCCCGAAAGGTCTTTGCCGTTGAAGATCGAAGCGAACTTGTCCCCACCACTGGCGGCCAGAATCTGATTGGCTTCCTCAGCGGGAATCTCGCGGATGTAAATGTTGCGCCAGCGAATCTCTCCGCCGTGCGTCTGCAGGCAGATTGGCCCCTTCAAAAACAACGGATTTTCGCGATCCCAGTAATTTTCCATGATCGCGTTGTCCACCACCATCTGGCCATTCAGCCAGACCGAAGTCCGAGCACCAATCTGGCGAATCCGGAAACTGTTCCATTCACCAAAAGGCTTGTCAGCGCGAACCGCAGGATCCTTACCAGCAGCTCCGGCGCTGTTGTTCCAAAGACCACCACTGCCCTTGTCCGCACCCAGCTTGAACTTGGACTCTTCCGTGGAGTCCCAGATCTGCACCTGCGGTGATGCTTTGAGGTAAATACCGCTGTCAGCCAGCGGAACTGTCTTGTAGTCAATCAGCAGCTCGTAGTCGGTGAATTCGGCGTCGGTCGCAAGATAGGCACCGTGGCCGTCGTTTACCAGTTCCTCGTTCTGCACTGTCCAGTGCTTGCGGGCGTCCTCTGTCCAGTCCGCGATCTGTTTGGCCCGCGCGTCCTCAGGCATTTTCGCCAGATCACGAGGATCGAAGTGCGGCATGCCGTGCCAGCCGTCCAGATCGCGACCGTTAAAGAGCGGCCGGAAGCCTTCCGGCGGTTCAGCGGAATTCACAGGGCCGGCCACTGCCAGAAACAGCGCGGCCACAATTGCAGCAGAACAGGGGAGGCGGAGGAGCATGTGGGGTCTCCGGTTGAGGCGGGGTGAGCTGGACAAGTGGAGCAGAAAGCGTTCCTGCAGGGCCGAGGAAGAATAACGCAACAACTCCAATTCGGAAACACTCCAGACACACTCTCCCGAAAATTTCAAGTGTGTTTGTGAAAGTTTTTGAGCCACACCTCGCTCCCAATCCTCAAATCAAGCGACTCATCCGCCAGCTGCAGCCGCGCATGGTGAGCATTCCAGCCGCTGATGACAGCACCCAAAGGCCAGATCACCTCCGTCTCAGACGTGATCAATCCCGATCGACTGCCGGCCGCAATCACACAGTACTCCAGAGCCGGCCGCGAAATCACCCGCGCATCAAACACCCCTGCCCCCCCTGCCCCCGCCAAACGGCCACTCGCTTCCCATCCTGCCCCCAAAAATGGCCCACCCACTACCATACATCTGTCCACCAGTTCCGCCGCGGCTCGCAGATCCTCTGATGCGATGCCAAGCACCACTTCCCCCGCCTGTAACCCCCGCAATCGCAAACTTTCCACACACGAACGCGCCAGTTCAAATGTCCGCACACACGAATTGCCACGCTCCGGAGCTACAGTCGCCCCCCCCTCCACACTCGCGAAAATGCCCCGCAGGGACAGACATCGCTGCTTCGCAACAGCCCGAGACAGCGACTCACAGTCCGGCCCGGGGTGCACACCCATCAATCGCTCGCCCGTGTCCACCGCCACAAGCACACTGATCGTTTTTCCAATCGACTCCGCAGCTCGAACCAACAGCTCCACATGCCGGAAATGATCGACCGCGACGGTCAACCGCGGCAATGAGGCAGCAAGTCCCGCGATCATCCGTATGTCGGATTGAGCAGATGGCGGCGATCGCAGCAGCAATGCGGGCAACCATCCGGAAACAGAATCCTCGCCGCTCCATGGAACTGCCAACAAAAATGCAGCGACCGCGCGGCGGGCGTCTTCACAGCAGACTTCAAAGCTGCACTGCGGACGCTGCTCGGCAAACTGCTCTCGCACCACCGCAAACTCGTCTTTCCCCGGCACTGCCGATATCTCCGGAATCCAGCCGACTGACGGTGACAACTGCGCCAGTACTTCACGGCAATGGATGCGGCAGCATTCCGCCTGTTGGTTCACAGATGAACTCATCACCGCCGCTCCAGTGACTTCAACAACTCGACCGCCCGTGTCTGACGCTCAGAATCACCCCACGAAGGGTGCAGCACGGAAACCGTGCGAAGAATGCGCTGAGCTTCGCTGACGCGGCCACCCACGGCTGCGAGCGATGCCAGCTGCAGCGATGCCTCCAGCCACGCTGGCTCTCCGGATTTCGTCTGCTTCTGAACTTTCCGCCAGAAGTCAGCCACTGTCGGCGATGGTGATGCCGCCACCCCGACCATCACCGCAGGATCGATGCCCGACAGGATTCGCGCGGCCCGCTGAAGCTGACTCGGGGTGAGCGGCTGTCGGATGAGTGCCCCCAGAATGGCTGCAGCAGGTTCCCCCGGCCCGCCGCACTGCTGCAGACGCAACTGAACCGGAAGATCCCGCAGCAAATCAGCCGCAGTTCGATCAGCAGCGTTCGCGGGAGGCAGCAGTTCGGTCGCAAAGCTGGCGAGAGAAGCATTGCCCGGCAGGCCAGACCTGGAAAGATGCGGCAGCAGCAGCAGCACCTGCTCTCGACGCACCGCAACAGCACGGCCCCTGAGTATCGCCTCGGCCTTCTGAATTTCTGTGGCAGGAAGCAGCAGGCGGGATGCTGCAAGAAGCCTGAGTGTCTCCGCGGCGGCCCTCGTTCGAGCAGCCACCGCAGCGAAGTCAAAGCTGTCGTCAGTCGGCTTGTCAGCGACCCTGTCGCCGGGAGACTGTGGCAACGCGACGTCCGTCGGAAACCGAACAAGCAAAGGCACAAGCTCAGCGTTGATGGAGTTCCAGTCCTCCTCAGACTTGCCCGATCGGAACTCTGATAACAACAGCGGTGCTGACAGGATCTGCAGGGAGATAATAGTCTGTTCGGGCGACTCTGCCCGGCGGACCTGTTCAAGCCATGGCTGCAGCTGAGCGGTTGCTGTCGCGATCAGTTCAGCAGGCTGACCTGCAGGCGGTGTGTTTGCCCCGGTATCGCTGCCATCGTCGTCTCCCCCGATGGTCTGCGTTGCGACAGTCGCGAGCGACGCTTCCAGCAGACAGTCGCCAACCAGCGCCAGCTTCCGCAGGTGCTGACGAACTGTCTCAGGTGTCGCGTCTGATTTCGGTGCCGGGATCGCCAGCAGATCGCCTGCAGCGTCCAGCGGTCTGGCGAAACGCAGCAACCGCGCACGATACTCACGTGCAATATCAACTGTCGGCTGATCCGCGAACGTTGAGATGTGATGATTGAGAGCATCGAGATACGGGCTGGTGTCCGGATGCTGCCGGGCCAGCCCGTACAGCCGCAGCAGATCAGCGGCCGCCTGCTGACGCCGACGACCGCTCACAGCAAAGTCCGCAGCGGCTGCCTCCAGCTGACCGATCGCGTCACCCCAGCGGGATTCACGAAGCAGCAGCTCACCAATCTGCATGCCTGCAAGAGCTTTGAGTTCTCTGCTGACAGCCGGCAGACGAGTAATCTGCTCCAGACGCGACAACGCAGCAGGTGTGTCGTTGGCAGCCAGCAGCGCCGAGACAGCTTCGATGGCGTCCGCCCCGACCGGCCCCGCCAGCAGAACAAGCTCAAGTCGTCGCTCGCAATACTGCAGACGCTCCTGCCAGACGCCCCGAAGCTGAGGCGACAATTCGGCCTTGAGAGTCTGAAAGGCGGTCTCGGCCTCGGCCAGACTGCGATCCCCAGGTCGGCGATTCAGTTCAATTTCGCTGAGCAGTTCGCAGAGCATCAATCGGGCGTGCAGCTGCAGCAATCGCAGCTCCGCGATATTCAAAATGTCCGCCGGCAACGGATTGCCAGGCTGACTGATTCGAGCAGACAGTTCGCTGGGACGTCGCAGCCGCAGCAGCCGAGTCTGATGCAGCACCTCAAGACGCAGGCGTTCACCAGTGCTGGAAACATTCGCAGCCAGATTTCGCAGCTGCAGTTCCAGCGCCGCGTCGTCGCCACTGTCCAGAAGCACCAGAGCCAGCAAATGCCGCGCGCGAAACAGATGCTGGTCAGCCAGTCCCCGCACAAGCTGCTCAGCACCACTGCGCACCGCAGAAAGTCCTCGCGAATCGCCGGAACCCTGAACATGCGTCAAACGATGTTCGGACAGCTGCAGCTCCAGCAGACTACAGCGGAGCCGAAATCGGATGTCACGAAGCGTTGCCGGCGGCAGCGTCGATCGCAGCTCATCGGCGAACTTCAATTGTGCCGTGGCAAGCTGAATTCCCTGAGTGCAGGCCGAGCGAGCAAATTGAAGCCGAGACGCAGCCGGCAAACTGCTGCGAAACGCAATCGCTGTGCACTCCATGTCCGCCGCTGCTGCCAGAAGCTCCAGCTGCCGCAGCCGCAATGCCAATTCCGTGTCGGGCTGCACCGCAGACCTGTTCAGAAAGTCCGTGATCCGGGACGCCGCAAGCGAGATCAGTTCTTCACGGCGAGATTGTGGCAACAGCCACGCTTCGTCCTCGCAGCAGTCAATAAACTGCAGCTCCCAGCGAGCCTGCAGGGTCAGATTTTTTGCCGCTGCCAGACGCTGCAGACAAACCTGCCGGCCCAGATCAAACAAACCCCGCGACCGCAGTTCAAATATATAGTCAGATTCGCCATCAGGCAGGTCCGCAACGACGCCGGACCCAGCCGGAACTGCACGCGACGGCGACTCGTCGATGCACGCGAGGAGGAACGAGGGAACTGAAATCAAAGCGAGGACGAACATACAAAGATCTTCCCCACCTTGCCCCCCTGTTGTCAACTGCGACGAGTGCGTTTGGCTGCGGGTTTGGCAGCTGATTCAGGTGGTGTCGCCAGACGACACAACAGGTGCGGTCGGCCGTCAAACAGCAATGCGTCCGACTGCTCCTCTGTTGTCAACGGCTGCTCACCTGCTGCCGTCAGGGCCAGTTTCTGATCGCCGTGAAGACCGATCAGCATGGCATCCACAGCGGCCCGGTCACCCCCCAGCTTCTCACGAAGGTCCGCAAGACGCACGTCCGGCGCGAGACTGGATGTGGCCGCAAGCGATTCAAGGGTGCTGATGACTCGCTTTGCAGTCAGCGGCTGACGTCGCACTGCCTTCGGCTTCGCCTCCTCAGGACTTGCTGATGGTGGTTTTTCACTGTCGCTGGCAGGAATAACGGCGACCGGCTCTGAAACTGCGGAAATCGGCGCTGATGCCATTGAAATCGGCGACAGTTGCAATCCCAGCATCGCAGCAAGCCTCGCAGCCGTGTCCAGCATGATGCTCTGCTGACCCCGAACGAATCGACTGAGCTGCGCAGGGCTGATCCCCGCGTGAATGGCCAGCTGCAGCTGACCAATCGGGCTGCTGCTGACAGCCGCCCGAAGCTGCCACTCAATGTTGTCGGCAATCACCGGGATTTCCTGGCTGACAGTACTCTCAGTGATGGAAGACAGTATCTGCCATGCAACGCTGCTTGATGCGACCGACATGCGTGATCTTTCCTGACTCCCCGGACATTGGAAGGCGTCTCTGCTGATGCCTCGAACCTCTCTACACAAATAGCACCAGAACACGAGCACCGGAGGGCTTTTTTACCCGCCAGACTCGTTTTTGCAGCCTTTTGAACCATCCCACCGCGAAAAG
>JBJTOP010000104.1:0-2423 GCA_046074645.1 Planctomycetaceae bacterium | reverse complement strand
CATAACCACAACAATTCCCCCACACGCACCACACACCACACACCACGCACTGAACACTGAAAACCCAGCCCCAATGACCACCACCTCTCTTCAACCACGTCCCTCCGCTGTTCCGGCAAAGCCAAGAATCATCGCGGTCATGCCGGCATACAATGCGTCGTCAACGCTGGAAGCCACGCTCCGCGACATTCCCTCGGGTGCTGTCGATGAGATCATTCTGGTGGATGACTGCAGTCGCGACGACACGGTCGCAGTCGCACAGAAGCTGGGACTGACGGTGATCCGTCACGAGAGTAATACGGGCTATGGTGGAAATCAAAAGACGTGCTATCGGGAAGCACTGCAGCGTGGTGCGGATATCGTGGTGATGATTCACCCGGACTACCAGTACGACAGTCGCGTAATCCCGATTGCGTCGGAGTTGATTCGCATTGGCAACGTGGATGTAGTGCTGGGCTCCCGCATTCGCACGCGTGCCGAGGCGCTGCAGGGCGGAATGCCGGCCTGGAAATACATCGCAAACCGCTGTCTGACCATCTTTGAAAACGTAGTGCTGGGGCAGAATCTCGGGGACTTCCACAGCGGATTTCGAGCCTATCGTCGCGAGGTCCTCGAGACGGTCTCCTGGCAGCTCAATTCCAACGATTTTGTTTTCGACACCCAGTTTCTGGCTCAGGCGGTTTTCCTCGGCTTCCGACTGGGGGATATTCCAGTTCCAGTGCGTTATTTTGATGAAGCCAGCAGCATCAACTTTCGTCGCAGTCTCCGCTATGGACTGCTCACACTCTGGGTAATGCTCGCATTCTGGCTGAATCGAATTGGGCTGGCTCGCTCACCCCTTTTCCGTTCCCAACAGCATCCGCCTGAGTGATGCATCTCTTTCGCGTGCGTTGCGATTTGTTCATGTGTTCCAACGGAGCCACCCATGTTTCTGCGACAGTCATCGATTTCTGCGGCAATTCTGGGCGTACTGATTTTGTCTGTGTCCCTGCCGGATCAGACACGAGCGGACGAGCTGAAGTGTCTGACTGCGGAGGAGACTGCGGGCTCGCTTCTGTATCCTCAGTTGCAGCGACGTGCGGGGCTCGCCTGCGATCAGCGTGATGCCGCGTATGCTGAACTCAGGACGGCAGCTGACGTGGAACGGTGGGTGCAGGGTCGTCGCCAGTATTTTCTGGACCAGCTCGGCCCGCTCCCGGCTCGCACACCGCTCAACGCCCGCACAACACGTACCATTCAGGCCGACGGCTATCGCATCGAATGCGTTATCTTCGACAGTCAGCCGGGCCACCGAATCACCGCGAATTTGTACCTGCCTGATGCCCCCGGTCCGGTCCCCGCAGTGCTTGTCTCCAGCGGTCACAGCCGCACAGCAAAAACTGCCGACTACAACCAGCGATTCGCACTGCAAATGGTGCGACTTGGCATGGCGGCTCTGTGCTTTGACCCCATCGGTCAGGGCGAACGTTCGCAGATACTCAATGACCAGCACGGTCCCGAGCACGAAGGCACCACCACGGAGCATTTCCTTGTCGGTGTCGGCTCGATACTTGTGGGACGCAACACGGCCACCTATCGACTGCACGATGCAATGCGTGCAGTCGACTATGTCTGCAGTCGTCCGGAAATTGACCCGGCTCGAATCGGCTTCACAGGCTGTTCAGGCGGTGGCACGATGACCAGCTATGTGATGGCACTCGACGACCGCATCACGTGCGCTGCACCAGCGTGCTACATCACCACATTTCGGCGCCTGATTGAAACGATTGGACCACAGGATTCTGAACAGAATATCTTCGGACAGGTGGCATTCGGGCTGGATCACCCGGACTATCTGTTGCTGCGAGCTCCCAGGCCAACACTGATCAGCTCAACAACCCAGGATTTCTTTGACATCGATGGCTCGTGGCAGGCATTTCGGCAGTCAAAGCGGGTTTGGGGAATTCTGGGGCATCCGGAGCGGGTGGACCTTGTCGAGATGGCCGGGGCGCACGGTGTTCAACCGCAGAATCTGGCCACCATCGGCCACTGGTTTCAGCGCTGGCTGCTCAATCGCGACCAGCCCGTGGCAATTGAGTCATTCGCGGTTCGCAGGGAACAGGAGCTGCTGTGTACAGAACAGGGGCAGGTGCTCCTGCTGCCAGGTGAAAAATCCGTCTTTGATCTGAATGCCGCACTGGCAGCTGAATTGCAGCAGCTGCGTCGCGAAAAATTCGCCACACGCAGTGCCGCAGACCTGCAGCAGACCATACGCGATGTATTGAAACTACGCCCAGCCAATCTCCGCCAGCCGCCGGTGATGGAAGATCGTGGGGTAGCTGTCCATTGTTCGAAAATTGGTGATGACAGGAAATGTTGCGTTTTGTAGAACTTGGCGATGGAACGGACTCCATTGCACAACTTGAGCCATGATGACCTTGTGG
>JBJTOP010000103.1:0-56487 GCA_046074645.1 Planctomycetaceae bacterium | reverse complement strand
TTGGGGACGTGACGGGCAGTCACCGATTGTGGCGGCATCCGAAGACGAAGCAGCGGATTGGTTCGGGGGTGATTCACGAAGGGCAAATTTACATCCACAACGACCCGGGTGTAGCGGAGTGTTTCGACGTGTTGAAGGGTGAGGTGAAGTGGGAGCAGCGGTTGTCGGGTGCTGGTAAGTGGGTGAACTGGTCGTCGGTGATGTTGAGTGACGGTTTGTGTTATTCGATGAACCAGGGTGGTGACTGTTTCGTGTTCCGGGCTGCACCGAAGTTTGAGCTGGTGTCGGTGAATTCGCTGGGAGAGCCGACGAATTCGTCGGTAGCGGCAAGCAACGGGTGGTTATTTCTAAGAACGCACCAGAATTTGTGGTGTATCGGGGGGAAAAGGGACTGAAAGGGGCTTGATTTTTTTGCTAAAAACCCGAATTGAGGTCAGAAAGTTCTGAACATTTCCCGGTATGCACCGTCTTGAGAGTAGTGGGACCAGAAACTTTTGGGCAGCAAAGGGAAAACCATGAAGCGATTTCGCTGGACAGCGGCGGGTTGGCGGCGTGAGCAGCCTGCGGAAGTAGCTCCGCCGGAATTGCCCGGAGGAGACTGGGGTTTTTGTGAACTTGAATCTGTGGAGAAAGCCATGAGTAAGGCGCAGCGAATTGAGGTCATTCTCGAGCACATCAAGTCGGAGGGCTACGTGCCGAGTATCGACGATGATGGCGACATCCTCTTCAAGTGCGAGGGTCGTTCGTACTTTGTGATACTCGACGAAAACGACGAGCAGTTTTATCGACTGGTGTTTCCAAACTTCTGGACGATTGAGAGTGATGAGGAGCGTGAGCGGGTGATACGTGCCGCGGTTCAGGCGTCGGCAAAAACAAAAGTGGCGAAGATCTTCCCGGTGAAGGACGACACTTGGGCGAGCATCGAGTTGTTCTTGTCTGGTCCGGAAGAATTCAGCGGCGTGTTTGCGCGATCGCTGAGTGCTCTGCAGTCTGCGGTGCGGACGTTCCGGGAGTCAATTCAGTCTGAGGAATCCTGAGGGCTTTGCGGAGCGAGCAACTGGAACCGATCGGGTGGTCGTGGAACGATCGCGGACGACATGTTACGATTTCCCGGGGGAGCTCTCCAATCCTGGCTCCCTGCTGGTCTCCATCGAACAGATGATGTTGGGGGGTGTGAGCGAATGCCGGAACAAGTCGCTGCAGATCATGTTCCAGCTGATTGGAGGTGGCGAAAAGGCTGGATCCGGTATGGACAAGATTCTAAGGGGCTGGGCGTCACAGCAATGGCGAGTGCCCCTCATTCGCACTCAGATGCGGCCTGACAGGGTGAGGCTTATTCTTCCGATGGTGAGTCTGCTGCCTGAGAATGCGGTGCAGACGCTGCGTGGGAGATTTGGAAGTCTGTTCGATTCGCCTCGGAGCGCAGAGCGACAAGCGGTCGTGACGGCCGAAGCTGAAGGTACTGTTTTCAACGGAAGATGACAGCAGATCAGCACAGAACACCCGTTCGAAATCTCACAGATGCTGCAGCGACTGGTCGCAAAAGGGTTTCTTCAGCAGTTCGGCAAAAAACGTGGCTCGACGTACCAAATTGCCACTGCTGACACCGAAGGCTCCACACATTCGGGTGAGGGCTCCGCAGATTTTGGTTCGAGCTCTACACATTCGGGTGCGAGGGCTCCACACATTTGACGGTGGATCATGCAGGATCCAAACAGGCAGCGGAATCGGCTGTGGGATCAGGCGATGAGGAGCTTTGTGCGGAGATCACAGCGTTGCTGGCAGCAGGGGGCGTGGACCTGCAGGAGTTGTTGTCGCATTCAAAAAGGTCTGGGAGGATGGCGAGTGCTGACATGCGGAGGTTGATTTCAGGGCTGTGTCGTCAACGCTTTCTGACACCGCGGCAGCTGGCGAGTTTGCTGAATCGCCGTGCTGTGAGTTTGCAGCAGCATTACGTGCGTGGAATGGTGGAATCCGGGGAGCGTGTGATGCGATTTGCGAACGAACCGAATCATCCGCAGCATGCATACATGAGCTGCTGCAAGCAAGTTGAATGAATATGGATTTCGATCCTGAAATCGCTCTGCTGAAGTCTCTGTCCTTGACGTGAGTGCTCCTGCAGATCAGACTTCGCCGCAGATGGCATCAGTGGCCAGTCAAATTTCAAGCGAGGGGCGTCTGCCCTTTTGTGACTCAAACCAGGGAAAGATGATCAGCGATGAGTGGACCGATCGTGCGAACGGGGACGACGCCGGAATACTGGAAAAACTGGGATCGGGTATTTGGAAAGGGCAAGGGCAAAGCGGGAGCGACCGAGACTGTTGAATCGGGTGATGCAGAGGCGAAGGCTGCGAAAAAGGCGGCGAAGAAGTCCTCCGGTGAAGCAGCAGCTAAGAAGCCCGGTGGCAGGAAGGCCGCCGGCAAGGCTGCACCTGGAAAAACTTCGTGAGTGTTGGGGCGATGAGTGAATTTGTTGAACGGCCACAGCGGCGGTCTGCCGCGCTGTGGCCGATTTTTTTTGTGTGGCTGTTGTTTTCGGGTGTATCGCTGCTGGGAACATCGGTTCCTGGGGTGAATGAGCCGCACTACGTCTGCAAGGCGCGGTCGCTGGTTATCCCCGATTGGTGTGAACGGGATTTTTTTCTGCGGTCTGCGAATGTGCACTGGTGTTTTTTGCTGTTGACAGGCTGGTGGAGTGTCTGGAGTTCGTTTGGGGCCGTGGTGATCGCGGGGCGATTGTTGCAGAGTCTGGTGCTGGCGTTCGGTTTTGTACGGCTGAGCGGCGCGGTGGGGCTCAGTGGCCGGCGTAGTGTGATATCGGCGGCCATCTTCGCGCTGCTGACTCAGTTGGGAAGTTTTTCCGGCGAGTGGATTCTTGGCGGATATGAGTCGAAGGTGCCGGCGTGGGGGCTGGGTTGGGCAGCTTTGGGAATGTGGATTGAGGGCAGTGTCCGGCGATGTCCGCGGACGCTGTGTATTGCGGGATTATGTTGTGGGCTGGGAGTGTCGCTGCATCCGGTGGTTGGCGGTTGGTTTGGGCTTGGCATAGGGGGGGGCTGTTTCATTTGGGTGATCTATCGAGGGCAGTTGAAGACGGAGCTTGTGGGACCTGGCATGTTCGGGTTGGCGAGTGTGCTTGCGGCATCTCCGGGGCTGATCCCGGCGATTCGGTTTCTGCTGACCGGTGGTGAGCAGGCGACGGTTCGAGATCGGTCGATCTTCGTCCAGGTTTACTGGCGTTTGCGGCATCACATGGATCCCACGGCGATCACGCTGGAGCAGTGGTGTTATGCGGGAGCGTTGCTGGGAGTGATTGTGGCGTTGGGCATATTGCTGCAGCGAGGATCGCGTTTTCGATCTGAGTTCGCGAGGGGGGCGGATCCTGAGTCGCTGCTGCGTCTGCAGCTGGTGCTGCTGGTGGCCATCACAGCGGCAGCCGCGGGAGTTTTGCTGGGCTGGCATGAGTCATCGGTGGAGCGAATGACGGATTGGCAGTGGCGCGGGAGATTGCTGCGTTTTTATCCATTTCGTTTTTTTGACGGGATGTTGCCTGTGGTGGCAGCGATGACAGCGGTACTGGCGGCTGGAAGGAGCTTGCGGGGAAGCGAGGAGCGACGGGGCGAAACAGAGAGCCCTGCCCTGCCGCGGGAAACGACTGCCCCGGGGCTGATTCGCTTTGTGTGTCTGCCGGTATTGTTTTTGGCAGCCTGGGGACTGGCATTGTCTGAGCGTCGTGATGTGCCTGCGGGCTATAGTGCAGCGGGCTGGCGAGACTGGCGGGCAGCCTGTCAGTGGCTTCGGGCTAACACAGAGAAGTCTGCTTTGGTACTGACGCCGCGGGAGTCATTTGCGTTTAAGTGGCTGTCTGAGCGGGCGGAGTATGTGTGTTACAAGGATTGTCCGCAGGATCCGGCGGGGATCGTGGAGTGGGATCAGCGGCTATGGCGTGTGCATCAGTGGTCGGCGGAAAGTTTGCGTGACGGTCAGTATGATGCGGGGGATTGTGCGCGATTGAGAGTGCAGATGGGGTGCGACTACGTGCTGATTCGTGGTCAGGAGCCATTTGAAGCCGTTCCGGAATGGGCTGGCGAATATTGGAAGATTTACAGAATTCATTGAGTGTTTTTGGGGTGCAGTTGGGGGAGGCGGGCGACATGGATGCAGATTTTTCGTTGCGGCGTTCAGAGGAGTGGTTGAGTGGTCCGGTGACGGCTGAGCTGGTGGCGGGTGTGCGGGGCTTTTTGACGCGTCAGGGCACCTTTGAGTTTCCTCGTTTGTCAACAGGTTTATTCTCAGCGGCGGCGGGTGAGGGGGCGGATTTTGAGTTGTCTGGTTATCGCAGTGTTTGGGTGAGGGACAACGTCCAGGTTGCGTGGGCGCACCTTGCTGCGGGACTGGGGAGTTCGATTCCGGTGAAGTGTGTGCGGGCGATCGCTGCATTTTACCAGCGATATCGTCAGAGGTTTGTGGAGATCATCGAGGGGCGAGCTGATTTCCGGGAGCCGATGAATCGACCGCATATTCGGTTCAACGGTGCTGATCTGAGCGAGTTACCGGAGAAGTGGGCGCATGCGCAGAACGATGCGCTGGGCTATTTTCTGTGGCTGGCCTGTCGACTGATGTCGATGGGAGCCCTGGTTCAGGAGCGTTCGAGTTGGGACATTCTGAGTTTGCTTCTGCGATTCTGGGAGAAGATCGAAGTCTGGCAGGACGAGGACAGCGGTCATTGGGAGGAGGTGCGGAAGATTTCGGCTTCGAGTCTGGGCTGTGTGGTGGCTGGGCTGAGGGAACTGCGGGGGTTGATGGAGCAGCGTGAGGTTGCCGCGGGTTTGTCGCGGGCGGAGTATGGAGTGGATGTGGGCTTTGTGGATTCACTGCTGGAGCGATGCGAGGTTTCGCTGCATGAAATCCTGCCTTCCGAATGTGTGCAGAGAGAAGCTGGCAAAGGCAGGCGTTATGACGCAGCTCTGCTGTTTCTGATTTATCCGCTTGATGTGGTCGGAGATCGGGGTGTGGAGGACGTGATTCTGGCGGATGTGGATCGGGAGTTGCGGGGGGAGCATGGCATTCGGCGTTATTTGGGAGATTCGTACTGGTGTGCGGACTACCGGGAGTTGCTTTCTGCGGGGCAGCGGACTTCGGATTTCAGTGACAGTCTGGGTCAGCGGGATCGTTTGCTGCGACCGGGGTACGAGGCGCAATGGTGTATTTTTGATCCGATAATTTCGTGCGTATGGGGGCAGCGATATCTGGCAAGTGGTCTGGAATCAGATTTGTCGGCCCAGCTGCAGTCGCTGCAGCGATCACTGGGGCAGCTCACGCGTCCCGGTGGTCGATTTCCAGCGTGGCGGTGTCCTGAATCGTGGTTTTGCGAGCGCGGTGAATGGGTTCCGAACGACATCACGCCGCTCTTGTGGACGCAGGGTAATCTTCTGCAGGCGCTGGTGCGGATGGAAGCCAGTTTGTTGCACCGGGCTGCCGACTGACAGGAGCACTTCCGCAGCACGTTCGCAGGAATTCTCTGCCAGGTTCCTTGACTTGTTTTCCAAGTCAGGAAAGATGCGGGTTGTGATCCACTCCACTGCTCGCGCAGACAACTCAGGTGGCAGCCACGGAAGTGCCTGCTGATAGTCAGAAATTGAAGCGGAATGTCCTCAATGAACATCGTGGAAAAGATGCTCCGGGAACTCCAGGATTACCTCAGCAGTGCAGCAGCGGGTCAGCCGAAGGGGGAACAGCAGAACGTTTCGCAGACTGCGGCTGCTGGCAGTGTGCCAGGTCATCCGGCGGCGGGTTTGGTTGCGGGTCGAGTCACTTCTGCGGGGGGAAGGCCACGTTTGAAGGACCTGCAGGCGAACTCTTCAACCGGCGTATCGCCAATCGACAGTAACGGTCGGCGTCCGCAGACGCTCCGTGAGCGGCTGCAGGCGGCCGACTTATTTATCGGGGACAGCCGGGCTCCGGGCCAGATCGTCCTGAATGACTGGCAGGCGGCTTTGGATTCCGCTTTGCGATGTTTTCGGTCGCGGAAGGTCAACGGTGCCCTGGACGTTCAGATTGTGGAAATTGACCTTGGCGGTGGAGCCTTCTTCGAAGTCAGTGATAAGAAGTACAAGTACGGCGGTTTCTTCTACTTCGATACGAAGAAGATGAAGTACGGCATGTACTGCAACTGCAGCAGCATGACGACGGACTGCGAGCACGCTCATGCGGCGCTTACGCAGATGTTGTCTCAGACGAAATCGCCCGGCAGTTTTCTTGAAGAAAAGCTGATGGGTTCTTCGTACGAGCAGCGCAAGGTGCGACAGCGGCTGGAGCGTCTGCAGCGACATCTTCAGCGGGTTGTGGAGACTCCGGCAGCCACAAAATCGCCCTCAGACCTGCTCAGTGATGAAGCTTCCCGCACGAGGTACCAGTGGAATCTTGAGTGGGATGGGGTCGCGCGCCGTCTGCAGCTGCGTCCTGTGATCCTGACGGAGAAAAAGGCGGGTGGCTGGAGTAAAGGCCGGGAGTTGACGCTGGAGACGTTTCTGAGTTCGTCGCGGGATGCCTGGTCGGCACTGGATCGGTCGCTTGCTGACATGTTGCGAACGCAGTTCGACTACGTGGACGCGCTGCGTCTTCTGCAGGGAACCGACAGTTTTCTGCTGCATCGCGAACCTGCGGTGATTGAAGAGCGGATGCTGGAAGTGTTTGTGGAGGAGGAAGAACAGGGGTTGCGCGTCACGACGTCGGCCATGCGGGAACTTGTGGCCGTCGGTGGAAGCATGGGCGGGCAGCTGGTCTCGACTGGCAGTGCAGTGCTGCTGATTGCCCCGAAACGCTGTCGCGTCGTCATTTTCCGAGCGCCGCAGATGGCAATTTCACTGGTGAATGAACTGAATCCTCCGCCATTGATTGAAGCAAAGTTGTTTGGCGAGCTGTTACCGCTTCTGCAGCGGCTGAGCACAAGAATTCCGGTGCACATGCCATCCAGCGTCGCGGGGCCTGAGATCGCGGAAGCTGTCACTCCCGCAGTGCTCATGTGCCTTCGGCGCAACGCGGGGCTGGACCTGTCTCTGGTCATGGAAGACTCGGAAAAGAAACTGCATTTTCCTGGCGAGGGCGAGTTGCGGAGGTTTGTGGAGGTCGAGAATCGCCGCGAGCAGCTGGTACGTGATCCGATCTCGGAACTTCGCATAGCGGAAGACATCCGACGGAAATTGAATCTGGGGGCACTGTCGCAGGTGAATCCGTGGATCTTCCGAACGGCCGATCCGCTTGAAGCCGACCGGATTCTGGCCGACGCATCGCAGCTGGTTTCTGAGGGGCATCTGAAGGTTCTTTGGCACGCGGATTCAGCAAATCGGTTCAACGTCATCGGGCGTGTTTCTGCGGCGAATGTGCGAGTTTCGGTGACTCGTCAGCGTGACTGGTTTGGTTTGCAGGGAAGTTGCCGCATCGGAGACTCGGAGATACCGCTGAAGGAGCTCCTGAGTGGTCTTCAGAACCGTTCCTCCGGCGGCCTGGTAGAGGTATCGCCCGGGAAATGGGCTCTGATGGCTGAAGAGCTCAGAACGGCCTTGACGAGGCTTGCTGACGTGAGTCATGAGTCGCGTGGAAAGCTGCAGCTGGACACCAGCGCCGCGCGTGTGATGACGGTGCTTGAGAACGCTGAAATTCGTACCGAGTCGGACAAGCACTGGAAGAACTGTCTGGAGCGACTGGCGGAGCTGAATGAGATCTGTCCGGATCCTCCGGCCGGACTGGCAGCATCTCTGCGTGACTACCAGGTGGAGGGATTCCGGTGGCTGAGTCGTTTGTCTCACTGGGGAATTGGCGGGATTCTTGCTGACGACATGGGTCTTGGAAAGACGGTGCAAACGCTGGCGCTGCTGCTGACTCGAGTGGAAACCGGTCCAACGCTGGTGATTGCTCCGACATCGCTGGGCTTTAACTGGCAGCGGGAGTGTGAGCGATTCACGCCGTCGCTGCGGCCCATTTTGTTCCGGGAATCGGATCGGCTGGATCTGAAGAATCAGGTGACTGACGGAGATCTGGTGATTTGCAGTTACGGACTGGCGTTGCGTGAAGCGGAGTTGTTGAAGGAGATTGAGTGGGGCACGCTGGTTCTGGACGAGGCTCAGAATGTGAAGAACAGCGCCAGCAAGACGGCGGCCGCGGTGCGGAGTATTTCAGCAAAGTGGAAGCTGGCGCTGACTGGAACACCGATGGAAAACCATCTGGGAGAGCTCTGGAGCATTTTCCACACGATTGCACCTGGAGTGCTTGGTTCGTGGGAGCAATTTCGCCGTCGATTTGCGGGTCCGATCGAGAAGGAGCGAAACCCTGAGCGTCGGGATGGGTTGTCCAAAGTCATTTCCCCGTTCGTGCTTCGGCGTTCCAAGTCGGAGGTGCTCAAGGAACTGCCAGCGCGAACCGAAACCAATCTGCTGGTGGACCTGACTCCGGAAGAGCGCGAGCGTTACGATCGGATGCGACTGGCGACCGTCACCGAGCTGGATTCGCTCGGCGAACAGCTCAGTCAGGACCAGCGTTTCCGCGTCCTGCAGATGCTCACACGTCTGCGTCAGCTCTCCTGCCACGTGGGTCTTGTGGATGAGTCGTGGGAGGGTTCGTCGTCCAAGCTGCAGCTGCTGATGGAGCGTCTGGAGCAGTTGAAGGAGCGAGGCAGCAGGCCGCTGATATTCAGTCAGTTCACATCTCATCTGGCGCTGATCAGGAAAGCCTGTGATGAAGCGGGGATCAGCTACCAGTATCTGGACGGGCAGACAACTCCGGTTCAGCGTCAGCAGCGGGTGGAAGCATTTCAGAACGGCGAAGGGGATGCGTTCCTGATTTCGCTGAAGGCTGGAGGCACGGGTCTGAATCTGACGGCGGCGGACTATGTCATTCACATGGATCCATGGTGGAATCCTGCTGTTGAAGATCAGGCGACGGACCGCACGCACCGAATTGGCCAGACGAAACCGGTGATGGTCTATCGGATCATAGCGAGGGGCACGATAGAAGAGCAGATTCTGGCACTGCATGAGGAGAAGCGGGATTTGGTGGACGGGGTGCTTTCCGGAGCGGACGCAGCGGCGAGGCTCTCGACGAAGGAGTTGGCGGAGCTGATCCGTCAGGGTCCGGAGGCCACGGTTGCGAAGCTTTCGGGAGCAGTGTGATCACTTCTTCTGCCGCTGATAGATTTCTGTCAGGATTTCTTCGACTGACTTGAATTTCTTCCCTGCCTGGGCGAGAGATTCGATGCGATCGCGGGCGTCCTGGGGTGAGTGTCCGACGCTGACGAGTGCTTCCCAGGCTTCGGTCATGAGGTCGGCGCGATTGTCGGGGGCATCGGGAATACGGGCAGCGATCATCAGAGCGAAGCGGGTCATTTTGCGACGAAGTTTGGCGATGATGCGTTCGGCCATGGCGGGACCGATGCCTGGGAGAGTGCTGAGAGTTTTGACGTCCTGTTCTTCGATGGAGACGGCGATTTCGCGGACTGGCCGAACCATGGCTCGCAGGGCTTTCTTGACACCCACTCCATCGACTGAACAGATTTGTTCAAAGAACTCAAGTTCTGCATCGTGCATGAAGCCGATGATGCGGGGAGTGAGCCTGCCCTGCTGGGGGTTACCTTCGAGGAATTCGATGGTTCGCAGGCTGACTTCGAGGTTCATTCTGGCCTGCAGTTGTCGTCGGACGATGTCCGGGAGCAGGACTTCATAATCGAAGCCACCGATGCGAATGGACGCGGTCTGCTCGGAGAGTGCAACGAGGTTTCCGGTGATGCGAGTGATCAATTGGAGAATCCTGTTCAGGCGGCGAAGCGAAGGGAGTGATAGAGGCAAAGGGCTACGGCGGAGGCATCGGCGACGTCGTGTGGGTCGGGGAGAGCCGTGAGTTTCAGTTCGGCCTTGACTGCGTGCTGCATTTGTTCCTTGGGTGCTTTGCCGCTGCCGGTGAGGAGTTTTTTGACTTGTGCTGGCGAGTACTGCAGGAGTGGGATGGTGGCTTCTGCCACGGCCAGCAGAATGATTCCGCGAACATGGGCGAGCAAGAGCGAGGATCGCACGTTGCGTGTGTGCGAGAAGACCTGTTCGACAGCGGCAGCTTCGGGCTGGGTTTCGGCGATGACTTCGCGGAGTCCTTTGGAGATTTCCTGCAGACGCTGATGCAGCGGCCAATCCGAGGATGACTGGATGACGCCACCTTCTCGAAGCACGGGGCCTTTGGCGGTGCGTTCGATGATGGCGTATCCGGTGCGTCGGAGTCCTGGGTCGATGCCAAGGTACCGCTGTCGGCGGGGCGTGACGGGCGTGACTGGCGGACTGGAATCGGAATTCCGAGTCATGAGATCTTCCTTGATGTGATGAGGACGACGGCGTCGGCGGCGAGTGATTCGCAGCGTCCGACAGGGCCGACCTGTTCGCCGGACTTGGCTTTTACGTTGACCTGATCGGGACTGATGTGGAGGAGTTCGGCGAGGCGTTGGCGGATGCGCGGTTTCCATGGGACGAGTCGCGGGCGTTCTGCGTGAATGGTGCAGTCGAGGTTGACGATGTCCCACTGATTCTGCTGGAGCGCCCTGACGACGGTTTGCAGCAGTTGCGTGGAGTCGGCGTTCAGGAAGGCGGGGCTGGAATTTGGAAACCATTCGCCGATATCGCCGAGTCCCGCAGCTCCGAGCAGCGCATCGATGATGGCGTGGATCAGGACATCGGCATCGCTGTGACCATCAAGCCCAAAGGGAGCATCTTCGATGAGGACGCCACCGAGCAGGAGTGGTCTGCCGGTGATGGTGCGATGAGTGTCGTGTCCTTCGCCGACGCGGAGGGGTGCTGATTGCATGTTGGCGTGGTCCGGGGTTTTCGGTGCAGCGGAGCGGTGGTACCGGAGACTGTTTGGGGAAGGATAACGCAGCGGGGCCTTTGTGAGAATTCGGCTTCGGGGCGGCATTTTTGGCTGGTTCAGAGCGGGAAGTGCGGTTGGGGTGCGATTGGGTGGGCTGAAACGCAGTGTGGGGGCGAAACACGTCTTCCCGGAACTCCCCGGGGTGGCTCAGAATGGCAGGGCGATGGCTGATCGCCCGCAGGAAGCGGGTTGCAGCTGGTTGTCAGGATTGACAGGGAAAGTCGGACACCATGTGGTTTACGAGGCGAAAGGCGATAGCTGGACTGCTGCTTGCGGTCCCTGGCTGTGGTCTGTTTCGGAGCGCGCAGGAGTCGGGCGTTCTGGATGGGGCGGGGCTTCGCGGTTCAGCCGGAACCGGTAAAGGGGCGAACGGCGGTGAGATCAAAGGGGCGCAGATCAGAACTGCAGGGCTGGAGGCATTGATTGTGAGTCGGCCTGCTGAAGACGCGCGTCTGCGGCGGCTGGTTTGGGAGGAGCTTGATGAGAGCGGGCTGATGAGTCCTGAGCAGCGGCAGAAGCTCAATCTTGCAGGCTTGAGGATTGGTGTGGCGGGGAGTGGATCGCCGTGGGCGCTGCAAAGTCTGGCGCGTGAGGCAGTTGCGGCGGAGCAGCTGGATTCCGACGGGATGTCGCGGAATGAGACGTCGTCGAGTCATTCCGGAGTGGCTCAGGGATTTTCACTGATGCCGGGCGGGCAGAGTTTTCTGGAATTGCAGAGTGGTCTGGAGGAGCGTGGGTTGCCGTTGTCGCGGATACCCCAGTTGGCAGCTTTGCGGGATCGTCGGCAGTTGCGTTGTGTGATGGAGGTGACTGCGAAGGAGATTGAAAAAGACTGGGTGTTGCTGAATTTTCTTCCGGTCGTCCACGCTGGTGTTGCGACGCAGCGGCTGACGATTGAGGATTTCGCGGAAAAGCTGCCGGTGCGTCAGAACGTGGTGCCGCTGTACGAGTATCAGGTGGACGTGCGTTTGATGACGGAGGAAGTGGCGGTGCTGGGGCGCTACGGGTCTTCGGACGGTGGGGATTGGACATTGGGAAATCTGTTTTTCCAGCCTGAGCAGACAGGAGCATCGTTTGAGCGACTGCTGATGATTCGGATGGTTGGCATTGAAGTTCTGGAAGGCCGCAGTGATCCTGGATTCCGGCTGGGTGCCTATGACCGAAAATGAAACGCAAACCGAACTGATCAGCAGCGCAGCGGGTAAAAGGGATCCGCTGCTGCATATTGTTCTGCATCAGCCCGAGATCCCTCAGAACACCGGCAACATTGGACGCACCTGTGTGGCGCTTGGTGCGCGTTTGTGGCTCATTCGCCCGCTTGGATTTCGAGTGGATGACACGTCATTGAAGCGGGCCGGACTGGATTACTGGCAGCACCTTGACTGGGAAGTTGTGGACAGCTGGGAGGACGTGCAGCGGAGCCTTCCGGAATCGCGTGTTTGGTGCCTGACAAAAAAGGCTTCGCGAACCATCTGGGAGGTGGACTACTGTCAGGGCGACATTCTGTTGTTTGGCTGTGAATCGCGGGGTTTGCCGGCGAGTATTCTGCAGGTGTCAGCGGCGCGGAATCTGAGATTGCCGATGCGTCCGGAGGTGCGGAGTTTGAATTTGAGCAGTGCCGTGAGTGCAGTGGCATATGAAGCGGTGAGGCAGCTTGGGGGGATCGGGGAGTAGCATTCAAAGCAAGAAAAATCCGCTGAAATGCGGTAATTCCTGTTTTTGGGGGCCCCTGTTTTGCCCACGTTTCCTATTTTCTCAGCTGCGGCAGCAATTGCTTTTTCGGGGTTGGCAAATCCCGTCGAATGCTGGCAGAATCCCGTGTGAAGTCGTCGTGACTACGGTGTGCATCATCTGCGAATTTCCGGGCGGGCATCATGTCAGCAGCAGGACGTTGTTGGAAAGCTCTGTTGATTTACACGTTGTTCTCATCCACTGCCGTTGCGCAGCAGGGCTGGGCGAACGCTCTTCTGGATCGTCAGAAGGTGGATTTCGGTGTCATCGCCACTGGATCGGAGGCGGTTGAAACGATCAAGGTGACCAATAATCTGGCGGCAACCGTGCAGCTTTCAGGAGTCTCGACGGGGTGTCAGTGTGCGTCTGCGACGATCGTTGGTCCACGTCAGCTGGGACCGAATCAATCGACGACGATTGAAGTTCGTATGAACACGCTGGCATTTACGCGGAAGCGAGAGACGACCCTGACGATCGGGTTTGATGCTCCGGCGTTGACAACGGTGCAGGTGCCGATCGAAGCGTACATTCGCACGGACGTGGTGTTTGACCCGGGCAAGCTGGACTTTGGAACGCTGGAATTTGGCAAGGGTTCAGAGCAGACGGTGAAGCTGACCTACGCCGGCCGGCCGGACTGGAAGATCGTGGGGGTGAAGTGTCCTGGGCCGTCGTTGAAGTGCGATCCAAAGGTGATTTCAAGAAACGATCCCGCAGTGAATGGAATCAACGTGGAGTATGCGTTGAGATTTCAGCTGGCGAAGGATGCAAAGCCTGGGCGATTTCAGGAGTACGTGACGATCGAGACTGACGATGCGGCGAACCCATTTCTGCCGATCCTGGTGCAGGGAACGGTACAGCAGGACATCAGCATTTCAAACCCTCAGATCGAGCTTAAAGCGCTTCGTCCAGGCCAGACCGCAACAGCTCGAGTTGTCATCAAGGGTAATCGTCCCTTTGTGGTAACGGATGTTGACTGTGGAAACCTGAAGGAATGTTTTTCGGTCCGCAAGGGGGAAACACCGGAAAAGCTGCAGGTTGTTGAGATGGTCTTCACGGCGCCTGCCAGACCGGGGCGTTTCAAAGAGCAGATGCAGTTGAAGATTGGGGGACGAGATCAGGGCCTGGAGTTTGCCATTTCCGGAATGATTCTGAACTGACTGCTGTCACTGACTGCTGTATGAGTTTGAGGGACGCGGGCGGAGCCTGTGGTTGGGCGGGGCTGACATGGACAGCTGGGACTTGTTGCTGCAGGTGATTCTGCTGCTGTTGGGCTGTTTCCTTGCGGGCAGTCTGATGGCCGTTCTGCATCAGAGTCCTCTGGTTGGATTTCTGATAGCCGGGATGATCGTGGGTGGTCCGGGCAGTATGCAGGTGGTGGGAGCAGAGTCAGCGATCGAGGGCATTGCGGAGCTTGGGGTAGCGTTGCTGTTATTCAGTCTCGGGCTTGAGTTTTCGTGGCATCGGGTGATGGGGCTTGGTCGGGTGAATTTGCTGTGTGGTGCCCTGCAGGTGCTGCTCACGATTGCCGCATTCGCTGCTGCTGGGATGGGTTTGGGGTTGAGCATTTCTGTGAGTGTGGCGATTGGCGCGATGCTGGCGTTGAGCAGTACAGCGACGGTGGTGGGTGTTCTTGTGGATCGTTCGCTGCTTGATTCACCACTGGGCCGCAATTCCCTGGCGGTATTGCTTGTGCAGGACATGGCGGTGGTTCCGCTGGCACTCCTGATTCCTCTTCTGGGATCTTCTGCGGCACCGCGTGAGCTGCTCCCGCAAATCGCGGGAATTGTGGCGGCGGGAGCAGGTGTGGTTGGAACGCTGTATCTGGCTCTGAATCTGTTGGCAGTCCGCGTGATGCGAACTCGTTCGATCGGTCAGAATCGTGAGCTGATGGTATTGTTGAGTGTGATTGTCGGCTTGGGAGCGACGTGGGCGGCGCATGCAGCGGGGCTGTCGCCGGCGCTGGGTGCATTTGTCGCCGGCATGTTCCTTGGAAACTCGCCGTTTGCTTTTCAGATCCGAGCGGACGTAGCTTCGCTCAGAATCGTGCTGGTCACTCTGTTTTTTGGCTCGGTTGGGCTGCTTGCTGATCCGGTGTGGATGTTTCAGAACATTCTGCTTGTGGCCGGCCTTTCGACTGGAATTCTGCTGATCAAGGTGCTGGTGGTTGCCGTGTTATTCCGGCTTGCCGGGCAGCAGTCGGGAACGTCGCTGGGAACGGGACTCAGCCTGTGTTCGGTCGGAGAATTTGCTTTTGTTCTGGGTGGCCAGGCTCGAGCGGAGAATTTGATTACGGAGTTGCAGTCGAACGCCATTGTATCGGCTTCGATTGTCACGCTGCTGCTGACACCGACGGTGATTGGCTGGGCGCCCCGAATCGCTTCGTGGCTGAATGGTCGGGTCTATGCGCCGGTGGATTCGGGTAGACAAGCGGATGTGAAGGAGCATTTGTGCGATTGTCTGCTGGTTGGGTTTGGCCCGGCAGGTCGCGGTGCTGGCGCTGCGCTGCAGCACCGCGCCGCGCGAGTGCTGGTGCTGGATCTGGGGCTTGAGGGTGTTGGGGTAGCACGGGCTGCCGGGTTTCAGGCCTTTCGAGCGGACGCGGCGACTGGGGAAGTTCTGCAGCATGTGCATGTGGAGCGAATGCGACTGGTGGTGATCACGGTTCCAGGGTTCCATGATTCGATGTCAATTTTGCAGCAGGTTCGCCGCATGTCACCCATGGCTACGGTGGTGGTCAGGTCTCGGTACAGGCTGCATGAGCAGGAATTCAGGCTGGCCGGAGCGGATGTTGTGGTGGGTGATGAGGAGGAAGTGGGCAGAGCTCTGGCGGGTGCGATCTCGGGTTTGAAGGGTCTTTGGGACGTGGAGGGAGCGGCCTCGGTCTGAGTCGAAGCGGGGCTGTTTCTGCTCCATCCTCCGCGAATCCCCGTTTTTTTGGCTTGCTCGGTGGTTCATTCGGGGATCTGAAGGCTATAACACGCAGACCAGCGACGGACTGACGGGACAGCCCCCAGGGCAGCTGGGGCTGGCAGTGTTGCTGTGGGGGGAAATTCGTTTTCGGGGCGGAATGCAGGATGAGTGCAGAGACGGCAGCGAACTGGGATTCGATCCGGGAGCAGAAGGATGCGTTGCGGAAGCAGGCTCATGCGAATCGGAACGCGCAGGAAGACAAGGACGAACTGAGTCGCCGTATTGTTGGCGCCTTTATGTCGCTCCCGGAGTACGCTACGGCAGAGACCGTCATGTTCTACATCGATGTTCGCAGCGAAGTGCGAACTCGGCACGACCTGCAGCTGGCACTTGAATCCGGCAAAACGATTGTGGTTCCGTGGTGCAACGCCGCAGGGGAGCTGGAGCTGTTTCGGTTGTCGAGCATGGACGAACTGGAACTGGGGATGTACCGGATCCTTGAACCGAAACAGGAACTTCGGGGGCTCCCTGAGAAGCAGGTCGCTGTGTCAGAGCTGGACCTGATCATGGTGCCCGGAGTTGCATTTGATCGCCGCGGAGGCCGCATGGGGCATGGGAAGGGGTACTATGACAAGCTGCTGCAGCATGCTCGTCCTGATACGCCGCTTGTTGCTCTGGCCTTTGAGTGTCAGTTGTTCGAGGAGATCCCTGTGGCTGCTCACGACATCTTTATGGATCGGATTATTACGGAGCTGCAGGTGTATCAGGGGCGTGGCCGGGCCTGATTCAAACGCGTTTGTATCGGCGTTTCGTGCACCTGTTTAAGCGGGGTAAGCAATGGACGATCTGGTTGAGGATACCTACGCGGAGGCATTTCGCAGTCTGTACACGGAGTTTTTGATTACTGCGAGGGATCGAAAGTGGCTGGACCATGCGATTCAGGCGGCGACGGGTCACGGATCATCGACAATTTTTTGTGACTGCGAAGCTGGGGTGGACCGCTATGTTGGTCCTGGCGGGGACGAATCTGTGATCACGCCGGATGGCCGTCCCGGAGCGATTTGTCAGCTGCATGTGCCACGTTTCTGGAAGCACCGCGAGCAGGCGTTGGAAAAAGCGCTTTTGCACCGAGTGACCCAAAACGTTCTTACCTGTCCGACCGCCCGCTGCTTTTCTCCGACTGTTCCTGCCGAAGGTGCTCCGTATTTTCGGCTGGGCCGCAAGCTTGCCTTTTTCGGGGACGGCTTTGAGCGGCTGGAGGAGCGATACAGCAGAAAAATGTGGGTGGTGCCAACGATGGGTGGCGAGTTTTGTGTGGATCGGCGATTTCCGTGGTTTGATGGAATCATGGGAGGCAACCTTTGGTTTTTGGCGGATTCTGAAGATGCTTCGCTGTTGGCGGCGGAGCTTGCTGTGGCGGCTTGCGCGGAATTTCCGGGGGTGATCACGCCGTTTCCCGGAGGTGTCGCCGCAAGTGGATCTAAAGCGGGGAGCCGGTACAAGTTTTTGTTTGCGAGCACCAATGTCCCGTTTTGTCCGACGCTGCGTGATGTGGACGCTGCGGCATCGCAGCTTCCGGACGGTGTTCGGTCCGGGATGGAGATCATCATCAACGGTCGTGACCTTGGAGCTGTCAGCGAGGCGACTCAGGCTGCAATTGCGGCAGCGAGGACCGTACCGGGATTGATTCGGATTACGGCGGGTAACTATGGTGGGCGGTTGGGCAAGAGCTGGGTGTGGCTGCACCCGGAAAAGCACGCAGGCTAGGGACTTGTTGTGGACATTCGCCTGTGGGAACTGTTGGTCAGTGCCGCGGCGGCTTTTCTGACAACGCTGCTGTTGGGGAGGCCGGTGATTCGGTGGTTGCGACGGAGTTTCCGAGAGCGAATCGCGAGCGACTCGAAGCGGCTTGATGAACTGCACGCATCCAAGCGAGGCACTCCCACGATGGGTGGCGTGCTGATGACTGTGGGGGTGATTGTGGGAATGCTTGTGTGTCCGTCAGCTTCCGTGACGTGGTCGATGCGCTGGCAGGTGGTGCTTTGTGTGCTGAGCTTTTCTGTACTGGGGGCGTGTGACGACTATGTGAAGGCGGTTACGGGACGTAAGGGACTGACAGTCAGGCAGAAGCTGACGTGGCAGTTGTTGCTGGGGGGGCTGTTTGGATGTTGGCTGGAATGGACGGCGGCAGCAGAGCGTGGCGGGCTGTTTCGTGGCGTGTGGGAGTGGATACCGGGGGTAATCTGGACGACGCTGTGGATCGCGGGTGGATCGAATGCGGTCAACCTGACGGACGGGCTTGACGGATTGGCTGCGGGAATTGTGATTGTTTGTGGAACCGGTATGGCGTTTGTGATTGGGTCTCAGGTCACGGGGTCAGAATGGTGTGTGGTGCCAGCGATTCTTGCCGGGGTGTCGGCGGGATTCTTGTGGTATAACCGCCATCCGGCGCGTGTTTTCATGGGGGACACGGGCGCGCTGTCTTTGGGGGCTGTGTTGGGGTTGGCTGGGGTGGGAGCAGGAGTGGAGTGGGCGACAGTCGGCTGTGGTCTGGTGTTTGTATTGGAGGTGTTGAGCGTTGTTTTGCAGGTTGGGTGGTACCGGTGGACGCGCCGCAGGATTTTGTTGTGCAGTCCCCTGCACAATCATTTTGTGTTTGCGGGCGTCCCGGAGAAGAGAATTGTGAGTGGATTCTGGATGTTGGCGGCGCTGGGTGTGGTTGTTACGGGGGTGTTGGTTGTCTGGCAGCGGGCGTGAAGTGGGATTCAGCGTGGGTTGAGCAGTTTTCCGAGTTGCGAGGCCTGCTGAACGGCGACTCGGGGGTTGGCACCGTGTCGGGAGACCATGGTTGCGATTCTGGAGAATTCTCTGGCGACAGCATCTTCGGGGGTGATGCCGAACTGCCTGAGTGTTTCTTTGCCCACGAAGATGTGTTCTTTGCCACCGGAGTCGTGTACGACGACGGAGGATGTTGCGGCTGTCTGGACGACAAATTCGGAAACGGATGGGCTGTCTTTTTTCCATTCAACGCGAAAGATTTTTTCGCCACGTCCGGCGCGGGGGAAGGTGTAAACGCGGGCCATTGTACGGAGTCCTGTCTTCTTGAAGGGGGGTGATATCCGTGACGATTGGGAGGGGGGGGGAGTCAACGAGCGTCTGGTCCCACCAGGGGGCTTGTTGAGATACTGGTTACCGGGGTTACGGCGATTACAATGGTTACGGCGATTAGGGGGAGATGATGTGGTGAAGGCTGCGGGAGTGATTGCGGGAAGCAACAAATCCGTAAACCCACGAGATTCCGTATTGTTCCAACGCAGGTGTCAAAAAGCAACTCCCCAGTGTGCTGAAATTGGAGTCCGGCAGTAAAAATCTGAAATTCGGGTGAAAAAAAGCCGGAGGACGGCAGCGTCCCCCGGCTGGATGATGGCGGTGATGGATCAGAGGAGGTTCAGCCCCTGGCAGCAGCAAAGCGTCGAGCGACTTCGGCCCAGTTGATGATGTTCCAGAAGGCTGCGATGTAATCGGGGCGGCGGTTCTGGTAGTTGAGGTAGTAGGCGTGCTCCCAAACGTCGAGTCCGAGGATTGGCGTTCGTCCTTCGGAGAGTGGGGTATCCTGGTTGGCGGTGCTTTCGACAACGAGCGAGCCGTCCGCGCGGACGCTTAGCCATGCCCAGCCGCTGCCGAAGCGAGTTGCAGCGGCTTTGTTGAACTGTTCCTTGAAGTGGTCAAATGTACCGAAGGCTGCGTCGATTGCTGTGGCAAGGTCACCAGCGGGCTTTCCGCCACCGGTCGGGGACAGTACGGTCCAGAACAGTGCGTGGTTGGCGTGACCACCGCCATTATTGCGAACGACCGTGCGAATATTTTCGGGTACGGCGTTGAGGTCTTTTACGAGGTCTTCAACGGATTTGTCGGCGAGGGGAGACCCATCGAGGGCTGTGTTGACGTTGTTGATGTAGGCCTGGTGATGTTTTGTGTGGTGAATTTCCATGGTGCGGGCATCGAAGTGGGGTTCGAGCGCGTTGTAGTCGTAGGGCAGTTTGGGGAGCGTGTAGGCCATTAGGAACCTCCGAGTTTGGAACAGACGGAACGAGACCATGCTGGAGCCGTGCGGTATGCCGCGGGTGCGGACGACTTGCCCGTCCTGCGTTACGCCGGCCAGAGCCTGCATTCTAGGCGACCTGAGCGCCTGCTCAACTCAACATGCGGTAAGTTCGCACTGAGCAGTCGGGTAATTGGCGGAAGTTTCTGCATTTTCCCGGCGGAACTGGAGTGAATTTTTCGGATTTCGAGGACTGGGGGTGGCCTGAGTGGCGACTGAGCGACCTGCAGCGAAGCTGTCGGTGCGACGATTCGATTGGAGTAAACGGAGTGCTGGTCCGTGGAAGTTCAGAGTGCTGCAGTGGGCAGCGAAGCAACAACCGCCGATAAACCCGGAAGTCCATCTGCGGTATTGACTCCTGCCCTGCTCCGCCTACCATCCCCACATGCCTCAGAAACTCCTGACCGCCCTGCCAGTTTTCAACGAGCAGCAGCATGTCGCAGACGTGCTCCGCGGGGTACTTGCGTGCGTATCGGATGTGTTGGTTGTGGACGACGGGTCGACGGATGCAACTCCTCGGATTCTCGACCAGTTTCCTCAGGTGCATGTCTGCCGTCACAATCCAAATCGGGGTTACGGTGCGGCTCTGCTTTCCGCCTTCGAATGGGCACAGCGGTGTGGCTATGACGTGTTGGTGACCATGGATTGCGATGGGCAGCATCAACCACGGTACATACGCGAGATAGCAGATCTGATTGACGACGAGTATTCACCGGCGGAGATGGTTTCCGGTTCCCGATATCTGCGTGAATTTTCCGGCGACAATCACGCGCCTCCTGAGCGTCGTCAGATTAATTCGCGGATCACGGCTTGTCTGAACGAGAAGCTTGGGCTGCGAATCACGGACGCGTTCTGCGGATTCAAGGCGTACCGTGTGAGTGCTCTTGCGGATCTGGAGATCACAGTTCCGGGCTATGCGATGCCGCTGCAGCTCTGGGTCCAGGCAGCCAGTCTGGGCTGGCGCATCACGGAATTCGCGGTTCCCAGGATTTACCTTGAAGAGCCACGATCCTTCGGGGGATCCCTGGATGATGCGGCCATACGGCTTGCGCATTACCACAGTGTGCTGAATTCCGAACTCGAGCGTCGTGGATTGCCTCAGAGGTTCACAGTTGACTGCGGCAATCAGCGCTGACCTTCATGG
Organism: Planctomycetaceae bacterium; assembly: GCA_046074645.1. GTDB lineage: Bacteria > Planctomycetota > Planctomycetia > Planctomycetales > Planctomycetaceae > SXXK01. Next base: position 35,698 of record JBJTOP010000103.1, on the reverse strand, counting down.
AAACCCGCTCCATCCCCTGCTTCATTTTCCCAACCGCCCTCCCCTGCTAAGATCCCGCCGCCACCACAGCAGCGGCTCATTCTGAAGGAGCCGCACAAATCAATTTCAGGCTGAATCGAGGGAACCATGCGATTATTGCTGCTGTTTGCGGGAGTGTTTGGGGGATTGTGTGCTTCGTGTGTGACCGCTGGTGACTGGCCTTCGTGGCGTGGTCCCAGCCGCGATGATATTTCCGTTGAAACGGGACTTTTGAAATCCTGGCCCGAGGGTGGTCCTGCAAAGCTCTGGGAGACTCGGGAAGCAGGACTTGGTTACTCTGGTGTCGCGATCGTCGGCGAAGTGCTTTACACGATGGGATCGGACGGCAAAACGCAGCAGTCCAGCGACTTTTTGATGGCCTTCGACGCAGCGACCGGGAAGAAACTATGGCAGACCCGCGTTGGCAGTTATCTGGACAATGGCTGGGGTGGCGGGCCGCGAAGTACGCCCACGGTTTCTGCAGACGGCAGCGTTGTTGTTGCCATTGGAGCAAACGGTGATGTGCTCTGTGCCGCCACAAAGGACGGCACTGAGAAATGGCGCTGGAAGCTGAAACAGGAAAACATCGATGACCCCAAAAACCTCGGCGGGCAGCTCCCAAGCTGGGGCTTTTGCGAATCCGCACTCATCGACGGTGATCGTGTTCTGGCAACACCGGGCGGCGCCATCGGAACGGTCGTCTGCTGGGATCTGCAAACTGGCGAGAAGATCTGGCAGTCTTCCGACATCACGGAGCTGGCTCACTACAGCAGCATCCTGGCAGTGAAGCACTTTGGCAAACGACAGTACATTCAGTTGACTGCAACAAAACTCTTCGGGCTCGACGAGTCCGGAAAACTGCTTTGGGAAACCAGCTTTCCTGGCAGTGTCGCGGTCATTCCAACGCCGATCTACCGTGATGGTCTGGTGTATGTGACGTCTGGCTACGGTGCCGGTTGCAAACTGGTTCGAGTGAGCGAGGACAATTCTGTCGAAGTGTTGTACGAGAACAAGGTCATGAAGAATCACCACGGCGGGGTCCTTCTTTTCGGTGATCACGTTTACGGTCACACCGATGGTGGCGGGATTATCTGTCAGAACCTGCTCTCCGGGGAACAGGTCTGGACGGACGGCAAGCGAAATGAAAGCAAAGGTGCGGTCGCTTTTGCGGATGGCATGCTTTACTGTCTTTCAGAGAACAGGGGCGAGTGTTTTTTGGTGAATGCGAGCCCGGACGGCTACAGGGAGGTTGGCAGGTTCACTCTTGAACCGCAGACGGAACAGCGTAATCCGCAGGGGCGTGTCTGGACGCATCCCGTGATTTGCAACGGGCGGCTGTATCTGCGGGACCAGGAGATCATCTGCAGCTACGACGTGAAGGCCCGTTGAAAGCCATTGAAGTCCTGTGATGGAAGAATCGAACAAGGAGCATCCGTGTGCGATCAGTTCGGCCGCAAATCCACTGCCTGCTGGTGATGTTCCTTGTGAACGTGGCCGGGGGAGTGCGGGGTGACGAGCCTCGGTCCACCCTGCTCTCCCGGGCTCCGGCTGAGCAGGTAGTCCCTGAGGACCCATCGGATCCTGTTGCGGGCCGCGAGCACTGGGCTTACCGTCCTCTGCAGGTTTCAGCGATCCCGACTGTGCGAAACGCAGCGTGGCCACGGACGGAGCTGGATCATTTCGTGCTGGCGGAACTGGAGCGATCTGAACTCCAGATTTCTGTGGACGCATCGCCGGAGGAGCTTCTTCGCCGTGTGTGTCTGCTGCTGACAGGGCTCCCGGCCACGGCTGAACAGCGACTGCGTTTTCTGGCGAATCCGATCCCGGAAGAATTCGAGCAGCTTGTTGAAGAGCTGCTTTCGTCACCGGCCTTCGGCGAGCGCTGGGGGCGACACTGGCTCGACCTTGCCCGATACGCCGATTCGAACGGTCTGGACGAGAACTTTTTGTTCCGTGAGGCGTGGCGATATCGGAATTGGGTGATTGATGCCATCAACGCGGACCTGCCTTTCGACCGGTTCCTGCTGGAGCAGCTGGCGGGTGATTTGCTGCCGCACGACTCTGTCGAACAGCGTGATCGTCAGCGGATTGCGGCCGGTTTTCTGGTTGTTGGTCCCAAGGTGTTGTTAGGTGTGAATCCTGATCGTCAGCGAATGGACGTTGCGGATGAACAGCTGGACACGATCGGCCGTGCTGTGCTTGGGCAGACCATCGGATGTGCTCGCTGTCACGACCACAAATTCGACGCGATCCCCACTCGCGATTACTACGCGCTGGCTGGAATTTTCACATCGACTCGCGTGATGGAACAGCGTTATATGCTGAACGAGCAGCGAGTGATGGAGCGTCTGCAGGGTCTTGGCGAGTCCGGAGACGGACTCAACACAGCGTACGAAGACTACTGGCGTGGCCGGAGCGAGCTTGAGCGTCGCCTGCGAGCTGCCGAAGCGGTATTGAAAGTGCTGCGGTCGGGAGACGCGTCCGCTGTCGCAGCGAAGCTCGAATCCGACTCCGGGTCATTCGCCGAGTCAGCTCGGGATGCCGCCGCTGAGATGTCTTTGCGGGTGAAAGCCCAGAAGGCTCTGGTTGCTGATCTGCGAACTCAGTTTGAAAAACCGCCGACAATTCCGCCTCGGGCGATGATTCCAGTCGAGAGTGGCGAGGTGCGGGACGAAGCGATACGGCTGGCAGGCCGGTTCGATGACAAGTCCGAAGTCGTTCCTCGGGGTTTCCTGCAGGTTTTGTGCGAGGGTCCCCCGCAGCCGCTCCCTGGCGATCGGAGTGGTCGGGAGGAGTTTGCTCGCTGGTTGACGGCTGCTGGCAGTCGCACCTCCGCGCTGAGTGCGCGGGTGCTGGCCAACCGCATCTGGCGTCACCTGCTGGGGCGCGGTTTGGTGCGGACCGTGGATAATTTCGGCCGCACAGGGGAGCAGCCGAGCCATCCTGAGCTGCTGGACTACATGGCATTGGAGCTTCAGCGGGAAGGCTGGTCGATGAAGTCGTTGATCCGCAAGGTGGTACTCAGTCGCGTCTTCGCTTTGTCAAGCCGCAGCTCTGTGGAGCAGCGTGAGCGAGACCCGGAGAATCGGCTCCTGGGACGATTTTCCCGACGACGGCTTGATCCGGAATCACTGCGAGATGGAATGCTCTGGTCGGCGGGTGTGCTCGAAGCTGGACGTCAGGAATCGACAGTGGGCTACCTTGGGGATCAGGCGACGGCAGTGGGGGCTAATCTTGTGAGAAGACGGACTGATTTCCGTTGTCGAAGTGTGTATCTGCCGGTGGTTCGAAATGATTTGCCGGAGTTATTTGAGGCGTTTGACTTCGCAAATCCGCATTCTGCGACGGGTGCAAGGCCGGTGACAACGGTACCGGTTCAGGCTTTGTATCTGTTGAATGATTTGCAGGTGATGGAGACCGCATCCGCGATGGCTCGCCGGGTGCTGCAGGAGTCGCGGGACGTCACGGTCGAGGCGCGCCTGAAAGTGCTTTACGAACTGCTGGCAGCGGGGGAACCGACGTCAGCGGAGCTGGCAGCGGCAGCCGAGTATGTGCGACTGGTGGAGGGGGAACTGCGATCAGCGGGAGCCAGTGAATCAGATGCGTTGACGGAGTCGTGGTCGCGAGTGTGTCACGCAGTATTTGCATCGAGTCGATTTCAGTATTTGCAGTAATTTCAAGATGGGGAGTTGCTGGAATGACCGGTTGCAGCGGATTTATTCGGCCAGTGGGGCGCCGCGAAATGCTGCAGCGTGCGGGTTGCGGCTTTGGTGGGCTCAGCATTGCTGCCGCCGCGGCTCTCGCGGAGGGCTCGGGGCCGCATTTCGTACCTCGGGCGAAGCGAGTGATCTTTCTGTTTATGTGGGGCGGTCCCAGCCATGTGGATTTATTCGATCACAAGCCACGTCTGAATGAGTTTGCCGGTCAGGCAGTCAGTACCGAGATCTGGAAGCACGGGAGTCCTCCGGGGGGCATTCTGCTGGGATCTCCGTTTCGGCATCGACGCTGCGGTGAGAGCGGGTTGGAGATCAGCGAGTTATTTCCGGAGCTGTCGCGACACGCGGACCGGCTCTGTGTGATTCGATCGCTGCATACAGATGGATCGGCCCACGGTGAAGCACTCCTGAATCTGCACACGGGAAGTGCGAATCTGGTGCGTCCGAGTGTGGGAGCGTGGGTGAGTTACGGTCTTGGGCGAGAGAGTGAGAATCTGCCTGCGTTTATCACGATCTCTCCTCCGCGGGGCCATGGTGGTGTGCAGAACTACGGGGCCGCATTTCTGCCTGCCGTCCATCAGGCGACTGCGATTGGTTCTGCCGAAACCCCGATTTCCAAAGCGAGGGTGGCAAACCTGAGCAATAGTCGGCTCGATCAGATCGCTCAGAAGAAGCAACTGGACCTGATTCAGTCGCTCAACCGAGCGCAGTTGGCGGAGGTGGGGGAGGATCGCGGCATCGAGGGGCTGATTTCCAGTTATGAAACGGCATTTCGAATGCAGTCGGTGATACCGCGGATTCTTGGACTGGAGGACGAGACGGCAGCGACTCTTGAGCTTTACGGCATCAATCAGCCGCCCACCGACAACTTTGGTCGTCAGTGTCTGCTGGCGAGGAAGTTTGCGGAGGCGGGTGTGAGGTATATTCAGGTTTCCACGGATTACACGTGGGACCATCACACGAAGAACAATGCGGGCCTCGTGAAGGAGTGTGGACAGGTGGACCGTCCGATTGCGGGACTGCTCATAGACCTGCACCAGCGGGGGCTCCTTGAAGACACGCTTGTGATCTGGGGAGCGGAGTTTGGTCGCACGCCGACAGTGGAGAATGGCGACGGCAGAAATCATCATCCGGCCGCCTTCAGTATGTGGTTGGCCGGTGGTGGAGTTCGCGGTGGGCTGACGTGGGGCGCAACGGATGAATTTGGATTTCATCCGGTTGAAGGGGCAATGCATATGCATGACCTGCACGCCACGCTGCTGTATGGGCTCGGACTGGACCATGAGCGGCTCACGTTTCGTCATGCCGGACGAGATTTTCGGCTGACGGACGTGCATGGAACTGTGGTGCAGGCGTTATTTGGGTGAAGTGGGGGACTGAAAGAGGAGCGCGGAGGATGTTGAGGTTATTTGCTGGAGCGTTGATTTTCGCATGGCTGTCGGCAGCCGGCATTGCCGTGGCTGGCATCGGTACCGGACCAGCGGAGCCCGACAGGACGAGTGGGCTGAACGTGCTGTTCATCGCCGTGGACGACCTGAATCACTGGGTGGGACATCTCGCTCGAAATCGTCAGGCGAAGACTCCGAATCTGGACCGACTGGCTGCCCGCGGGGTGACTTTCAGCAATGCCCATTGTGCAGCACCGCTGTGCAACCCTTCGCGAGCTGCTTTGCTGTCGGGTATGCGGCCAGGGACGACAGGGGTGTACCAGAATTCCGATCCCTACGGTGGAGTCATCCAGAGTCAGCAATCGCTCTTCAGTCGCTTCCGTGAAGCTGGCTGGAAGACGCTTGCCAAAGGCAAGTTATGGCATGGAGGAACTGGATTTCGTGATCAGTGGGTGGGCGAGGGCAGCAGCGAAAAGGGCGATTTGGGAGCGGCGAAAGTTCTGGAGGATCGCAGTATTGGCGGCATCCAGTTCGGGATTTTGCAGGGTGGCGATGAACTGGTTCCCGATACGGCTACGACAGATTACGGAATCTCGCAGCTCCAGCAGCAGCACGAGAGCCCGTTTTTTCTGGCTCTGGGCTTTCATAAGCCGCACATGCCATGGAACGTGCCGCAGAAGTATTACGACATGCATCCGCTGGACCAAATCGAATTGCCACCGACGAGAGCAGGAGACCTGTCAGATATCCCGGAAGCGGGGCTGCGGATGGCGAAACCTGAAGGGGACCATGCGGCGGTGTTGAAGTCCGGTCGCTGGAAGGAGGCCATTCAGGCCTATCTTGCCGCGTGCAGTTATCTCGATGCTCAGATCGGCCGCGTTCTCGATGAGCTGGACAAGTCTGCTTACCGCGACAACACGATTATCTGTCTCTGGGGCGACCATGGCTGGCATCTGGGTGAGAAAGAGCACTGGCGCAAGTTCGCGTTGTGGGAGGAAGCCACGCGGGTGCCATTTATCTGGGTGGTACCTGGAGTGACGAAGGGCGGAGGGGTTTGCAGTCGTCCGGTGGATTTGATGTCGGTTTACCCCACACTCTGCGGGCTGGCAGGCGTACCGGTTCCAGCTCATGTCGAGGGGCAGACAATTGAGGGGCTGCTGCGGGATCCCGGGGCTGAGTGGAGCGGCGCGGCAGTGACGACATTCGGCCGGAACAACCACTCCGTGCGGGATTCGCGGTGGCGTTACATCCGTTATGCGGACGGCAGTGAGGAACTTTACGATCATGAAGCAGATCCGTATGAATGGACGAATCTGGCAGGCCGCGTCGAGTCAGGGAATGTGAAGTCCGAGCTGTCCCGCTATTTGCCGGAAAAAAACGTCGAGGGTGTGCAAGTGGGATCAGGGCGTGGCGCGGGGAGCGAGGGAGAAGCTGGGAGTAAAAAGGGCAAGGGTGCGAAAAAGAAGGCTGGAGGGGCACGTGGCAAGGCACTCAGTGCGGATGAACAGGCTGCGATTTCCCGGTCGCCGAGCATCTCACTGCCAACGCAGAGCCTGCTCACTGCAGCAGTTGCAGGAGGCAAGCCAGCGGCAACATTGGCAGAGCGGCCGAATATTGTCTGGCTGATTGTGGAGGATATGTCGGCAGATTTTTCCTGTTACGGTCAGCGGGATATCCAAACGCCGAACGTGGATGCCCTCGCGGTGGCCGGCACAAAGTTCAACCGCGCCTTCGTCACGGCTCCGATCTGCAGCATCTGTCGATCGGCGCTGATCACAGGGTGCTATCAGACAAGTCTGGGTGCCGAGAACCATCGATCGAGCGTACCGGGGCATTTGATTCAGCTGCCTGGTGGCGTGCGGCTGGTACCCGAGTTGTTTCGGGAGGCTGGCTACCATGTCAATAATCTGACAGTCGAGGATTTCCTGCGTCCTGCGGATGAGGTGCGCGCATCGCCGAGCGTGAAGGTGGCGAAAACAGACTACAACTTTGTCTGGAATCCGGACGCTGCATACGACCGGGATCACTGGATGAAGCGGAAGGACGGCCGGCCATTTTTTGTGCAGGTGCAGCTGCACGGCGGGAAACATCGCGGACAGGGGAACGGCAGGGAGTGGCCAGCGAGGGCACTTCGCGAGCTGGGCTCGACAACTGCTGAAGCTGGCCTGCACCTCCCGCCATGGCTTCCTCAGGACGCGGTAATTATCGAAGACTGGGCTCAGTACCTCGATACTGTCCGCTGGACCGACAGAGAGGTGGGACGAGTCGTGGAGCAACTCAGATCTGCTGGAGAACTTGACCGCACAGTGATTTTCTTTATGACGGATCATGGTATCAGTCATGTCCGTGCCAAGCAGTTTCTGTACGACAGTGGCACCCATGTCCCATTGATTGTGAGTGGACCGGGAGTTGCGAGGGGGGGGATTCGCGAGGATGTGGTGGAGCATATCGATCTGGCTGCCACGTCGCTGGCTCTGGCTGGAATTGCCCGGCCTTCCCGGATGTACTCGCGGGACATTCTGAGTGCCGACTACCAGCCTCGACAGTACGTGTTTGCCGCGCGGGATCGGGCGGATGAGACGGTGGATTTGATTCGCAGCGTGCGGGACAGTCGGTGGAAGTACATCTGGAATGGCTTTCCGAATCGACCATACCTTCAGCCGAACCGCTATAAGGACAGCAAGCCGATTTTGCAGGCGATGCGACGGCTGCATGAAGCTGGAGAGTTGACGAGTGAGCAGTCGCTGATCATGGCAGCGACACGTCCGGTTGAGGAACTGTATGACACCGAGTCGGATCCGTGGGAGTTTCGCAACCTTGCCGGCGTGGCGGAGCACCGGGAGCGACTTGAAAAAATGCGGCAGGTGCTGGTGGGCTGGCAGCGTGAGACCGCAGATCGGTGTGAACCGGAATCTGCGGAAGTTTACGCTGTTGAGACTGCTGCGGCGAGTGGGGGCAGGAGCCAGAATGCGGATGTGTTTGAGCGAAACGTGCGACTGATGCAGCAGTGGCTGCGAGAGCGACCACCGCTGCAGGGGCCTGGGAGATCGGACAGCAACATCGACTAAATGTCGCTCAGCAGTTCTGAGATGTTGCTGAAGATTACGAAATCCGCATCCGGTGGGGCAGCGTCTTTGAACGCGGTGACGCTGGTGTTTCCTGCGGGAGCCGGGGAAGTGAGTGTGATTTGGGTATCGGACTGAATTGAGCTGACAAAGTGCAATCGACCACCGATACGGAGTGACTGTCCGGGCTGTAGTTGAGTTGTGAAGCTTGTTCCTGTACCGAGTACGAGGTTGCTGCCGGACTGGGTGGTGACAGTACCGGTGATTTGAGTGCCTGCTGGCGGAGCGTTATCGAGTGGCACTTCACCGAGGGCGCCGTTGTTGTAGAGTGTCGAGACATTGCGGCTGGGAATGTTGTTGATGGTATCTACGACCTGCATGCCGCTGCCGATGATTCGGCCGAAGACGGTGAACTTGCCGCTGTCGAGGGACGTGTTGTTCACAACGTTAATGAACCACTGGCTGGTACCGCTATTGATGTTTCCGCTGAGCATCGCCATGGCGATGGTACCGCGGAGATTTGAATTGGCCGGATTAAATTCGTTGGTGATGGGTGGGTTTGTGGCAACGGTTGAGATCTGGCTGTTGGAGACAGTGAACCCACCGGCCTGAATCACAAAATCAGGTACATTTCGATGGACGATCAGGTTTTGCCAGGCGTTGGATTCCTGGTAGGACTGGAAGTTGGCCACCGTTACGGGGGCGGCGGCATCGAGGAGTTCAGCATCGAACGTACCGGAGGTGGTGGCGAAGCGGATCACGGAGCCGACGGCGTAGTGGACATTCAGTGCGGTATCAGCAGCATTCGGCCCGGCAGTGGCACGGAGAATAAGGCGATTGGCGCCGTTGTTGGCGGCGGTGTGGGTCAGAGTTGTGGAAATGGAGTAGTCGCCAAAGGAGTCGGCAAAAGTGGAGGATTCGTACGTGCCATCTCCGTTGGCATCCAGCTCTATGAGTGCGAACGGTTCGGATCCGCCAGTGATGATGAAACTGGCCTTTTTCGTAATCAGTGTATCGCTGGACTCGACAACGGGATTGGTGTTACCGCTGGCAGTGAGAGGCATGGTGTCATTGTCAAGGACAGTGATCGTGGCGGTTGCCGGGTTTGAGTCTGCGATGCTGGCAGTAAGGGCGGCAGTAAGTGAGCCACTGATCACAACGTCATTGGCAACTGTCAGTTGCAGATTGGCGGCCGACTGTCCGGCGGGAATCGTGATTGAGGCTGGACCGCTGAGCAGTTGTGAATTGGAATAATTCAGGGTCACGATTCGATCTGTGGTTGTGGTCTTTCCGATGGAAACGGAAACGGTTGTGGAACCGACAGTCTCGGAAACGCTGGTCGTAGTCGGGGTGATCGCAAGTGTCGGAACGTCATCGTCGGTCACAGAGAGTGTCGAGCTGGAACTTGTGAAGGCAGTTGAAGCTGCTGTGATGGTCACCGAGGCAGTTCCGTCAAGGAGTTCGTTCTGAACGGCACTGGCTGTGAACGTGGCGGAGGACTGGTTGATTTGAATGGTGACCTGTGTCGGCACGGAAACGCGGCTGGAGTTCGAGGAGAGTTGGACGGTCAGCGGAGCGGAGAGATCGGCCGAGTTGCGTGAGACCGTCAGCGTGAGACCGCCGGTGGAACTTTCGTTGAGAGTTGCGGTGGACGGTGACAGCGTCAGTGCAGCGGATTCATTATCGACGAGTGAAATTGTTGACTGAGAGACGGTAAATCCGTTGGCGGTTGCAGTGAGTTGGACGCTGATGGTTTGGTCAAAGAGTTGGTTGTCGTTGGCGGTGAGCACGATGTCGGCGGAGCTTTGGTCGGCCGGGATGACAACTGTGGCGGGAGTTGTGAGACGAGTCTGTGTTCCGGTGGAGAGATTGACGGTGAGGCTGGAGTTGGTGCGGGCATTGCTGCGGGTCACGGTAAACGTGCGTTGGGCAGTTCCTGCATCTTCGATGATGGTGGTGGAGGCAGGCGACAGAGTGAGTGCAGCGACATCATCCTCAACCACGGTTACGGAGAGGGTACCTGTGGTAAATGTTTCTGCGGTGGCGGTGATTTGCACCAGCACATCGTTATCGTCGAACGTGTCGTTTACCGGGACAGCTGAGACGGTGGCTGATGCCGCGTTTGCCGGAATCGTTACGGTGGCCGGCACAGTCAGGCGGGAGTTGCTGGAGAGCAGGTTGACTGTGAGCGGAGCGGACAGTGGAACACCGCTGCGGGTGATGGTGAGCAGGAGGCCATCCGCGGAATTCTCGGCGATGGAGGTGGCCTGAGCGTTGATGGCGAGCGTCCCGTTGCTGGTGTCGTCATCGACAATTGTGACTGTGGATGTGGCGGTGGTGAGACCGGTGGCGGTGGCAGTGATTTGTACGGACACATCACCATCGTCAACGGTATTCTGTACGGCGGCGACAAAGGTGGCTGTTGCCGAGTTGGCGGGAATCACGACAGAGGCCGGGATTTCGGCCCGGGTGGGATTGGAGGAGGTGAGCGTGACAGTGAGAGGCTGTGAATTATCTGTTGTGTTGCGGGAAACGGTGAACGTCCGCGCGGAGACAACGGCGGCTTCTGTGATGGAAGTGGACGGTGGCGTGAGTGTGAGTGCAGCGGTTTCCTGGCCGGTCACGATGAGAGTGTCGGTGCCGGTTTTCAGACCTGTGGCCGAGGCCGTGATGGTGACGGTGGTGTCTGGTTCTGCAGTGGAGTTATCGACGGCGGCGACAGCGACGGAGGCATTTTGTGCGCCGGCGGGGATGGTCACCGTCGCCGGCACGGTGGCTCGAGTGGTGGCTGAGGACGTCAGAGTGACCGTGAGGGCGGTGGCAGTGGAACCGGTACGTGAGACTGAAGCGTTTGCGGCGGTGGCCCCGGCTTCTTCTCCGACCGTAGCGGGAGTGACATCGATGCTGAGGACTGGTGTGAGCAGGTCAGCGGCGGCGGCGGCCCGCCCGAAGACTCCGGTGGTTGTGTTATTGATTTTGGCTTCGATGACTGCAGGACTGACGGTCGCGCCGGGGCGTCCGAGTCGAGTGAGGCGGGGGAGAGCGACGGTTGTTGTGAACTCGACCTGGTCGCTGCCGAGTACGGCGCCTATGAGGAGTCGGCGATTAAAACGAGTATTTCCCTGCATCCGCAGGTTGTCATTGCCTTCGCGCATCCAGATGGCAGAGCGGCGGGCGACTGCGGAGGATTCGACGTAGACGACATCGTCACCGCGTCCGGCATCGACGTAAAGTTCGCCGTTGAGTGTGGCATTACGGAGAGCGACCACGTCGTTGCCCGCGCGAACTTCGATTGAAGTGTGGCCGTTGACGGTGGTGGAATCGATGGAAACCTGATCGTCACTGTTTGCCGTATCAACAGTCAGTCGTCCATCAATGCGGCCACCGCGGAGGCTGATGAGTGAGGAACCGGCGGCATTGAGAGCGACGTGGGACTTGAGCGTGGAATTGAGCAGCGTGATGGTGTTGCTGCCGTCAGCGGCGTCAATCACAAGGTTGCCGTTGACGGTACTGGAGGTGATTGAAAGTGTATCGTCACCGGCTTCCCCGAAAATGCTGACTGAGCCCAGCGCAACGTCGGCACCGATGGTCAGACGGTCGTTACCCTGACCCAGGCTGATGACCAGACCGCCGTTGAACGTGCTGGTTGAGGCAAGAGTAAACGTTCCGGACCCGCCGTTGATGGTGGTGCCTTCGAGCCCACGGACGAGGATGCTGTTGAGACCACCGGTGATTTCAAGCTGGTTGGCTGCGGTATCACCTGTGATGGTCGCGTTGCCGTTCTGGACCTGGACGAGCACATTTCCGGCGAGAAGTGCACGGGATTCGAGTTGTTCGGCGAGGCTGCGTCGGCGACCTGGTTGGCGTCGGCAACGAGTGTTTTTGTGGGTGGGGAGCAGAGATCGGAGAAACTGGCGAAGTGTTTGGAAATGCATGGCTTGTACCACGTTGTCATCCGGGTGTTGTGACGAAAATGGAGGAACGTCGAGAATGACGCAGAATTTACCAGATTCACACGAGGAAGAGCAGGAATTTCGGCTGAAAAGCGGGGGCAATTGGTGAATTGGGGCAGAATGTGTGGAAATTGCTGTCTGCAGATTTTTCGGGATTGAGGAGGTGAGCGTAATGTCGGCTGCAAAATGGTTGAATTTCCTGATGTACGAATTGGGGTGGGTGGCGTGCGTATTCGGCGCGGCCTGGGGCGCAGGAACGCCTGGCGCGGCCTTTGCGTTTTTACTGGTGGTTTTGCATATCGCCCTTGCTACGGCCCGGGGGCCGGAACTGCGACTGGTGCTTATTGCGGCACTGGTGGGTTGCATTGTCGATGGATTGTGCCTGCAGCTGGATGTGCTGCGTTTTGCTGACGAAGGCTGGCTTCCCGGGCTGCCGCCATTCTGGATGACGGTGCTCTGGATGCAGTTTGCCACCACACTGCGTTTTTCACTTTCCTGGCTTCGTCACCGGCTGTGGCTTGCAGGGTTCTTCGGTCTGGCCGGTGCTCCGGCAGCCTTCTGGGGCGGGACTCGTCTGGGGGCGGTGGAACTGCTCAGCCCGGTACTCCGTGGGATGCTGATCCTTGGCATCCTGTGGTCTTTTGCCATGCCATTGCTGGTTTGGCTGAGCAATCGCGACGGCGGTTTCGGAGTCTGTGGCAGTTACCGGCTGAGACGTTCGATCGATGGATGAGTTTTTTCCAATCACAGACTTCTGAAAATGCGGCGGTTGTGTGGTCTGGACACGACGCAGTCGTCACCGGAGAATATCGCATCTGGCTCGACTGCCCTGCCCCGCTGTTTTCACCTGACGTGGAACTGAACGATGCTCCTGCGATCTGCTCTGGTTCTGCTTGTCTGTGCACCCTTCAGCTGCTCGATACTTGCGGACGACGGTGCCGGCTCTTTACGGAAGATTGAATTCAACCGCGATATACGTCCGCTTCTGTCGGACAATTGTTTTGCCTGTCACGGTCCGGACCGCAACAAGCGGGAGGCTGATCTGCGTCTCGATACTCAGGCAGGACTCCATGGCGAAGGTGGTGCTGCCGGGGCAATCGTGCCTGGTCAGCCGGCTGAAAGCAAGCTGATACAGCGGGTGACGTCCGGTGATACTGAGCTTGTGATGCCGCCTCCGGAAACCGGAAAATCGCTGAGTGCCGATCAAATAGAGCTCCTGCGTCTCTGGATTTCTCAGGGCGGTGAGTTTCAGGGGCACTGGTCCTTTCTGCCAATTGCCGAGGTCGAAGATTCATGGATTGGTCGGGACGCAAAAAAGGCTGCGGAACGCATAGATCGTCACGTGCAGCAGGAGCGATCGGCACTTGGTCTTTCGGCCGCATCTGAGGCTGACCGAGTGACGTTGCTGCGGCGACTCAGCCTTGACCTCACGGGTTTGCCTCCGGAACCCGACGAGGTGGACGCATTTGTGGCAGATCAGTCTGCGGATGCATGGGAACGGGCTGTGGATCGTTTGCTTGCATCACCTCACTATGGCGAGCGAATGGCGATGTGGTGGCTGGATCTGGTTCGTTACGCCGACAGCGTGGGGTATCACGGAGACCAGGAGGTGAGTGTCTCGCCATTTCGCGAGTACGTGATCGCGGCCTTTAATGACAACAAGACGTTTGACCGTTTTACGATTGAGCAGCTGGCAGGGGACCTGCTTCCTTCACCGACGCTCGAACATCGCATCGCCTCCGGTTACAACCGACTTGGAATGATGAGTGCGGAGGGGGGTGTCCAGCCGAAGGAGTATCTTGCGAAGTACATTTCTGAGCGGGTGCGTAACGCTACCGGCACGTGGCTTGGAATTACGCTGGGATGTGCGGAGTGTCACGATCACAAGTTCGACCCGTTGACAACGCGCGACTTCTATCGTTTCGAGGCCTTTTTTGCGGACATTCGGGAGCGAGGTTTGTATTCCGGAGCCAATTCCGACGGAAATTGGGGGCCTTTTGTGCGCGTGCCCACACTTGAGCAGTCTCGCCACCTGGCGGAACTGGATGGCGAGATCGCAATGCTGAAGTCCACGTTGTCTACAGAGACTCCTGAGCTTGCCGCGCTTCGCGAAACGTGGGAGCGGGATCAGGCGAACTGGGTCACTCTCGAACCTCAGGCAACAGCGACCCAGAATGGCACGGAGCTGAAGCGTCGGAGCGACGGAATGTTTCTGGCAGCCGGACCCAACCCGGCAACTGATTCCTACGTGCTGGAATTCTCCTCGTTACCACCTGGAATCACGGCGTTCCGAATCGATGTGGCGCCGGATGATTCCCTTCCGAGGAAAGGGGTCGGGCGTGCATCGAATGGCAATTTTGTCCTTACGGAATTTCGAGTGGAAGTTCGCAGCGACAATGCGTCTGAGCTGATTAGTCTCCGGAATGCAGCAGCGAGCTTTGAACAAACTGGTGCAGCTGATCGCAACCCTTACGGAAAGTGGTCGGCGGCCGGCGCTATTGATAACGATGCAAAAGGTGCTAAATGGGGTTGGGCGGTGATGGAGCAGGCTCTTCAGCCTCACTACGCGGTTTTCGAGACAGCACTCGATCTGACAGTTGCTGAAGGTGCCCGTCTCGTGATTACTCTGGACCAGAATCACGATAATCCGGGTCACAATCTGGGTTGTTTTCGGCTGTCTGTATCCACTGCAAAGCGGCCAGTTTCCGGAGCGGCGTTGCCCCCTGCTGAGATCGCTGCAATTCTCGCTGTGCCTTCCGCGGAGCGAAGCACGGAGCAGCAGGCCAAATTTGCGGCCTGGCACCGAGGCATTACGTCTGCTCTGGAACCAGTTCGACAGCGGCTGAAAGAGATTGAGGGTCGCCGCACTGCTCTCGAAGCCACAATGCCGACGACACTCGTCACAGAGGCAGTTGAACCTCGCATGGTTCGTATCCTGCCCCGGGGGAACTGGATGGACGACAGCGGCGATGCTGTCACCCCTGCGATTCCTGCTGTGCTTGCATCAGAACCAGCGGCAGATCGACGGCTCACCCGGCTCGATCTTGCGGAGTGGCTTGTCTCTGGTGAAAACCCCCTGACGGCACGTGTCACAGTGAATCGCCTGTGGAAGCTGTTTTTTGGAGCAGGGCTTTCGCGGCGGCTGGACGACCTTGGGGCTCAGGGCGAATGGCCCAGCCATCCGGAACTGCTGGATTATCTGGCGGTCGAATTTCGACGATCAGGCTGGAATATGAAGCACCTGATTCGGTGCATGCTGCTGACGCAGGTTTACCGGCAGTCATCTCTGGCCGATGCAGTCCTGCGGGAGCGTGACCCGGACAATCGCTGGCTGGCCCGCCAGGGAAGGTTCCGGCTCGATGCTGAGTCAGTGCGAGATAACGCGCTGGCTGTGAGCGGGCTTCTTGTGCGAAGGGTTGGTGGCCGCAGCGTGCGACCTTACCAGCCCGCTGGCTACTGGGCTTACCTGAATTTTCCAACTCGTGAATGGCAGAACGGTAACGGCGAAGAACTCTATCGTCGCGGTTTGTACACACACTGGCAGCGTCAGTATCTGCACCCCAGCCTCCTGGCCTTTGATGCTCCAAGCCGGGAGGAGTGTACAGCAGACCGAAATCGCTCAAATACCCCGCTGCAGTCGCTGGTGCTTCTGAACGATCCATCGTACGTGGAGGCTGCCAAAGTCTTTGCGGAACGAATTCTTCGGGAGGGTGGCGGTGACGATGCGGCCCGCGTGGATTACGCATTTCGTCGGGCAATGTCGCGAGCGGCAACAGCTGAGGAGCGTGGTGTGGTGCTGCAGCTGCTGGGCGAACATCGCACGCAATATGTGGCTGATGCGGCTGCGGCCGAGGCATTGCTGGGGGTCGGAAGCCGCCCGTCCGGAACAGACGTTCCGCGACCGGAACTGGCAGCATGGACCAGTGTGGCCCGAGTCCTGCTTAACCTGCATGAAGTCATTACGCGAAACTAATTTCCCCTGGAGTGACCAATGATTACGCTGCCTGTCAATCTGGCCCGCCGCTCGTTTCTGGGAACCGGCGGAGTGGGTGTTGGGTCAATGGCCCTGACGTCGCTGCTGGGAACTGCCGCTGCCGGTGACGCCGCTGCATCCGTAACGCGCTGGCCGGGAACGCTGCAGCCTTTGCATCATGTTCCGCGAGCAAAGCGAGTCATCTGGCTTTATATGGCCGGTGGGATGACTCACATTGACACGTGGGACAACAAACCGAAGCTTGCAGAACTCCATGGTCAGCCGATGCCGGAATCGGTGACTCAGGGCCAGCAGATTGCGCAGCTGCAGGGGCAGCGTCTGAACTGTTTTGCACCGCAGCACCAGTTCAGACAGTGGGGACAGTCGGGCCAGTCATTCGCGGAGATCTGGCCGCGACTGGGAGCTGCCTGTGCGGATGACATGTGCATCGTGAGATCGCTGCATACCGACGCGATCAATCATGACCCGGCTCATACGTTCATGAATACCGGAACGATGACGGCCGGCCGTCCGGCGATGGGCTCATGGCTGCTCTACGGACTCGGCGCTGAAACAAGCAGTTTGCCGGGCTTTGTGGTGATGGTGAGTACCGGCCGTTACGGCCAGCGACAGCCGATTGCTGCCAGACAGTGGCATTCCGGATTTCTGCCGGGCCAGTTTCAGGGCGTGGAATTTCGGGCGACCGGCGACCCTGTTCTGTATGTGAGTAATCCCAAAGGTGTGACGACTGCTCGACAACGGGATGTCGTATCCGCCGTACAGCAACTTAATCAACTCGGAAACGCCCGTCTGGATGACCCCGAGATTGCCACCCGGATCGCTCAGTACGAACTTGCGTTTCGGATGCAGTCAAGCGTCCCGGAGCTGATGGATGTGAGCCGTGAACCCAAACACGTACTGGACATGTACGGTACACAGGGAGGCGATGGGTCCTTCGCATCCAACTGCCTGCTGGCGAGGCGTCTGGCTGAACGAGGAGTGCGTTTTATTCAGCTGTATCATCGTGACTGGGACCACCATGGAGCTGTCAAGGCACACTCCGCCGGTACCGCTGCAGAAGTCGATCAGGGAGCTGCAGCGCTGATTACGGACCTGAAGCAGCGGGGGATGCTTGACGACACGATCATTGTCTTTGGGTCTGAGTTTGGCCGCACGCCCATGGCTCAGGGCGATGGAAGAGACCATCATCTGGCTGGCTTCACGATGTGGTTCGCCGGCGGCGGTTTCAAACCAGGCTTCAGCTATGGAGCGACTGACGAATTTGGATATCGAGCGGTCGAGAACCGCGTTTCAGTTCACGATGTCCACGCGACATTGCTGCATCAGCTGGGAATTGATCATTCGCGATTCACCTGGAAGTATCAGGGGCTTGACACTCGATTGACTGGTGTGGAAGAGTCGCGGGTGGTTGAGGAATTGCTGGCCTGAGACTGCTCGATGGCGGCTTGCCGCTGAATTTGATCGGCAAGCTGCAGTTCAGAGTCTGTCCAGGTTCGCCTTTCCCAGCTTTCGGCTACGGAGCCTGCGATTGTATCCGGCAACGAGTGCTCGAAGAGCTGCAGATCGCAGGAGGGGCTGAGGTCAAGCAGCCCGGGAAGGTCGGGCGTATGACTGGACGCCCTCATCAGAATGCTGCCGTGCTGGAGAATTGCGCCCTGCCTGCGGCGCTGAGCACTGCCGACAATCTTGAAACCGGATTGATGCACGATGTCGTTGGGATTACCGCGAAGAAAGCAAAGGAAGTGCTCTGTCGCGGCTGTGGCATCCTTTAAAGGCGTTGCGGGTGGGTGACCTGGTTCACCGCGAAGCCTGCAGGGCACATTGCAGCGACCAAGCAGTTCTATCAGGGCGAGGTGAACTGTCTGGTAGAGTTGTGAGGGGTTTTGTCGTGCCGGGTGGTGCGGTGGAAGAATGCAGGAATAAGTCCATTCATGATGATGGAGTATCGCGCCGCCACCAGAGAGTCGTCGGACAACGGGAAGACCGGGAAACGGATTCGACTGCTGTGGTGGTGTAGTATTGGATGCCTGAAAATACCCAAGCGTTACGGCAGGAGCGTTCCAACGGTAGATGCGAATAATGGATTCAGCGCGTTGAGTAGCGAGTGCGAGGAGTGCGGCATCGAGCGCCATGTTCCATTCGCCGTCAGCGGGCGACTGCTCACAGATCAAATGACCGGGAGGTGACTGGGGGTTCATTGGAAATGAGAGTAGCGGCGCGGTGGCAGGGACAAAAAAACACCGCCACATTGTGATGGCGGTGTGGAGATTAGCTGTTTAACTATCAGAGCGACAGAGCGAGCGAACTACGGCGTGGGCGGAGGAGATGGAGGAGTCGTGTTTGACACGTTCCCACCATTCCCAAGAACAGCTCCGCCGAGTGCACCGGCCAGTCCGCCTGCCAGGGCACCACCCAATCCGCCTGCTGCGCCCCCTGCTCCGGCACCGGCGGTGCCGGGCCCGGTTGGGCTGCCTGAGCCTGGGGGAGTGGCGGGGGCACCACCGGGTGCGGTTCCGGGAGCGCCGGGGACACCGGGAGCAGTCCCGGGAGCCTGGCCGAAGAAGCTGGTGAAGTTGCCAGCATTGATGTTCTGCGCGGTGACAGGGGCGACGGCGACTTCCATGCTTGCGAAAAGTGAAACTGGGACAGCATCTTCAAGTTTATCGGCGGCTTTGAACGCGAGCACCTCGATACCGAGGGCGAAGATTCCGTCACGACCAACACCGATGACGCTATGCACACCGGGTTCGAGGCCACCGACAGAAAAGCCACCATCACCAGCGACGCGACCAGCAGCGGCAACTTTGCCATCTTTCAGGAAGAAGACACGCATGCTGAGGACTTCGCGGAGGAGTCCCGTGCGGTCGTCCAGCAGATTGATCTGGCCATACACCTTACCGTCGGCAGCGATTTGTACGCTGTCGTAGCTGAGGGAGGTGGCGAGATCGCCGGACGGTTCGGGAAATTGCTTATCGCTGTCGCGGACGGTGCCGGAAAACCGCAGATCACGGATGCCGATTGACCGTCCGAGCAGTTCTGTGGCGACGCTGGTATTGGATGAATCGACGATGACGGATTCGACGTCGATTTCCTTCGTAGCAGGGTTCTTTTCGGAGGCTTCTGCTGTGCGGACCCCGTAGACGATGAAGCCGGAGGGGCCGGAGGCGAAGATCGCAACCACCTGTTTTGGCTTGATTCCGGTGACGGAAAATTTTCCGCTGTCATCGGTCGTCGTTTCGGCGAGCAGTTGGCCACGGCTGAGGAGTTTCACCTTCATCTTACCTGCGGGAGCCAGTTTGCCGGCGGTGATTGACAGAAGCTGACCGGAAAAGCCACCGTTCTGGTCAAGAACGACATCGTGAGAGCGGTTTTGGAGCAGCTTTTCGGGAGGCAGCCCGCGGAATCGCTGTTCGTCCTGGGGGGTGAATCCTGTTCGGGGGCGGACAGCGGCTTTTGCGGCTGTGGTCTTTGAGGCTGTGGTTTTAGCTGCTGATGCGGCAGGCTCGTCGGCCTGAGACAGCGGGCAGAGGGACCCCAGCGTCAGAGCAGCGGCCAGACCAAATGTTGCAAGGCGAAAATGAGCGATGGGCGATTTCATGTCGATGATCCAGTCTGCACGGTGGCACACGATGACGTCAGCATTCACGGGGATTCAGGTAATTAGCAAACAATCGTGAGCAGGTGATCTGCGAACGTTGGTGACTGACGTGTGGCTTTTTCGAAACTAACTGATTAGTCTCCAGTGGCGACAGCGAGTTTTCAAGCAGAATCTGGTGAAAACTTACAGAAATTCGCATTTTCTCCAGATTGCCAGTTTTAACGTTTTCACGTGCGGCGCATATCGGTTCTGTATCCGCTGAGTTGAGAGTCGGTGTCATGAGAATCACGACGTGGAACGTAAATGGCCTTCGGGCGGCGTTGCGAAAGGGATTCATGGAACATTTGAGCTCGATTGATCCTGCGGTGCTGCTGCTTCAGGAGGTTCGTGCGTTGCCGGGGCAGCTGCCGGTTGACATCCGCCAGCCGAGGGATTGGCATGTTGTCTGGAATCCGGCGGAGCGACCGGGATATTCCGGAACGGCGATCTGGTCGCGTTTTCCGATTGAGGTGCATTCGCTGCAGGTCGCTGGACGTCACCGAGATGAGGAAGGTCGGCTGATTGAGGCGACAACGGGTGGGCTGAGGGTGGCCTGCGTGTATTTGCCGTCCGGTTCTTCGGGCCCCGAGCGTCAGGCGGTAAAGGACCGCTGGCTCGGTATGTTTCGGCGGTGGCTGGACTCCCGGCGTTCCGGTGAACCGCTGGTGTTTGGAGGCGATATCAATGTGGCCCACACGGAAAAAGACATTTTCCATGCGAAGTCCAACGAGTCGACATCCGGTTTTCTGCCGCATGAGCGGGCATGGATGGGACGACTTCTGAAGGCAGGCTGGCACGACCTGATCCGAGAACATCACGGGGATGTCCACGGTCCCTACTCGTGGTGGTCAAACCGTGGCCGGGCACGGGAGCTGGACCGGGGCTGGCGAATCGATTATCTGTGCTGCAACGCGGCCGCACGGCCGCGATTTCGTTCGGCTGCCATCAGTCGGGAAGCGGCGCTGGAAGTGAGTGATCATGCCCCGGTTTCGGTGGAGTTTGACTGAACAAACGCGTGCCGGATTGGGCCAGGGCCACTTCAGCGGGTTGCCTGGACCATTCGCATCATGTAAATCATCTCTCTGCAGATCTGACTTGAGCGTGCATCGTACGTGGCGGCCTCGTGCGGTGTCCCGTCGGACACTTTAGGATCTGTGTACCGTACCGGCGATCTGAGCGTGCAGCCGGGAACCAGTGGACACGCTTCGTCGGCGTGACCACATGTCATCACTGCGCAAAAATCTCGATCGGGATTGGGTGGCTGATTGTGAATCTTCGAGAAACAAATCAGAGGTGGTTGTTCGGCAGCAAACTGGACGAGGTACCGTGGATTGCTGTCCTGTGGATTCTCGACATTCACCCTGAGTCCGCTTCGCCGCAGCGAATCCGCAACACGGGGGTTCATTGCGGTTACTTCTGTTCCGCCGGAAAACGTCTGTACGCTGTTGAGTCGATAGTACCGTGCAGCGATGTCTGCCCAGATTTGTGAGAAATGACTGCGTCGGGAGTTGTGGGTGCAGATGAACACCAGCATTGCTGGCTGATGGGCAGCGAGCCTGCTGCTGATCCATCCCGCCACCTCTCGCAAGGACTCCAGCCTGTCCTCCGGAATCAGCGACTGTTCGGCTTCGCGGGCCTGAAGAAAGGCGTCAAGTTCCGGCGTGATCCACTTCATGTTATGCCTCAATCCCCTGCAGAGTCCACGGAATGCTGACGGCTCGTGTCGCCAGCCTGCCAATTTCCTGCAGCCATCGCTGTTCTGTGGTCTGCCGCGCCTGCAGCCCCGGGTCTGTGGTCTGCAGTCCGCTGAACACCTGATTCACCACCCACGCGAAGGGCTGGATACCGGCGCGCTGCAGATCCTTTTGCAGTTCGTCGGCTTCATGCACAGGCGTAGCTTCGGGAAGCACGGTGAGCAGGATCCGGGTGAGGTCAGGATCGCGCAGCGTGGGCAGCAGCTGCTGTACTGATTCAGGAAGTGCCCTGCTCTGTCGCTCCACCTCGCGATGAAACGCGAGCGCGGCATCGAGTAACAGAACGGTGTGGCCGGTTGGAGCGGTATCGATCACGACGAATTGTCGTGCCCCCGAAGAAACCACCTCGGCAAATGCTCGGAATACCGCGATTTCTTCAGTGCAGGGCGACCGCAGATCTTCATTCAGAAGTGCGAGTCCTGCGGCATCAAGGTTTGCGGAACACTGAGCGATGACCTGCTGACGATAGCGCTGTGTTTCCTCTTCGGGGTCGATTCGAGCGATGGTGAGGCCAACGGAGTTGATTGCAGACGGTTGTGCCGCAGGGTCGGTGGTCGTCAGCAGCACGTGGTGGCCACGGGCTGCCAGCGCTTGAGCGACTGCTGTGGCGACCGATGTTTTGCCGACACCTCCTTTTCCCATGACGAGGATAACGCCATGTCCCGCCGCGGCCAGCAGACTGGTCAGACTGTTCAGTGGCGGAAACATGGGTGCGGGTGAAGCGTGAGGCGAGCCGTCTTCTGCGACTGCATTTGCGGGCGACGTGAGTGGAGGCAACGCTGAGGGCCTGCTGTGAGCGCCGGACTTTGGCGGGACAGCAGTTTCGGTGGTCGGCTTGAGCAGCTTTCGCAGCCAGGCAGGATCAGGCTGTGTGACGGCAAGCGAGGGGATTTCAGTGCGGGCCAGGGTGTTGAGTGGCGTGGGCAGTGAGAGCAGTTGCCTTTGCATTTCGGCTGCGAGTGCGTCTGCGGGAGTGTCACCGGTATGGGCTGGTCGAAACACACCGTTGATCACCAGCCGTTGCTGTTCAATTCCCGACTGCTGCAATTCCCGACTGGTCCTGGCTGCTTCACGAAGCGACGACTGATCCGGCCGGGCCACCAGCACGAAGGTGCAGGACGAAGAATCACGCAGGACGGTCGCAGCCTGCTGAAACAAAGCCTGCTGTTCACGGAGCCCGGCCAGCGGCCCTGCGCAGCTGATGCCGGTCGTGTTCTGCTGCAGGTAATCGGTCCATGCGGCAGGTAACGCCAGCAGCCGCAGGGTATGTCCGGTGGGGGCTGTGTCGAAGACGACAGAATCAAATTTGGTTGTGGCAGTTCGGTCCGCCAGCAACTGGGCAAATTTTTCGAACGCGGCGATCTCCATGGTACAGGCGCCGGAAAACTGTTCTTCGATACTTTGAATGGCAGACTCCGGCAACAGCCCGCGATATGGCTCCACCATTCGCCGACGATATTCTTCAGCGGCCTGCCTGGGATCGAGATTCATCGCAGCAAGGCGGGGAGCGGCGGGTATGGGGACCGGCTGAGTTCCGAGCGAGGTTTGCAGGACGTCGTCGAGGTTGGAGGCGGGATCCGTAGAAACCAGCAAAACCTGAAGACCACTGTCTGCCAGTTTCAAGGCCGTGGCACAGGCCAGCGACGTTTTTCCCACACCACCTTTGCCGGTGAAGAAAATCAGTCGCGTGAGCGATTCTGTGAGATTCACTCAGATGCTCCGGAGTCTGTTGGCGAGTGATGAAAAATTCGATTCACAGGCACTGCCAGCAGTGCGCCGAGCACCGGGGCTGTGAGATAGATCCAGATGTGCTGCAGTTTGAGTGAAATCAGCGCGGGCCCCAGCGATCTGGCGGGATTCATCGAAGCCCCGCAGACAGGTCCTGCGAACATCGCTTCGAGCGCGATCACGGAACCGACGACAAGGCCAGCCTGAGCGCCGCTGGAGGGATTTTCTGACAGTCGCAGTACTACCAGCATCAGTATCCAGGAAAGCAGCAGTTCGAGCATGAACGACTGGAGCGATGAGCCAGAGGGAACCGTAGTTCCAGGCGTGAGGTGATTGGGAAACAGCAGCCGCAGAACGATGCTGGCGAGCAGTGCGCCGGTGAACTGGCTGAGCAGATAAATGGCAATCAAACGGGCTGGAAAGCGACCGGCGGCCACGAGCCCCAGTGTCACCGCTGGATTCATGTGAGCCCCTGAAATCGGGCCAAACGTATGAATCATGGCGAGTACGACCAGACCGAACGTCAGTGCGATTCCCGGATGAGTCACGGCACCATCGGAAACGGTGTTGATCACAATTGCGCCTGTACCGGCAAACACCAGAATGAAAGTGCTGCAACATTCGGCGAGGGCCGTTGAGGCGGAGTTATGCTGAGCAGTCATGGATGCGTCCGGTCACTTGATTCAACAGCAGCCGCTGCGGGAATCGCAGCCGGCTTCAAGGATCTGCAGGGGGATTGCTGTGGCAGCAGGAACCGGGGCTGCGGCAACCATTTCTTCGGTGGTCGCTGTGATGCCTGCGGGAGTCCATGCAGCAAGTTGTGTTCGCTGCGGGTAACAGCCCCTGCTGACAAGTACCTGTTCGACAAACACCAGCGGCAGGCAATCGGGACCGGCAGTGGCAAGCAATTCCCGGACGTGCCTGTTCTGGACGAATGCAGAGGGTTGCTGGGCGAGGTTGAAGCGATCCACGTGGTGCCCCTGCCCTCGCAGCCATTCCAGATCTGCAGCGAACTGTATCAGTGCGGGATCCACATCCGGCCCGCAGACCCCTGTGGCACAACAGAGAGCTTTGTCGAACACCTGAACGCTGGCCATCACAATCCTCCTGCTTCCAATTCAATCGTCAATTTACGATAAAAGAAAACTCAAAATATTTTTTCCCGGACGGATTTTTCAAGTCATGGATCAGAGTCTCAGGAGCAGATCTTTGAGTCTTCCGAGCACTGCGTGGTTAATCCAGTAGCAGACACGTGGGCCATCGACTTCGCCATCGATGATGCCCGCTTTCCGCAGCACTTTGAGATGTTGAGAGACGGTGGACTGTGCCAGGGGCAGATGATCGACAATTTCGCCGCAGATACAGGATTTTCTCTGCACAAGGAGACTGACGATTCGCACGCGAGCCGGATGTGCGAGCGCCTGTGCGAGGCGGGCGAATTCGGTGGCCCATTCGAGATCCGGCACTGGGAGTTGTTCTTGCCGACTGCCGCACTTGTGCCCACATGATGACCTGGGACTGTGAGTTTGACGCTTCATGGCGGCGATGGCCCGGAGAGACGGTGAGACAATCCAATCGTTCTGCCATATTATCGCAATTTAACGCTGGATGTGCAAACGAGTGACAGACCTGATCAGGGCGTTCTTTGATTCCTTCACTGCCATGCGGTGGCTGGAGGGGGGGATTGTGGAAGTGTGCGTGTCTGGCGGTTGCCGGAGGGCTGTTTCGGGCGGGGCACAGCGACGTTTTTTCGGGGAGTACCTCGCTTGCAGGTTGCCAGCCCGCAGATTTTCTGAGGAACCGTGCGTTGATGTGCGGCCTGAGTTCGCCATTCACCCCGATTTTCTCTATGCTCACGGTCTTCCAGTCAACCTCAAAGGCAACCTTCTTCACCCCAAACCCATGCCGCATACGCCGACTCTTGCACTGCTGGAGCAACTCCAATCCGGCACTCTCACGACGGTCGATTTGGTTCAGCGCTGTCTTCATCGGATCGCGTCGCTGAATGGAACGCTCAATGCGTTTGTCTACGTGGATGCCGAGGGGGCTTTGCGTCGGGCTGAAGAGATCGACGCGCGGCGGCGTCGGGGCTTGCCGACCGGGCGTCTGGGGGGGCTCCCTGTGGCCGTTAAGGACAATATCTGTGTCCGTGGCATGCCCACGACAGCGGGCAGCCGTGCGCTGCAGAACTTTTCACCAGTTTACTCCGCGCACGTCGTGGAGCGGATCGAAGCGGAAGACGGAGTTCTCATCGGGAAGCTCAATCTGGACGAGTTCGCGATGGGTTCATCAACCGAGACGGGGTTGGCCGGTCCTGTGCGTAATCCGTGGAATCCGGCACTGACAGCGGGTGGATCCAGCGGTGGATCGGCTGCTGCGGTGGCGGCGGGGCTGGTTCCGCTGGCCCTGGGATCGGACACTGGCGGTTCAATTCGCCAGCCGGCATCTTTCTGTGGCATTACGGGATTGAAGCCAACCTATGGTCGGGTGTCACGATACGGTTTGATCGCCTATGCGAGTTCTCTTGACCAGGTCGGACCGCTTGCAGTGGATGCAGCGGGTTGTGCGCTGCTGCTGGAGTGTGTTTCCGGTCACGATTCGCGCGATTCGACATCTCATCCCACCCCGGTTTCAGTCTGGCGATCGGAGGCAGGGGCGGGGGCGCCATTGCGAGTGGGGATAGCGGAGGAGTATTTTGGGGATGGGCTGGACAGCGAGGTGGCGTCTGCGGTGCGGACTGCCATTGAAGTGCTCCGCGAGACGGGTTCAAGTGTGGTGCCAGTGTCTCTCCCGCATTCCCGTTACGCGGTAGCAGCGTACTATTTGATTGCCTGCAGCGAGGCATCAAGCAATTTGTCGCGATACGATGGGATTCACTATGGTCATCGTGCCGAGAAGTTCGCAGATCTGACGGATTTGTATTGTCAGAGTCGTGCCGAGAGTTTTGGTGCGGAAGTACGGCGACGAGTGATGCTGGGGACTTATGCATTATCGGCTGGCTACTACGATGCCTATTACCTGAGGGCGCTCAAAGTGCGTCGTCGGATCCAGCAGGACTTTCAGCAGGCGTTTGAGCAGGTGGATGTGATTGCCGGTCCGGTTGCTCCATCGGCCGCTTTTCGTCTGGGCGAGAAGCTCTCAGATCCGCTCGCCATGTACCTCAGCGACATCTGCACGATCAGCACCAATCTGGCTGGAATACCGGCCATTTCGGTACCCTGCGGCTTTACTGGGGACGGGCGTCCAGTCGGGCTCCAGCTGCAGTCGCGGCTGTTGCACGAGCAGGATCTGTTTCGCGCGGCCGACATCCTGCAGCACCGCACTGACTGGCATCTGAAGCAGCCCACCTGTGAATTCAGCAACTCCGTGTTTCACCAGGGAGATCAGCAATGACAACCGTTCTGCAGCCCCATGCACTGCTTCGCCCACGTCGCCGTATCACAGGCATGTCCGCGGTGCTCCTGCCATTTCTGTCGCCGGGGGAAGCGGATTGGGATTCCTTTGATCGGCATGTGGAGCGAACCTGTGCGGCGGGTCTGATTCCGGCGGTGAATATGGACACGGGCTACATCGCGCTGATCGATGACGCCACGCGTCTCGAGGTCCTCCGTCGCACTCGCTCGATCACATCCGGCAATCTGTTCGTGGCTGGGGCATTTGTGGGAGACACGCCGGGTGCAAACTTCAGCGAGGATTCCTACGGGCGGCGGATCGCGGAGATTCAGGGTGCCGGCGGGACACCGGTGATCATCCAGTCTTACGGGCTCACGCGACAGGCGGATGATGAGATCGTTCTCAGCTACCAGCGTCTGGGCGAGCTTTGCGGTCGGTTTATTGGATTTGAACTGGGGACAATGTTCGCACCTTTCGGCTGCATCTACAGTGAAAAAGTCTACCGCGGGTTGCTGGGGATTCCGCAGTGCCTTGGGGCCAAGCATTCTTCCCTGAATCGTGTGCTGGAATGGCAGCGGCTGCGGTGGCGGGACGAGCTGAGACCGGAATTTCTGGTACTGACCGGCAACGATCTGGCGATCGATATGGTGATGTACGGGAGCGATTATCTGCTGGGTCTGAGCAGCTTTGCGCCGGACCTGTTTGCTCGTCGGGACGCGATGTGGGAGTCGGGCGACGCCGCCTTTTATCAGCTCAACGATGTGCTGCAATATCTGGGTTTTTTCACGTTTCGAGCCCCAGTTCCTGCGTATCGGCACTCCGCAGCCATGTTTCTGCATCGCCGCGGCTGGATTCGCACGGAACTCACGCATCCGGGAAGTCCCTGCCGTCCGGAAAGTGACGGCCCGATTCTGGACCAGATTCTGAAAATGCTGGAGATCGACTCAGTCGCTGCATCCTCCGCCGCAAATTCAGGATCGATCGTTCTTCCGATTCTGCAGATCGTGGAGGGATTGACAATGGCTTTTGGCAGTTGATTATGCGAAAATACCACGACCACAAACGAACAGGGAGCGTCCAGGGAAAGTGGCCCGGTGAAGGCTTCTCTGTCGGCAAACAAGCCGGCGGGGGAAATGGAAATTCTGGAGTTTGCCGAGAGTGTGGGCGTGGGTTTGTGGTTTGTGAGTTTGAGGTCTTCGGTGGGTGAGGGACAGGAGGAACGTTTCGCGGAGCGAAACGCGACATAGAAGAACGCAGCACATTACGGGGTTTAAATATGCAGCGCCGCCATCTGACAGTTTTGACCGCCCTGCTGGTGCTCGGCTGTTCCGCAGCAGTACTGGCGCAGTTTGGTGGTCAGCGTGGCCGCTACCGCAGCTTCACTGGCCCCGACGGCCGGGTCGAGCGGAACGGGGTTCCCGACTGGAAGGTGGACGAAAACTTTTCTCAGGATGTCTTCACGTTCGCCCGCATCCGCTATCGATCTTTGGGTCGCTGGGGCTGGCAGACGGATTACCCGGACGCGGACCTCAATTTTTCCTACCGCCTGCAGCAGCTCACATCGCTCCATACGGACCCTGACGGTGTAATTCTGGAGCTCACGGATCCTCGTCTGTTCGACTACCCGTTCATATACATCATCGAGCCCGGCTACATCTATCTGGACGAAGACGAGCGTGCGGCACTGCGAACTTACATGCTCAATGGCGGTTTCGTGATGGTGGACGATTTCTGGGGGGATGAAGAGTGGGAAGGCTTTTACAGGGAGCTGAGGGAGGTCTTTCCTGACCGCGAGCCGGTCGATATTCCGCTGGAGCATCCGGTGTTTCACTGTGTGTATGATTTGCAGGAGCGTCCGCAGATTCCGGCAATAGGCTACGCGCATCAGCTGGCCAACGGACAGGTGTATTCAGCTCAGGGTTACGGCACAGAGGAGGTGCATTATCGAGCTGTTTACGATGACAACGGTCGGATGATGATGTTCATCGGCCACAACACGGATCTGGGTGACGGCTGGGAACGCGAAGGGGAGGACCCGTGGTACTTCCGCGAGTTTTCTGAAAAGAAGGCCTATCCGCTGGGAATCAACGTGATTTTCTACGCCATGACGCACTGACGCATTCAAATTCATTACCATCTTCGTCTGAAGCCCCAACATGACTGCTCCGGAACTTACCCCCGACCGAGAACGAGAACTCATCAGTCAGCTGCGGCAGTTCCGCAGTCGGATCGACAGCGAGCTGTCGCGTGTGATTGTGGGTCAGCAGGATGTTGTGAAGCAGCTGCTCATTTCGCTGCTTTCCGGCGGCAACTGCCTGATTACGGGTGCCCCCGGACTTGCCAAGACGCTGCTTGTGAAGACGATAGCCCAGATCTTTGATCTGAAATTCAGTCGCATCCAGTTCACTCCTGACCTGATGCCTGCCGACATTACCGGCACGGAGGTGCTGGAGGAGGACGGAGCGGGGAATCGTTCGATGCGATTCATTCCAGGTCCAATTTTTACGAACGTTCTTCTGGCGGACGAGATCAATCGAACTCCACCGAAGACTCAGTCAGCGTTGCTGGAGGCCATGCAGGAGCATCAGGTGACAGCGGCGGGTCGTCGTTACGAGCTTGAGGAGCCATTCTTCGTTCTGGCGACTCAGAACCCCATCGAAATGGAAGGCACTTATCCGCTCCCTGAAGCTCAGCTTGACCGATTTATGTTCAACGTGCTGATTGATTACCTGCCGGAGGACGACGAGGTAACGGTGGTGCGTCGCACGACTTCGCGTGCCTTCGAACCGGTATCGCCGTTATTCAGTGGGGAAACGGTTCGTGAATTTCACGAGGTTGTTCGGCGGGTGCCGATCGCTGACGACGTGGTGCGTTACGCGGTGAGGCTGGCGGCTGCATCGCGGCCTGGTCAGGCAGGCACCCCCGACTTCATCAATGAATACGTGTCGTGGGGAGCTGGATTGCGTGCTGGCCAGTTTCTGGTACTGGGTGGCAAGGCGCTGGCGCTTCTGGAGGGCCGCAGCTATGTGTCGGCGAAAGAGATTCAGCAGCTGGCGCACCCGGTTTTGCGACATCGCATTCTTGCCAACTACCGCGCGGAAGCTCAGGGAGTCACAGTGGATTCCCTGATAGAGCGACTGCTGAAGGTCGTGCAGCATCCGAAGGAAGGTTAGGGTGCCATGCCGGCAGAACTGATGAATCCGGCGGTCATCATGGGGATTCGATCGCTGGAGTTGCGAGCGAAGCTGGTTGTGGACGGTTTTCGCACCGGGCTCAACCGCAGTCCTCGTCACGGCTTTTCCGTGGAATTTTCTGAATATCGTCAGTACGCTCAGGGGGACGACCCTCGATTCCTGGACTGGAAGCTGTACGCGCGATCGGACCGCAGTTACATCCGGTTGTTCGAGGACGAAACGAATCTGCGATGTTACGTAGTTCTGGACATCAGTCGTTCGATGTCTTTTGGAACGCCTGGTTGGACGAAGCTGGAGTACTCCAAAACGGCCGCCGCATCACTCTGCTGGCTGCTCAATCGCCAGGGTGATGCCGCTGGTCTGACGTTATTCGATGACACGGTTCGAAGTGTGGTGCCGGCGCGTTATCGTCCGGGGCAGCTGCGTCGTCTGATGGTGACTTTGGACAATGCGGCGGCGGGACATCAGACGCGTCCCGCGGCTGCTCTTGAAGACGTCGCGCAGCGACTTCGTCGCCGCGGTCTTGTGGTGCTCATTTCAGACCTGCTGGCACCTGTGCAGGAGATTGGTGACGGCCTGCGAGTGTTACGGGGTTGTCGTCATGACGTGGTTGTCCTGCAGGTGCTGGATCCGGCAGAAAAGCGGCTGGAATTTGCCGGCCCGCGGTTGTTTGAGGATTTGGAGACGGACCAGCGTGTGTACGCGGATCCGGAGCAGGTTCGTGAGGAGTATTGTCGTCGTCTGGACGGTCACAATCAGCTGGTGCGAGCGGAGTGTGAAGCGGTGGGTGCCAGTCACCGACTGCTGCTCACCGACGAACCGCTCGAACTGGTGCTCAGCGAATTTCTCGAGGCACGTCGTCGGGCCTGTAGTCGGCAGCGGGGGGCCAGATAATGCTGGAGCTTCTGGCACAGGGATTCGCGGTAGCCGGCGCGGCACTTGCTGGCATTCCCTTTATTCTGCACATGCTGCGACGAACGCCGGCACAGCGACTGCCTTTTAGTCTTGTGCGTTTTCTCCCGGCATCGCTCCCGCGAACCACTCGTCGCGCCACACCTCAGCACTGGCCCCTGATGCTTCTGCGAATACTGGCGATCGTTCTGATTGCACTTGCATTCGCGCGACCTTTTCAGCGGCTCTCAATGCTCCGACCGGACAACACCGGGCCTGGTCGTCGGGTGGCGGTGCTGCTGGACCGCAGTGCCAGTATGCGTCGCGATGGACTGCGTGAAAAGCTTCTGACTGAGCTGCAGTCAGTGACCGCTGATCTGCAGCCCGAGGATGTGCTCAGCATCACCCAGTTTTCCCAGGGGACTCAGCGGCTGGTTTCTGCAGAAGAGTGGCGACAGACGGCGATGGAATCGCGAGCTGCGTTAATTGCGCGGGCAACTGAAGCGTGGGAACCTGACTGGCGTGCGACGTCAACGGGACCGGCCCTTCTGGAGGCGGCCACTGAATTGTCTGGTCAAACGGCTGACGCATCGGCTGAGGGTGATCGGGTGGTGGTGTTGATCACGGACTTTCAGGAGGGCAGTGATCTTGCGGCATTAAGAAATGGCACGTGGCCGGACAATGTGAGGCTGGACCTGCGAATTGTGCAGCCGGAGCAGCCGGGCAATGCTGGCCTGAGCCTGCTTGAGGATCAGAAAACCGGGCGGATTCGGGTGCGTTTGACAGCGTCCGGGGATGCTCCTGCCAGTCAGTACGGTGTTCAGGTTTTTGACGAGTCCGGCAAGCCTGCAGGTGACCTGATTTCGGCGGACGTTGCCCCGGGTCAGCGGCGGACGATCACTCTGCCGGATGTTCCGGCCGATCAGCCGCGACCGGCTGGAGTGGAGTTGTCGGGTGACGTGCATCCTTTCGACAATGTGGCCGATCTGCCGCTCATTGCACCGCTCACCCGCCGCATTGCTCACGCCGGATCTCTCGACGTTAACGACTCGGAGTCGATGCGTTACTATCTGCAGCGAGTCCTGGATGGCAACGAATCTGAGCCGCTCGAGGTTTCCGATTTGTTAAACGCCGACGGCACTGCTCTGCCCCCCGCTGCCGAGACGCGTCTGGCCGTGGTGACCGACAAGGTTCCTGAGAAACTGGCCGGTCAGCTGCTGGAGCTGGCGAATAGTGGCGGGGTTGTCCTTGCAGCCCTGAATTCGACGGGAATGGCTGATTCTCTGCGGCCATTGTTTCCGGAAGGCATGGCATGGGAAGAGGCCACGGTCAATGACTATGCGATTCTGACATCGCCCGACCTGAATTCATCATGGCTGGCGCCCTTCGCAGCGGCTCAGTTCAGCGACTTTTCGTCAATTCGATTCTGGCACTATCGGAAGCTGATTCATTCCAGTACGTCGCCACCCTGGAAAGTGCTGGCGAAGATGGATACCGGGGACCCGGCAATTCTGCAGATACCTGCGAACAATGGCGGGACGATTTATGTGCTGGCTTCCGGCTGGCAGCCTGCCGACAGTCAATTGGCGTTGTCCAGCCGATTTCCGCCGCTGCTGTTGCGGCTGGTACAGCTGGCGTGGCCGCGTCAGGCTGCCAGTCAGGTGTTTGAAGCCGGGACTCAGATCACTCCGGCAACGTTGTCCGGCAGCGAAAGCTGGACGTTAAACCGTCCTGATGGCAGCTCTGTGCTCCCTGTGTCTGCTGCCGAGTCTGGCCGGTCTGCAGCAACGGTGGAGCTTGACACACCTGGTCGCTGGCTGCTCACCGGACAAACGCCGAATGGCCCGATTTCGACAAGCCTGCTTGTGACGGTCTCAGCGTCCGAGAGCCGCACGGAGCCGCTCCCATCGGGCCAGCTGCAGGCACTGGGGTTACCGGCTGAGCTGGCCGAGGTACGGAGCGCTGCAGTTCAGCAGGAAGGCAGTTCGAGCAATGCACAGCAGGATTCCGCGGAGCTGGAGTCGCGACAGAAACTCTGGCGATGGTTTATTCTGGCTGGCCTTGGCTGTCTGGTGCTGGAGAGCGTCCTTGCGGCGTTTCTGGAGCGGCGAGAGCGAGTTCTGGCGGGGTCATGACGAATGGAGCAGGCTGAAGGCTGCTGCTGATGGTCAAATGGGAGCATGGGTGTGGCGAATCGTGGTCGCTGGATTTTGGCTGCAGGACTGCTGTTGACCATGATCACAGCGATTTTCCAATTCAACCGGCAGCGGCGAGATGCGCCATCGATTGCGAATTCACAACAGAGCCAACGTTCGCCGGACATGTTGAATCAGAACAGCCACGTGGGTACGGCAGCTTGTCTTGAGTGTCACCAAAGTGAGCACGAAACATGGCTCTCGACAGCTCACAGCCGTGCGATGAGTCGTGTGGTGGTCGAGAAGGAGCCGGCGGATGGCGTATTCGAGCATCAGATCTCTGCGCGAAGGTATCGAGCGGAACGCCGGGATACTGAGTTGTGGCATGTGGAGACGGGCACGGTGGGGAGTCCCAGCGTCGAGGCTCGGGTCGAGTATCTCGTGGGATCCGGCCGTCACAGCCGAACCTACCTGACGCTCTTTGACGGATTTCTCACCGAATCGCCGCTGACATGGTACGCATCCACAGGCAGTTGGAAGATGTCTCCGGGCTACGATCACAAGGATCATCAGGGGTTTGAAAGGCCGGTGGACGTCGGCTGTCTGGTCTGCCACTGTGGCGGAATCGAAGAGGTGGACGGTGCATTTCATCGGCTGGATGTTGGCGAGCTGGCAATAGGCTGCGAGCGTTGTCACGGTCCTGGAGCAGCTCACGCGAAATTTCATCGGGATCGCTCAGCTACTGATATGGTCCCTGCGGCGACGGACCCGATTGTGAATCCTGCGAAACTGAGCCGTGATCAGCAGGATGCTCTATGTGCTCAATGTCATCTGCGAGGGGACGCGACGGTCCTGCGTGCTGGAAAAACGGCTGCAGATTTCCAGCCCGGAAGTCTGCTCACTGAAACCCGGATTGACTGGTTTCTGCAGACGGGCGTTGGCGAAATGAAGGTTGTCGGACATTCGGATCAGATGACGGCCAGTCGCTGCTGGCAGGCAACCGAAACGCTGACATGTACCACCTGTCACGCGGGCCATTCGAGTGGAGATCGCAGTCGAGAAGTTCAGTTGCAGGACTACCGCAGGGCATGTCTGGGCTGTCACACAGAGTCGTCCTGCAGCGAGGCGTCCGAGTCGAGGGGAGCGGTTCAGCCCGCTGACAACTGCATCTCCTGCCACATGCCGCAGGTCTCCACGGACATCCCGCACATCGCGTTTACCCATCACAGGATCGGGGTGCATGGCAGGAGTGAGGCAGTGGGTGTTGCGGATGTGCGAAAGGCGGAGCTGGTTCCATTTGGTACGGCCGCCGGACTGTCACCACTGGAACTGCGTCGCAGCCATGCTTTGGCCTGTGCCGAGTATTCCGCTCGGGCGGCCACGCCGGAATTGTCTGCGGAGTTTCGTGGCCGTGCATTGCGAGAATTGCAGGAGCTCACACTTGAAGCTCCGCAGGACGGCGAAGTTGCTGCGACGCTGGCGCGGCTCAGCTGGGAAATCGGAGCTGTGGAGAAAGCAAAGGCCGCAGCACAGCGAGCATTACGGGCTGCGGACTTAAGCAGCGGAGGACGCGTGAATTCGCTGTTCGTAGCCGGTGATGTGCTGCTGCAGCAATCCCGCTACCGGGATGCCATCGCGCCGCTTGAGACGCTCACAACGCTGCGTCGTTCCTCCGAAGACTGGCTGCTGCTTGGGCTTGCGAAGTTTCAATCGGGAAATCAGGAAGCCGGCATTGCGGATGTTGAATACGCACAGCGGATTTCGCCGTTTCGAAAGGACATCGCAGAGACATTGGTGAAATTGCGGAAGGCGACAGTGAGCCGTGCAGGCCTCAAATCACAGAAATGACAAGAACCGCAAAAATTCCCGAGGGAATTTTATTGACATTTGCTGATGGCCTTCACTTCTTTTTCGACAGCGATCTCTGGTAGGCCTCAAAGCTGCTCCGGTACCGCGCTGGCGGTGGGGTTTGGCGAATGGTTGTATCCTGGCGGTCGCGATCGCGATTGGAGGAACCAGTACGAGAAGTACCGGACTGGGTGATTCCAAGACTGCGGAGCATCTCTTCAAAGGACTTTTGTGAGAGACTCTTTTCCTGCTGCTGCTGAGCATTGGATTCACGCTCCTGCAGCTGCTCCTGCATACGGCGGAGGAAGGATTTGAGTTCGTCTTCGGTCCAGCCCAGCTCCTTCAAAAGTTCCGGATCGACCTGACCACGTTCACTGATGTCCTGCTGAATACGCTTGATAGCCAGCCCCGCCGCTCGAGCTGCCTGTTCGACTTCCGCTTCTGAAGGTTTTGGCACCGCATCTGAGTTTTTGCCGGCTGTCGGAGCACCGCCCGGAGCGGGAGTGTCACCAGCGTTTGGCTGATTTCCAGGCTGTCCGTTGTCCGCCCTCTCCTGTCCATTTCCGCCAGCACCTGCAGCCTTCGGATTTCGCTGCCGTGGTCCCCGAGCTTCCCCGGTCGCAGCGTTGTCTCCGGGGATCGCATCCGCTGGCGCTGACTGCCCTCCTCCGGATGACGACCCACCACCGAGACCGCCACCAGAGCCATTCCCAGGCTGGCCACCGCCCTGTTGCCCACCGCCCTGTTGCCCACCGCCTTGTTGGCCACCGCCCTGCTGACCGCCGCCCTGCTGACCACCGCCCTGCTGTCCACCGCCCTGCTGTCCGCCGCCCTGCTGGCCACCGCCCTGCTGGCCACCGCCCTGCTGTCCACCGCCTTGCTGTCCACCGCCCTGTTGGCCGCCGCCCTGCTGTCCGCCACCTTGCTGGCCACCGCCCTGTTGGCCGCCGCCCTGCTGTCCGCCACCTTGCTGGCCACCGCCCT
>JBJTOP010000102.1:0-5537 GCA_046074645.1 Planctomycetaceae bacterium | reverse complement strand
CGAGCCCGGTGCATCGGGCAATTGCTGTGTCATCGCCATCATCACGGCCTCCGCCGCGCGGCGATCCGCACGGCTGAGCTCCCGTGCGAGCATGGATTCGCGTTCGCTTTGGGGGACGCTGTCGTTGAGCAACCAGGCGGCCAGTTCAGCTGGAGTCGCATTGGCAGTGATGCCTGGGACGGCCTGCTGCATGCCCCGGGCGAGCGGCACACTGCCGTCCGCGGTCAGGTGCAGGGCACGCAGGTCAGCAAGTGCCCCACGGACGGGCCCTGCCGGACGCACAATGAGTTCCAGATCCCCTGCGGGCAATGCGAGCGTTCCCAGATGCTGCAACTGATACCGATCCCAGCCACCAGAAGAATCCACAGTGCCGCTGAGACTGCGTCCGGGAACTTCGAGAACAAACCCATTGCCTGCAGAATCCGGATGGCAGGCCCATTCCGCCCAGACATCCACATCGCGGGTGATCGCAGATCGCAGTGTCCAGCGGACATGGTCTTCGGTCCCGTGCCAGTAGCCGACGTTCTGAAATGGCTGCTCAAAAGTAATATCTCCTCCACGAATTTCTGCGGTCGATGCATTGAGAATCACGTTTCCGGCGGATGGCAGTTCCAGCAGTTGCGGCGAGTTGCCATCCAGCTGTTTGGGTGGCTGTCTCTGAGCACGAATCCAGAGCCAGATCAGGTGCAGTTCAGCGGCGCTGACGGTTTGCTCAAGATTTTCGGGCATCAGCGATTTTCCGGTGCTGCGAAGCTGATCGATTTCGCTTCGAAGCAACTGGGTGGAGCGGCCTTCGGGGGCCAGAAGAGTGAGACTGTTATCGGTTTCGGCAGTGATCAGTCCTGTCAGCGTGCGTCCGTCCTGCAGCACGATTCCGGTGCTCTGATATCGCGGATCCACCGCCTGATTGGGGTCGAGTACAGCGGTGATCAGAGCCAGTGGTGACTTGGCAGCGTAGTTGGCGATATCGGGACCGACGGCGTAACCGATTTCCTGCAGACGGTGACAGTTGGCGCAGTGTTTTCGAAAGGCAGCCAGACCGCCGGCAATCAAATCAGGAGCCGTCACAGCCGTGCCGCTGGATTTTGTGGACTCGTCAAAGACCCCGGCGTAGCGATCGATGATTTCCTGGCGGTTAGGTGCGGTACCGATATTCAAACACCTTGCCGCAGCCTCGCGAACGGCTTCACGGGAATGTTCCAGCAGTTGCCGTCGCTGGCTGACATCGAGTTCCGCGGCGGGGACTGCACCTGATTCCACTGCTGTCATCAGCCGCTCTGTCCATTCACCGCGCTGCAGCAGCAGCAACGTAATGGCCCGGCGAATCTCCGGCGAGCGGGCGGACCAGTCTTTCAGCAGTTCGCTGGCAAGCTCCGCGCGGCGACTCTGTGCCATCGCAGTCACCGCGGCCAATTGCACGGCCACGGGACTGCGAGGTGTGAGCAGGTCGATCAACGCAGCAGACTGGTCAAACGCGGCGGCGGACGCACTGCCCAGCAGATTGATGGCGACCAGACGCAGGGGAGCATCAGCCGCTGGGTCTGCAGCCACTTCGCAGGCAACTGTCAGAGCCGGCTGAAGCCTTGACTGCAAATCGGCAACGGTCACTGTGGCGGCATCACTGCGACGACTCCAGCCACTCAGCAGTCCGCTCAGCCTGCGGAAGTCAGCGCCCGCGGATGCTTCCGTCGACACACTGGCAGCCGCGGCTTCAGCCAGCGTCCCCAGGGTTGCCAGGGCACTTTTCAGCGGAGCCATTTCGGCAATTCGTGTGAGCAGTTGCTGCTGGACGGTTTCCGGGGCAGCTGCTGGCAGGCTGTTGAACACGACCGTGACATTATCAGAGTTGAGCGAACTGTCAGCAATTGTCGTCAGGAACTGGTCTGATGCGGGGCTTGCCAGCAGTTCAGCAAGCAGTGGCCCGGCCTGTGCCGGGGGAAGCGCGGCGGCAGCCGCGGCGGCTTCAAGCCGCACCTTAGGATCAGGATCTCCTGCCGCAGTGATAACGGCAGCCGCGAGGCCGGGGGCAGCCTGCAGACGCGGCATGGCAAGTCGGACCGCATATCGACGAACGTGAGGACTGGGGTCGCGAGCCAACAGGATCAGCAGGTCCGGGGGAAGTGGCTCGAGGCTGTCCGCGGTACACGCAGCCTGCAGCCTGACTTCGGGACGGTCTGACTGTGCAGCCAGCTCCAGAAGTGCGGGGCGTGAGGCCATGTCGCGATTCCACAGAATCAACTGCTGAACCAAATCGCGAACGGTACCGTTGGGGGAATTCATGGCAGCTGCCAGCTCGGAGCCGGCAAGCTGGCTGAGATCCGGGATCGGGCGAGGTGCCCGTGCCTCGGGAAGCACGCGGTAGAGCCGTCCGCGGTCATGTCCGGCTCGGGTATCCAGGGTCTGCAGTACGGCCGGCGGGATCCAGATCGGATGTTCAATAACATAACGGTACATATCGACCACCCAGAGTGCTCCATCCGGTCCGGTGCGGACCTGTACGGGACGAAACCACGGGTCTGTGGAAGCCAGAAACTCCTGCTGCTGCTCCTCTGCCGCTCGATGCGACGTAAAGGTGCTGCCCCGTGACGTCAACTGCTGGCGATGCACCAGATTATTCACAGGTTCACAGGTAAATGCATTGCCACGAAGATCCGCCTCGGCGAGATCATCCCGCCAGATTCCCAGTCCGCAGGCGGCCGTGGCACTGCTCGGAGGACCGGACAGGGCGAACAGCACCTGTGATGAAATGGGGTACAGGCGACCGGGGTTCGGGCTGGCTGAAATGGTCACTGCGATCTGCGAAGGTGCGGTGAAGGGATTGCGGCGGAGACTGGATTCGTCAAGCGGATAGTGCATCAGCGGCACACTGTTGTTGCAGCCGAACCAGTCACCTTCATCATTGCGAACTCGACCCTGCTGCGTATTCCCGCTGACCGCTTCGAATGCTCCGGTATCCGGGTTGCAACGGAAATCGCGTTGTCCGAGTGGAATGACCTGACCTGTTTTCGTGCTGGTGATATCACCGCCGAAAAGACCACAGGAACCATACAGCCAGCCATCAAGGCCATATTCGAGACTGTTGACTCGCGCCTGGAAGTTATGCGTGGCGAAGCCGGTGAAGAGTCGTTCCACCTGATCGGCACGGAGGTCTCCATCGGTATCTCGGGCGAACAGAATATCGGGTGCCGCACAGATCAGCAGCCCATCCCGCCACACGGTCACTCCCGTTGGAAACGGCAGACCCTCCAGAAAGATAACCGACTGATCGAGGCGGCCATCAGCGTTGGAATCGAGCAGGCAGCGGACACGTCCACCAGGCTGGCCAGGCCGTTCCGGGTCTCCCTGTGGATAGTCGGCCATTTCTGCTGCCCAGACGCGGCCTTTGGGGTCGAATGTGATGGCGACGGGACTTTGCAGGAGTGGTTCGGCTGCGGCCAGTTCCACGCGAAACCCACGCGAAGTGCGCAGCGACCGCAACGACTGACGCGGTGTCTGCGGTGCAATCCCATTCGTCCGGCTGCTGTCGATCGACGCGCCGCCCTCAGAGCGTAACAGGATGTCATCGAGCTGCTGGTGAACAGCCGCGATGATCGGTTCTTCAAGTCCGGGCGCCCATGGACCGGGAATGTCATAGTACACCATCGCACCGCCGCCTTCATAGCCCCCCTCGCCCAGTACCCGTTCCGAAGGCACGTAGCCAGGGCAGTCATTTGCGTACGCGTTGATCCAGAGCCGATCGGGGTCGAGTTCCCGCTTGAGTCGCAGGCTGTAGTCCACAACAACCTCACCCGGCAGAAACACCATAGACAACGCCCGGCCGAAAGAAATGGTCTGCACGGAA
Organism: Planctomycetaceae bacterium; assembly: GCA_046074645.1. Lineage (GTDB taxonomy): Bacteria > Planctomycetota > Planctomycetia > Planctomycetales > Planctomycetaceae > SXXK01. The sequence continues at coordinate 1,696 of JBJTOP010000102.1, read as the reverse complement.
TACTCCAGCTTCTCGCGAAGGGCTTCGCCACGTTCCAGCCGCTGCAGCTGCACTCGGGCGTGATATCCAATCGCATCTTCACGACCAGCCCGCTGCTTCCATTCTTCCAGAGAGGGCAGCGGAGCCAGCGGCAGAGGGAAGCGTGTCAGCATTGAACGGGGTGGTTCAGTCACCGGCTGAAGGTCTGACCTGAGCACACGATTGACGGCTTCGGCAAGTTCCAGACCAAGGCTGGAGGCCACGTCGTCGCGACCACCGAGAACTCCACCGCGCGGATTGGAGTCGGCACCGCAGCCAATCGCAATCAATGCTTCGCAGCCCGGATTCAGTCGCTGGATGTGCTCCATCGCGTAACCGGGCCAGTCGCCGCTGAGCAAATCATCGCTGAGCGTAACCGCATGACAGGCGTAGTTGGTGAAAACAGCGCGAAGCCCACCATCCGGCTCGTGTACTGCCAGCACCGGAAGATCGTGATCCACCGGTCCGCCCGGAGTTCGGCGGTTCAGCGCAAAACTGACCTGACCAATTCCCCACGACACCCGTGCCGGACGACGGCTCTGCCATGCCCGCACCGCAACGCTGATCAGATCGGCTTCCAGCCGTTCCGAATACTGCAGGATACGAACCCACTGATCTTCCAGAATCGGTTTGCCGAAGAGCGTGTTGGCACAGTTGAGGATCATCGGGCCACTGTGGGTATGCGAAGCGCAAATCGCCAGCCGCCCTGCGGATAAACCCAGCCGCTCACGCAGAGCCGCAGAAACACGATTCATGAGATCAGCGGGAATTCCGAGCGTATCAACGGTCAAAATCAGGACCGTATCGGCGTCGGTACTGCCCACAGCGAGTGCTTTGGCGAACAGTGACTGGCGGACGCCCTGAGATTCACGTGAACGACCACCAAACCCGTTCAGCCGCACTGGGTGCATCGGAGTAATCTCGACCGAGGCGACTCCGGCCAGCAGCCCAGCAGTGTCTGGATGACCCGCTTTCACAGCAGGGGCCGCACAGGCAGCAGTTAACAACAGCAGAACAGTGGTCAGCAGAAGCGAGCGATGAAACATGGGGTTCTCCTGTCAGCGGCAGGCAAATTCTGTGAACCGGAATGCTGGTGGCAATCTTACCGTGTCTCCCCCTTGCACGGCCACTCAGTCAGCCATGGCGGTTGCCGGGATGCTGAAACGGTGTTAACGACACCTGATTTCGTTCTCTGGATCCGCTCCACCGTGAAAAGGCGTGCGGGGGATGTCAATCCCCCGGTAACAGTGCGTTCCAACGCGGCCAGAACCGCACGGGAACGCACCAAAGCCTGCCCGGCCGATTGACATCATGGCCTTGACTTTCTTGCGGAAAGAGCATCTGGCTCCCCTCTCCCCGGACCGGGGAGAGGGGTCGGGGGTGAGGGGTGAAACGCGCCTGCCACGCGCAGCACGGACAGTGCAGAAGGATGCTGGATTCACAGTGTCCCGGAAGTGTTGACGAGGGTGCTGGTAATGTTCTTTGACCCCTCACCCCCGTCCCCTCTCCCCTCGAAGGGGAGAGGGGGGATTGAGGTTCTCCGGATGCCTTGTCGCGTGGCAACGGTGCTGTGTGGATTCCGAAACACGAAGTCCCTTGCGATCAGGATTGTTTCGCCATGTGAGTTTTTTTGGGGGTGGGGGGGGATGTGGAGCTTCGGAGCCACGAACACACAGAA
>JBJTOP010000101.1:0-3258 GCA_046074645.1 Planctomycetaceae bacterium | reverse complement strand
GAAGAATCCCCAGAAACTGCAACGACGGTGCCGTTGCCGGGGACAGTCCCCGCAGTCGCGGACACCGGGGAAATGAGGTGGGCCGTGGCGAGAAAACAGAGCCCGTAACGGCGTCGAGGTGCATGGCACCTGCAGCTCGCCCTGCGCCCCGCTGAGCCCCCCGCGTTTTCGGCCTGTAAGGCCAGTTCCACCAGCCTGGCATGAAATGTCAGGTCAACACCACCCCGCGAGCTCGTCGCCCTGTAGGGCAGTTCTCAGGAGATTCCGCGATGTTCCCGGGCGGCACGCGGGGAGGGATGCGGATGCAGGTGCCGGCGGATGCGTGGAGCTCGTGGACGGCACAGAGACGTTCCCGGTGGACCGCAACCATGCGCCACCGCGACACCAGTGCCACGCCGAGCGCACAAATTGCCGGCACCCAGACAACGCGTTGCCCGGGATTTGCTGAGAGCTGCCCTTACAGGGCGTAAACACCCGCCTAACTCGTAACCCGGGGTTTCACCCCGGGCTGATGGAACTGGCCTTACAAGCCGGAATCGCAGAGGGGCGTAAAGGTGCCAAGGGGCGTGAAGGTGCCATGCACCTTGGCCTTGCCCCTGACCGGCCGATTGACATCGACCGCACGCCACACTGCGTTTTTGTGACTCAATCCAGCCGCGGCATGTCAACTGGCAGGCCACACTGAAAACACCCCAATTTGCCTCGCTTCACATCGTTTCACCATCCCAGCCGCTGACTCCCGTCTGAGCAGTACATCGCACGCCACAGGGCGTTTTTTGCGGCGGGAGCGGCGGGGCTGTCACCGAAAATCGGCCAATCAGTCTTGACGACGCTGTCCCGCACCTGACAATCCGCCCGCTTGCTTCCTGTTTCTCATTTCTCGTCCCATCCCGGCTTCCTCCGATGGCCCTTTCACTTGCCGAATACGCCGACGCTCTGGAAGCCCGCAGCCTGATCTGGCCTAAGGTGGCTCCGCCGATCCCCGTCGCTGCAACGCCCGCTATCAGGCCGCTGCCCGGCATTCGCGCCGTGCTCTGGGACGTTTACGGCACTCTGGTGCGAATCAGCGAAGGTCGTTTCACGCTGCTGCCTCAGGAAGAGGTGCGTCTGCAGATTGCGCTCGATAAGACGATCCACGAATTCAATATGTGGAACCACATGTATCGCAAGCCCGGTCCACCGTGGCAGTCGATGATTGGCATCTATCGATCTACCATCGAAAGATTGCAGATGCGGGCGTCTTCCCGCGGCGATCACACAGAGGTGAATCTTGTCGATGTCTGGCTGGCACTGATTGAAAAGCTCTTCGAGAAGAATTATATAATTGACGAGGACCAGTACGGGGATGTGGAGGAGTTTGCTGAGAAGGTAGCTTTTTTCTTTCATTCCAGCCTGCAGGGGCTGGAAGCGCGACCCCGGGTGGCTCAGGCGATGTCTGACGTGGCGGGTCACGGACTGCTGCAGGGACTGCTTGCCGACGGTCAGCCATTCACTCTGATTCAGCTGTTGCGGGAGATTGCAGCCGATGGCCCGCTGCCGCCCATCCATGAGATTTTTCGCCCGACAACACTGCTGCTCTCCACATCGCTTGGTGTTCGAAAACCATCCCGCAGTCTGTACGTACGGGCGATAGAGCGTCTGCGCGACGAGGGTATTCAGCCCGATCAGATTCTGCACGTCAGTTGCCGGTTGATGACCGATCTGGTTCCCGCCAAAGCGGCTGGCATGAAGACGGCTCTTCTGATTGCCGAACGCAGTGGTCTGGAACTTTCCATGGATGTGCTCAAGGCTCCCGAAACTCGCCCCGATCGACTGCTCACAAGTCTCTCACAGATTTCATCCATCGTCTCACCCTCCTGAAAGACCACTCAGATGCTCACCGAAACAGGTTGCCGCGAACGTCGTCGACGACTCTGGGAACAGATTCCCGAGGAGCTCGAATGGCTGCTTGTCGGCGACTCTCGACATGTCATGTATCTGAGCGGCTTTCACATCAACCCGATCAGCTTTTCACAGGGCCAGCCAGCCCTGCTGCTGCTCCTGCGCGGCGGCAAAACGCTGCTGCTGGCAGACAATTTCAGTAAACGTTCCGCTACGTCGCCGTATTTTGTGGATGATGAAATCATTATTCCGTGGTACACGCATCGGCGCTCTGTCGTCAGTCGTCACGAGGCGCTCGCGCAGGCTGTTGCCGAAGCTCGACCTTACTGGGGAGGCTGCACCGGGTTGATCGAACCTGAGGGGCTCACGGAAATGCTGGCAGCCATGGTGGCGGACGATGCTGCATGGCAGTTCTCGCCGGACGAAGAGGCACTGCCGGTCACTCTTGGTGACCTGCTCCGTTCCCTTCGCCGCAGCAAGTTGCCCGATGAAGTGGCGCTGCTGGAACGCTGCACTCGGGCTTGTGAAGCTGGCCATGCAGCCGCTTTCGACTGCGTTCAGCCAGGCATCTCAGAGCTTGAAGTGTTTCTCGCCGTCCAGCGCGCCGCTCAGGAACAGGCCGCGGAACCCTGTGTGGTTTACGGTGACTTCAGAGCCACCAATCCGGGTCTGCCCAAAGCTGGCGGGTTGCCCACCAGCTATCGGCTGCAGTCCGGGGACCTGTTCATTCTGGACTACAGCGTTATTCTGCAGGGCTATCGCTGTGATTTCACCAACACGATCTCGGTGGGAGAACCAGGCGCTGCAGCGGCCTCGCAGTTCGTCGCCTGCACCAGTGCACTTGCGGCTGCCGAGTCACTCCTGCGACCCGGCGCTGCCTGCCGCGATCTTTGGAAAGCCGCATCCGACGTTCTGGAACAAGCCGGCTTCGGCCCGCTGGCTCACCACGCAGGACACGGACTTGGACTTGAACATCCGGAACCCCCGATTCTGGTTTCTGAAAGTGAAGACGTGCTGCAGCTCGGCGACGTGATCACTCTTGAACCCGGCTGCTACGTCCCCGGAACCGGCGGCATTCGCCTGGAACACAACTATCTGATCACCGAATCCGGTTCACGGCGTCTGAGCCAGCACCGGCTGAGCCTGCAGCGCTAAGCCCGCAGCGCTGAGTCTGTTATGAGTGTGACCGCACTTGCGGCGGTCACGCCTTGTGGGGAGTTGGGTTGAGGAATTGCCGTTGGAATTCGTCCCACACGTTGGAAGCTTTCAGACATCTGAGAATAAGCATCGCTTGAGCGCCGCTGGCGGACCAGCGCACGCTGGTTCGCTCAAGGCGGTCTTTGACAAGATGGCGACAGGCGCCTTCAGTCAGACCCG
>JBJTOP010000100.1:0-12880 GCA_046074645.1 Planctomycetaceae bacterium | reverse complement strand
GCGAAACACAGCCGGGGGCTCCCGCCCAACCGCTCAGCCGCGTCCCAGCCGCTGGTCAGCCGCATGGCGGCAGCCTGCGGGCAAACGAACCGGGTACCCGCCACTCAGAGGACGACCGGCTTGAGGTTGGCGAGTTCCTTTGGCATGGCGAAGTGGACGTGTTCTTCCCGGAGCGTCACCTGTTCGACTTCAGCGGCGAACTCACGTTCAAGCCATGTGAGGCATTCCTGGACGACGATATCGGGCGCACTGGCGCCGGCTGTGATCAGCACGGTGCTGTCCGGCTGGAACCAGGTGTGCTGCAGTTCGTGGGCGCCGTCGATCAGCCAGGCCGGGATACCGCTGGCGACTCCGATTTCCATGAGTCTTCTGCTGTTTGAGCTGTTCTGGCTGCCGAGGACAATGAGCACGTCAGCTTTGGAAACGAGCAGTTTCACGGCTTCCTGGCGATTTGTTGTGGCGTAGCAGATATCTTCTTTTTTGGGACATTCAATGTGGGGATAGCGGGCCCGCAGTGCCGCGATGACCGCGGCGGCTTCGTCGATGCTGAGAGTGGTTTGGGTGAGGTAGGCAAGTTTGTCGGCGGCCGAGAATGTCAGGCGATCAACGTGGGCAGGTGATTCTACGAGTGTGATGCTTTGTGGAGCTTCACCCATGGTTCCGATGACTTCATCGTGTCCGTCGTGCCCGATGAGCAGAATATGGTAGCCGTCGTTGGCATAGCGGATGGCTTCGAGATGCACCTTGGTGACAAGCGGACAGGTGGCATCGACGGTCTGAAGTTTTCTTTCGCGGGCGACGCGACGGATTTCGGGGCTGACGCCGTGAGCACTGAAGAGGAGGATGGAGCCGCAGGGGACTTCTTCGAGGGAATCGACGAATTTCACGCCCTGTTTCGTGAAGCGTTCGACGACGTATTTGTTGTGTACGATTTCGTGGTAGACATAAATGCCGGGGCCGACGCGGCGGATGGCTTCGTCGAGGCATTCAATGGCCATGTTGACACCGGCGCAAAAGCCGCGAGGATTGGCCAGCAGGATCTTCATGTGGATGTCTCGTGAGATACTTCAGTGGTTTTGACCGGAGTCGAGGCGATGTTTTTCCAGCAGCTCGGCGATCTGTTCGATGACTCCGGCGAGGAAGCGGTCGAGGTGCATTCCGGCGGTCACTCCGCGGCTGCGCCATTCTCGCAGTTCCTTTGCTGCCTGGAGTCCGCGAAAGAGGCTGCCGATCGCTCCTCCCCACGCCTGGCTGTCTGCGCGGAGCAGCAGATTGGCGGCAGCTTCCGGGATCTCGTCATCGAGTTCATCAATGATGGCGCGGATGGCGAGGAACCTGACGTTGCGTTCGTAGCAGATCTGAGCGGCTGCGAGGCTGGTGGTGTCGGCAGCCAGAGCGTTGCTGGACTGGGCCAGACTGCGTTTGGCGGCTCCGCTGAGCGGGTGCTGGTCGGCGACCACGATCCGCCCCACATGGACGCGTTTCTGAGGTTTCAGCGAGCAGCGAACTGGCATGGTGTTGCCGTGCGTATCGACGATTTCATCGGCCAGTACGAGATCCCCGGGGTGCACGTCAGTGGAGAGCGATGAGCTGAAGCCGACAGAGAGTATCCAGGGGACGCGGTGAGTATCCACGAGCCACTCGGTGGCCGCCCGGTGCCGCGGGTAGCTGGTGCCGGATTCGGCAATGACAATGCGGTTGGTTTCGCCGATGAATCCACCGAGAAATCTGGAGCGATCGTGGACGTAACTTTTCTGGCGGTCAAGTCGCGACAGAAAGCGGCGCAGTTCACCGCGGTGGATGCAGCACAGGCCGACATGGGCCGAGGCCTTGTCGGCAGCGGGGGCCGGGGCCGGGACATTCGCAGAGGATGTTTTTTCCGAACTGGAACTCACGATGTCGCCTCGAAATCCCTGAGAAACTGAACGAGCGCACGAACGCCGTCCGCCGGGAACGCATTGTAGATACTGGCTCGCATTCCGCCAACGCTGCGGTGTCCCTTGAGTCCGCTGAAGCCCGCAGCTTCAGCTTTCTTGACAAACGCATTGTCACGCTCTTCACTGCCCGTCACAAATGTGACGTTCATCAAAGAGCGACTGTCGAGGCGAGCCGTGGGACGAAACAGTGAGCTGTTGTCGAGGTAATCGTAGAGCAGCTGAGCTTTGTTGCGGTTATGAGCTTCCATGGCCGCGAGACCACCCTGACTGCGGATCCAGCGGAACACCAGCATCATCAGGTAGATGCCAAAGGTGGGCGGCGTATTGTACATCGACTCGTTTTCGGAGTGTGTGCGATATTGCAGCATGGTGGGCAGCGTGCGGCTGCCCGCCTCAATCAGGTCCTTGCGGATGATCACCAGAGTGACGCCGCTGGGGCCCAGATTTTTCTGCGCACCCGCGTAGATCAGGCCGTAGCGGCGAATATCCAGAGGTCTGCTGAAAATATCACTGCTGGCATCACAGACAAGAAACGAATCCGAGGGCAGCCCGGTTGGCTCGGAACGAAACTGGGTGCCGAAGATGGTGTTGTTGGATGTGAAATGGACGTAGACCGGTTTGTCGCTGTAGCGACATTCGGCAGGGATGTATGAAAAATTGCCGTCTTTGCTGCTGCAGGCTGTGTGCACACCACCGCTGGAACGTGCCTCCTTTAATGCTTTCTCGGACCACATACCCGTCACAAGGTAATCCGCGGTGCGGTCAGGGCTGAGGAAGTTCATGGGGACCATCGAGAACTGCAGCGAGGCACCGCCCTGAAGGAACAGGACGGCATAGTCGTCGGGGATCCCCGCCAGTTCGCGGCAGAGCGATTCTGCTTCGGCAGCGATCGCCATAAAAGGCTTGCCCCGATGCGAATGCTCGCAAATACCAATCCCGGTGTTCCCCAGAGACAACAGGTTTTCCCGAGCTTCCTCCAGCACGCATTCGGGGAGCACGGCAGGTCCGGCAGAAAAATTCCAGATACGGCTGGTCATTGGCGTTCCGTGGTTCAGGCTGACTAGGGGTGAGTTGCTGTGGACGCGGATTTTAGCGGGTGGCGGGCAGGCTTCACAATTGAGAGCTGACAACAGCCCGTTGTCGGGAATTGTCAATACCACCGCCTTCTTGCAAAAATCCTTGATCTTTTTCCTGATCACACTCTGTTTTTTCTCGGAATTTGCCAAACTCTGACAGATAATTCCAGGATTGTCAGCCATGGCAGGCGGCTGCGGAATTTTCAGCCAAATCGGGCGGTCGCTCCCCGTCCCCCGCCAGGCATCCGACAAATTCCGCCGAATTCTGATTGGAATCTGTGTCGCCGTTGTCTTTGCCCCGCTCTTCCCGCTGCAGCGTCCATAACCATGAATAAATACGTCCGCGGCATTCTCTACTTCCTCGTGCTCGTTGGTCTCGGCGGCGAATTCTACTTTGCCGCTCGCGTCCTCAGCCGCCGCTTCAACATCGAAACCACGCTCGCCAAGTCCATTACCGACAGCACTCAGGCCGTTGTCGCTGAAGAAAAAGCTCGACTCGATCTCCTCTCCGCCCGGTCCGTGCTCGCCTCCGTCAAGAACGGCTGGAGCTACGAGTGGGAATTTCTTCCTGGTGGCGGTGGCGGAATTCAACCCGTCGCCCCCGGCCGCCTGAACGTCAGTGGCCTCGGACGTAACAACGGACTCAACCCCGTTGCCGGTGCCGCTGGTTCCCCGGAAATCCCCCCGACTGTGCACGTCTACGCACTCGCCCCCAACAACTCCTCCGTCTACCTCGGCGAATTTGTCGCCCGCATCGACCAGCTGCAGGCCACCACCTGCGTGCTCGAACCCACCTGGCGGCCACGCCCCCAGGAACTTACCGCATGGAACTTCGCCAACGGCGTCCGCTTCCGACGTGAAGTTCCCCCCGGACCACGCAATGAATTCGCTGGTCTTAATCAGGCCATCCTCCGTTCGCTCGAAAAAGAAAGCCTCACCGACATCCACATCCAGCAGCAGACGAAACTCAACGCCGACGCCGCTGCCGGCCTTGATAAACGCAAAAAAGAATTGAGCGGCGACCCGGAAGGTCCTGCTGTGCCAGATCACCCCGAATACACTGTGGGACTCGTCACCGCCCTCCGCGACGCCGAAGAAGAGCGGAACGCAGTGCAGGCCGCCGTCGATTACCTCCGACGAGCACTCCTCGCCGCCGAACAGCAGCGACAGTCACTGCTGGATGCCATCCGACAAATTCCCGCCACCACCAGCAAACCCCGCGACGAAGTCTCGCTGCAAACCCAACGCTCAGAAACCCGCTGAATCCAGACGGCGTTTCTCCTCGGCAGAAGTACTCACGGCCACCAGCCGCTCACCGCGACCTCCAAACTCGCGCTAGTTTCCCAGCCTGCCCAACCGCCCAGCGTTTCCGCCTGCCAGCGACAGTCTTCCCTCAAGGCTAAAGCCGCACCCACCGATGCGACGATCTCCGTCCAGACGCGTACCCGTGGCTCACGGCTGGACAGGATTCGCTTCGGCATGTCAGGCAAGACACAAAACGAACATTTCCGACTGGGCTTCCTCGAAACTATCGAAGTCGATGGTCGAGGTCACATCGGGGGTCTGCTGGTTACAAACCAAAACGGCAGACCGCTCGAATTCCAGTGCACCACCCCGGTTCGGCCGAATCGCACCCAGGAAATTCTCTTCGGAGAAACCTTGCGACCATGGCTGCTTGCAGAACTCATCGGCGGCACGCTGCTGGAACGCGTGGGGATTAAGCCGGGACTGGTGATCACCAGCGACCCGCATCTGCTCGAACTGCGTAACCACACCACCGTCCCCGTGGCACTCGCCGAAATGTCCTCGTCCGAGTCCCCAGCAAACGAGTCGATGCGGCTGAAACTCGGAAACAGCCACCTGCGTTTCCACCATTCGCACGCGGCCGATGTGGGTGAACTTTCAAGTCGTCGACACCTGATACCGGAGTCAGCCAATCTCCAGGAGCCGCTCGAACGCGTGCGCGAGGCGCTGGCGGAAACCGTTCGCACCGTATTTGCCAGGTGACGCATGGGAATGCCATTGTCCGAAGCCGAACAGACCGTAGACGATCGGCCGGTGCGTCCGGAACTTGTGCAGACGGGATTCAATCCGGCTCTTGCCCGACGTCCCATACCCGAAACGCAACCCATACCACTCGATTTTCCCCTCGATTTTGTACCGTCCTGGACACCGCGGCGGATCCCCATCAAGTGCATCGGCCTCACGCTTCCGGAGGGACTTGAGTTCCAGCCGCCACGTCAGCCGGCCGTTCAGACCACGGACGGTACGCAACTTGCCAAAATCGCCCCTCCGAAAAAGCTGGTCGAGGCTCCGGATCGTGATGCCGCCAAGCCTCCAACCCGACTGCGGCCCCCGCCCGATGCCCTGTCGCTCCAGGATCGCCTGTTCTACCTGCTGCAGCCGCCACTCGAATCCTGGCTGGCCGGCCAGGAACTCATCATGCCCTTCGAACCTTTCTCGTACCAGTACGAAGGAATTGCATGGCTGTTTTCCAGTCAGGCAGCCCTGCTGGCGGACGAAATGGGTTTGGGAAAAACCATGCAGACGATTACGGCCATCCGCCTGCTGCTGCGGAGCGGTCAGGCGCGGCGAATCGTGCTCATCTGCCCCAAACCACTGATTCCAAACTGGCAGCGGGAATTTCGTACGTGGGCCGAAGAACTCCCCGTCGTGACGGTGGAAGGCAACGGAGCCCGTCGCCGAATGCTCTGGACCATGCCCGGTATTCCCATTCTGATCGCCAACTACGAGCTGATGGCCCGCGACATTGCTGAAATACCCGATGAAGAACAGCCGAAGTTCGACCTGCTGGTGCTCGATGAAGCCCAGCGAATCAAGAATCGCGATTCCAACACCGCTCAGACCGCACGGTCCATTCGCAGACGCCGCAGCTGGGCACTGACCGGAACACCTATCGAAAATCGCCCGGACGAACTCTCAGCCCTCTTCGAATTCCTCGAAGTCATCCCCAAAAACAGCTCTCCCGACATCAAACAACTCTCGAAACTCGCCAAAAAATTCATCCTTCGACGCACCAAGGATCTGGTGATGAAGGACATGCCGCCACGCATCGATCGCGATGCCGAACTGGAACTCACCGACGCCCAGGAAGCCGCGTATCGCATCGCCGAAAAGGAAGGCGTCATCCAACTCAATGACCTCGGAGACTCCATCACCGTACAGCACGTCTTCGAACTGGTGCTGCGACTCAAACAAATCGCCAACTTCGACCCGCTCACCGGAGAAAGCGCCAAACTGGAACGGCTCATGGCCGACATGGAAGAAATTTCTGCCAGCGGCGGCAAGGCGATCCTCTTCAGTCAGTGGACCAAAACCATCGACTGGCTGGAACCCAGACTCAGAGCATTCAATCCGCTCGTGTATCACGGCGGCGTCCCGCTCAAGCAACGCGAACCTGTCCTCGCAAAATTCAAACAGGACCCGAATGCACATATTCTGCTGATGAGCTATGGCACCGGAGCCGTTGGGCTGAACCTGCAGTTCGCTGGCTACGTGTTTCTTTTCGATCGCTGGTGGAACCCCGCTATCGAAGACCAGGCCGTTAACCGCGCCCACCGCATCGGTGTCAAAAACCCAGTCATCGTCACCCGATTCATCTCACGCAACACCATCGAAGAAAAAATCGATCGAGTGCTTCGTGAGAAACGAGAACTCTTTGAAGCCGTTCTCGGCGATGGCGATAACAACAACCGATCCCTCAGCCTGACAGCATCCGAAATCTTCGGCCTGTTCGAACTGAAGGCCCGGCATCGGGAGGGCGCTCGCGCCATCGGCCCAAAACCCGTCCCACCCGACAGCGAAGCCGCCTGACTCCCCGTCTCACGTCAGCAGTCCCTCGATCGGTTTCGATGCCGGGTCAGCAATCGGCATCTCACGACCGTCAATCAAAAAGTTGCCAGTCGAATCCACCCCGACGGCCTGCAGGTAGGTGTGAAACAGATTGCCATGGTCCACCTGGCGGTCCACAACCTCCGTACCCTTGTCGTTCGTCGCTCCAAAAGCCGCACCCCGGGGAACTCGGCAACCCGCCATGCACACGGACCAGGCACGCGACCAGTGATCGCGACCGTAGTACTGGTTGACATTCGGAGTACGCCCGAATTCGCTGAGCACCACAATCAGAGTGCTCTCCAGCATTCCCCGCGCGGCAAGGTCAGACACAAATGTCGAAAAGGCCGCGTCGAATTCCCCCAGCTGCTCAATGTGGAAATTGAAGTTCTCGTTGTGAGTGTCGTAGTTGGAATGCGACAGCTGCACAAACGACACGCCATGCTCCAGCAACCGCCGGGCAAGCAGCGCATGACGACCAAGATCGTGAGTCCCGTACTGCTCCACCGCAGACGCAGGTTCCTTCGTCACATCAAAAATGTCCCGCTGGTTCATGAGCTTCTCTGCAGCCTCAAAGGAATACGTGAACGCCTCCGTCACTGCCGTGCGACGACGATTCAGAAAACGCTCGCTCACACGCCGCCGAAAATCCTGCCGCGCCTGATCCGAGTCGGCCGGTATGCTGTCAGGACGAGCTGTGTTCGGTGGCGGATTGCCGTTCCCCAGCTGAACACTCGCGTACTTCGGACCCAGCCACGCCGCGTCGTTGCCACGGCCACCCCCGCCACCAGGGGTGATCACAATGTGGCCAGGCAATCCGCTGTCCTCCGGATTGAGCGCCCGCGATGCCACAGCGCCCAGCTGCGGAAACTCACCAGCAGGCGTCTGACGACGGCCCGTCAGCATCAGATATGCACCCTTGCCGTGGTCGTCCTCTGAAGTGTTCACGCCACGCACCAGACACAGATGATGCATCTGCTGTGCCGTCTTCGGAAGCAGCTCGCAAATGTGGATGCCCGGCACCGACGTCGGAATCGAAAGAAATGGACCGCCAGTCTCAACCCCCGGCTTCGGATCCCAACTCTCCAGCTGACTCAAACCCCCGTGCATGTTGAACACCACAATCCGCTTCTGCGCCGCCCCAAGCGCCCCGGCAATCGCAGGTGTTGCAAACGCACCCAGCCCCCCCACCATCGTCCCCGCACCAGCCGCCAACGTCCCCAAAAATCGCCGACGAGCAACCTGATGAGCAATCGTCCTGCAGGGATATGAAAGCGACATCGAAAAACCCATCGGGAAGAAAAATGGGGAAGGTGGAGTGGAACAAGGAACAGAAAACGCAGCTGCTGAAAACTGAAAACGCCCAGAACACTGAACACTGAAAACTGAAAACTGAAAACTGAAAACTGAACACTGAACACTAATGATTAAACCGAAACTCGGCGCTGCTGATCAACCCCCACACCAGCTCCATGGCAGCCTTGCTGCGATCGGGTCTGGAGGCAAGAAAGGCAGCGACGTCCGCAGATTCTTCTGCCGTGGGCAATCGCGTCAGAATGCCAAGGTACAGCTCTTCAGCGGCCAGCTCAGGAGCGGTTGCTTTGATGATGCGTTCGGTGGCATTGCCTCCTGCCGGAGCAATCCAGGAGTTGATCGAGCCACCATTGGCGGTGAAAAGAGCCTGATCGGCGCTTGCATAAAAATCGGTCTGCGGCTGTCCCGGGGCGCCGCCATACAGAGCCGCGTAGGCGCCGATGTTTGATTTCAGCTTGTCCCATGTGCGCTGTTCGATCTGCTGCTCCCGCTCAGCAATCGCGGTGGGATTTTGCTTCTGTTCGTCAGTGAGCGGACTGGCTTTGTCCATTTCTGCCAGCTCGCCCGCTCGGTAACGATCGTAGACAGTGGTGACTTTAAAGACCGTCCAGCAGAGCTGTTCGGGGGTGAGTGGCTTGAGGGAAGCCAGTTCGAAGCGTGTCGCGAGATCTGCGGGGAGTGCCGCATCGAGCTCCCGGTGCCGCGATTCGGCGGTGGTGAATTCCGTCTGAGCCGCTGTGAAGGCCGTTTCGGCGGCGGCGACGAGGGTCCTGCGACGAAGCAGTTCCGTATCAGCGGCTGTGGCCAGAGAAGTGGCCGTCTGCATCGCGGTCGTGGCTGTCTGCAGACCGGTTGCAGCCGCCGCGGCCGTTGCCCTTGCCGACTGCGATGCCGCAGCAGCCGCCGTGGATCGTGACGCCAGAGCAGTGGCGGTGGAGGTCAGTGAAGCGGTCGGTTCAAGAATTGCCGCGGCGCGTCCAAGCGACGCTGTGGCAGCCGTGAGTGCCGCAGTGACTTTGCTGGACTGCTGTTCCAGCTGCGTTGCCTGAGTCATCGTTGTCTGAGCGGCAGCAAGCTGTTGTTCGGCGGACTGCCGAGCCCTGGCTGCCGCCTCAGCGACTGGCTGCTGCTCCTGAAGCTGCTGACGCGCCATTGTGAGTTCAGCCTGGCGGGAAGCGACCTGCTGGACAGCGGCAGTGAGTGTCTGCTGTGAACGGTCGTGATCAGCAAGCTTCTGCAGGTGCTTGAGTCGGGCATCCACGGACACCGCGTGGAGTTGGGCGAGGTGATACTTCTGCCGTGCGGCGACTGCCTGGTTTTCGGCAGCATTCAGCGCCTGGAGGGGGGCGGCTGTGTTTTGATGCGCTGTCGTCAGGGCAGTCACGGCGTTCCGGAAGACTTCTTCAGGCGCGGCAACAGCAGCCGCTTTTTCGTCGGCCGTCTTCTGCAGTGCAGGAAGCTCGGCTGCGGCCGTCTGGGCTTTGGCAGCGAGCGTTTTCGCGGCTGTGGCAAGCTGAGCGTCGTCGGGGAGCGCCGCAGCGGCCCGCGCGGCGGATTCAGAGGCGGCCTGAAGGGCGGCGGTGGGCGTTTGTCGAGCTTTGAGTGCCGCAGTGGCAGTATTCGCGGCGGCCTTCGCTTCGTCGAGTTTCTTGAGTGCTTCGCTGGAGGAACCGCGGAGCTTGTCGCGCTCAGCAGCCAGCGGGATCAGAGCAGCTTCCGCGGCCGCATAGGCCGCGTCGGCAGCATCGCGAGCCGCGGCGGCTTCCCGCGATGCCGCGTCGAGCACGACTTTCTCCGCAGCCAGACGTTCCACTTCTGCTCTGGCTGCAGCCAGCTGCTGCTGCAGCTTTTCAGGAAAGTCAAACGGGCGTTGCCACGGTTCGCTGAGCACCAGTTCACGAAGGAAACTGCGAATGTCAAAACCGGAGTCGGCGAAATGCCGGCCCAGCTGCTGCAGGAGCTGCGGATGGACGGCGGGGTTGTCCGCGTGCAGCATATCCAGCGGATGAGTCAGCCCGCGTCCGAACATCATTGACCAGAGTCGGTTGGCCGCATTTTCATTAAAGGCCGTGTTGCTGCCGTCAGTGGCGGACTGAGCCAGCCAGATGCGGCGACTGACTTTCGGAACCGCTCGCACTCCGTCGGCCGGAGCGATTTGGTACTCTTCGCCGGGAATCATAAACGGTTCAATGCGAGCCGCCATGCCGGGCAGCCGAGGTCCAGTGCGATGAGCTGTCCCCTTGATAAATACGCTTTCAAATGTCAGGTCACCACCGGTCCGTTCACCCAGCACCGTGACGTCCTTGCCTTCAATCTTGCGAACGACCGGGTAGGTGGCCGTGGAGACGGCAAGCAGTCCCTGGTAGTCCTGCTGCAGAAAATCGGCGACGATCGGGGAATCATGACACTGGGCACACTGTAAATCCTTGCCGAAAAACATCCGCCCCACGTCCCGCGCAACCGTGTGAGGCTCCGCAGCGCGGTCCAGCAGAAAACGTGCCGCCGGGCGATTCGCACCAGGCTCGCCGTCCGCCGTGAGCAGTTCCAGAACCAGCTTGTTCCAGGGTTTATTGCTGCGGACGGAACTGAGCAACCACGCCATCCACTCATCCTGCGATACATGCTGATTGGAGCGACGTTCCATCAGCATCACATCCAGCGAAGCTGCCAGATGGCGATGATGCTGCGGCGACTGCAGGAGGCGATCGATGAGCTTTTCACGCTTGCCCGGATCAGTATCCGTCAGAAATGCACGAGCTTCGTCGGCGGACGGAGGCATTCCAGTCAGATCAAGGGCCGCTCGGCGGAGGAATTCGGCATCTGTAGAAGCGGGAATCTGCAGGCCAGCAGGAGCGGCAAGTTCACGATTGACGAGCTGCCGCAGTGGCTCCTGAGCAATCACGGGGAAGGCCGGGAACAGAAGACCAGCCACAAGCAGAAAAGGAACTTTCCGCCATGAGGAAAGGGCCGGAATAAACAGGGTGCTGACAGCATTCATCACGAATGCTCCCCGGGGCAAGATTTTTTGGAGGGCACCGGAGAGGCCGACAGGCGTCAGCTTCACGGCGATGAAGTCGGCGGGAGCAGCGGAAAGCCGGGAGCTTTCCAATGCAGGTGAACGATTAACGGGGACCTGAACGTCGGTCAAGAACAAGGCCCCTTGGAAATACACGTCATTTGGGAAACTTCGGAAACAGGAATCCAGCAAATTCCGACTCAACCCGAGTTGATTTATCCGGAAAAACCGTCACGCGCGGAACATCCTGACCCCATCGACCGTGCGGCCCATGTCAATCCCCCCCCCTCCGTTTTCCGCCGCCGGGAGCGCGAAGCTGGGATGACGAAACGGTGTGAATTCGGGCGAATTGGGATGTTTTCAGTTCTGCCTGCCAGTTGACAGCTCTCACCGCGATCCCTTGTGCAGGGACTGTTGGTCTCTCGCAAAGGCGCAAAGACGCAAAGGAAGGACAGAAGGTTCAAATTTCCAACATTTCCAGCTTTGCGCCCTGGGGCCTTTGCGTGGGGTAAGAGTTGCGACAGCAAGATGCGAGGCGGCGCGTCTGCATGAAATCCGATAGACGATCGCAAGTGTCCTTAACACCGTTTCGTCATCCCAGCCTCGCCCTCCCGGGTCTTCACCCGTCTGTTCACAGGATTCCAGAGAACTTCACGGCCATTGGCCTGGTGCCGGTTGGCGCCACAGCCACCGGGCATTGAAATACCCCTCTCCCAAAGAGGCTCGTCTGGTCGGTTCGTACCTGGTGACGGCTGCCGAGCGACTGCTACTCTTTGTCCGTCGCTTCTGAGGCTTCGGTAGGGAAGTCGGTTTCGGTGGCGACCGGGATGAGCTTATCCAGGATGCCGTTGACAAAGCCGCTGGAGTTTTCGGTGCCGAATTCGCGGGCCATTTCGACGCATTCGTTGATCACGACGGCCGGAGGTGTTGTGGTGTGCCGCATTTCGTAGAGTCCCATGCGGAGCACATTGCGGTCTGTCGGTGCCATCCTTTCGATCCGCCAGTTGGAGGCAGTGCGGCGGATGAAGTCATCCAGACTGCGGCGTTTGTCCTGCACACCGTTAAAGAGTTCCCAGGCGAACGTTCGAGTTTGCAGGTCAGGAAATTCCGATTGCAGCTGGCGCTGGATTCGAGCCGGATCGGCGTCGGGGTTCTGGTCAATAAGGTAGAGCATTTGCAGAACAAACCTGCGAGCTTCTGAACGACCTGCCATGAATGCACTTTGAAGCGGTTGCCGTGGGGATGGGACTCTGCCTCAGATTATGGCAGGCGGCTCGCCCCAGTGCGACCTGGACTTCGCAGTTTTGATATTTTGCCACGTCAGAGACGAGTTGCGTGGGTGGAGTGGGACAGAACTGGCATGGCCTGCGATTTTCACCAAAGATTCTTAAGCCACACCAGACCAACTTCTCTGGCACGCGCCACCTCCGAGTCCTAACATTCCTAACTGTCGGCCGATGTGCAGCTGAAAGTCTCGAAATATTCGCGATGGCGGTTTACTATGGTGGGCCCCGATAAGAATTCGGAGAAAGAGCCAAAGCCACCTGTGGTCGGAGTGCCCCCCGGGAATGCTGTGGTGCAGGACGGGATGGCAGCCACTGTTCAGTGGCAGAAAACACCCGATGGTGCGGCCGAAAGTGTCGAGCCACCAGCTGCACAATCGCCGGAACCAGTTATTCCCCCAG
>JBJTOP010000099.1:0-16159 GCA_046074645.1 Planctomycetaceae bacterium | reverse complement strand
CCCATCCTGACACGACTCGACTGCAACCCCGAAACGTGGCTGGATCTCATAAAGAACTTCCGTCGCCGATTTCGTACAGAAGCCGGTCGCGCTGAAACGCTGCAGGCCGTTCACCGACTCAGACGTCACTGCCGCGGTTCGCATCGACCAGTGACAGGCTGACCAGCGAACCTCCCCCGCTCCGGGCGTGTCCTCTTTCACCACAACTCCCCCCAAATCCGCTTCTTCAACCTGCGGAACCTGATCCATGAACGCTCGTCAGCTGGAAAAAATCGGTATTCCGCAGTTCGCGGCCAACACAGCCATTCAGGCGATCCAGAAGCTTGCGAAGCTCCCGGATTTTGACCGCAGGTCAATTCCTGGACGCCTGCAGCAGGTTGCCGAATCACCACAGCTGTTTCTGGGTGATCCCATCCTTGATGCGCTCGCAAAAGAACTGCTTGAAGACGCCAGCTCCGCTCCTGTTGCTGCCGCTCCTGTCAAATACCGCACCTGGGGTACCCTCATCGATCCTCAGGCGTTTCACCAGATGGACAACGCCTGCCAGATTCCCTCCACGGTGGCTGCGGCGCTCATGCCGGACGCCCATGTTGGCTACGGTTTGCCGATTGGCGGAGTGCTGGCGACAGAGAAAGCTGTTGTGCCGTATGCGGTGGGCGTTGACATTGCCTGCCGCATGAAACTGTCCGTACTGGACCTGCCCGTTGAATCGCTTGATCGAACCTTCGAACGATATCGCGCGGCGCTTGAAAACGGCACGCGATTTGGCGTGGGTTCAGAACATGCCAAACCGCAGCACCACGAAGTGCTTGATCGGGACTGGACAATCACACGCATCACCCGTGAACACTTCGATAAGGCTCGCAGACAGCTGGGAACATCCGGTTCCGGCAATCACTTTGTCGAATTTGGAGTGCTCACAGTCAGCGAGTCGGACCCGAACTTCGCCGTCCCGCCTGGAAGTTACGTTGCACTGCTCAGTCACAGTGGCAGCCGCGGCGCTGGCGCCGCAGTGTGCTCGACATACTCGGCCATCGCCCGTCAGAGGCTCCCACGTCGATACCAGCACCTCGACCGACTCGCATGGCTCGATATGGACACCGAGGCGGGTCAGGAGTACTTCGCTGCCATGAATCTGATGGGTGAATACGCGGCTGCCAACCACGCCGTCATTCATCGGCTCGTCTCACATCTCCTCGGAGGACGCATCCTCGACAGCGTCGAAAACCACCACAACTTCGCGTGGCTCGAACAGCACGCGGGAAAGGACGTGTACGTGCACCGAAAGGGAGCAACCCCGGCGGGAAAAGGAGTTTTGGGGGTCATCCCCGGCTCAATGGGTTCGCCAGCTTACGTCGTGAGGGGACTCGGAAATCCAGAAAGCCTGAACTCGGCATCCCACGGGGCGGGTCGAGTGATGTCACGCACGCAGGCTCAGCAGAAATTCAACTTTAAAGCTGTCCAGAAATCACTGGAAGCTCGGGGAATTCGAGTACTTTCGGCGGGTGCGGACGAAGTTCCCGGAGTCTACAAGGACATCGAGCAGGTCATGGCTGAACAGGTGGATCTGGTGCAGCCAATCGCCCGTTTCGACCCGCGAATCGTGAAAATGTGCGGAGACGGCAGCAAAGCGGAAGATTAATCGGCAGAATCAGCCGGTCTGGCCTTCGTTCGGCCTCCCTGTTACACTCCCAGGCGGAATTGCAGCCCCCGGCGGTTCGACAGGGAGGTCGACGTGTTTCTGGTTCGCAGCATTCGCAGACGTCTTGTCACACTTTTTTCACTGGCGATTCTGTCCACATTCATCGTGGCAGGAGCCGGGGTGATGAGCCTGTACTGGCATCAGACAGCCGTACAGGATCTGGATTTTGTCATCCACCAAAGTCCCAACCCTGAACAGCTCAGCCGCGTCATCAGCCGCATCCCCGAATCGCTCAGCGGGCCGCTCGATATCCGACTCGCCGCGGCCGCCACCGAAATGACGGCACTCTACCAGCAGTCCATCAGCAGTGCTGAAGAGGAACTGGAAGAACTCCGGCGGCGATTCGGCAAACTACCGCTCTCCGGAGAAAAAGCGCTTACGGAACGTCGCCAGACCATCAATCGCCTTGATCGAATTTTTGGAGAACTGCAGAGACTGAAGAGTCTGGGAGATAAGCTCCAGCCCGCCAGTTCAACCGCTGCCCGACAGGAGTTCCTTGAACTGCAGTACGAGGCTTCGCTGATTGTGTCGCGGGTACAGAAATCTCTTGATCAGCTTCTTGCCTGGCGTACCCGCTATTGGCTGCTGGAGACCTATCAGCGTGAAAAACAGCACTCCGCATCGCTCATCCAGTACATTTTCTGGGCAGCAGTGGCCGGAATGATCTGTGTGTCCCTCGCACTGCTTGCGGCCATGCAGTGGATCTCGCGTCCAATCCGCGAAATCGCCAGCGGCTGCACGCGGATCGCAGATGGCGACACCGCATGGCGACTCCCGATGGCCTCTCGCTGGCAGGACGAATTCTCAGACCTCGTCGCTGGTGTCAACTGCATGGCGGCACGGTTTCAGCAGAGTGAAGAAGATCTGCAGGAAAAAGTCCGTGAACGCAGCGAACAGCTGATGCGATCGCAACGGCTGGCCAACGTCGGTTTTCTCGCCGCCGGAGTTGCTCATGAAATCAACAATCCCCTGATGGCCATCAGCCTCGCCGCAGATTCCCTCGAAATGCGACTGAGCGACCAGTGCGATCTCCGCACGGCCGAAGGTCAGGAGCTGCTGGAACGCGTCGCGATGATTCGACGGGAATCCCGGCGCTGCGGCGACATCACCGCACGACTGCTCGATTTCTCCCGCGGCGAACGTGGCTTCCACATTGCCACCGACCTCGTCGAGCTCGTGCAGGAAGTGCTGTCGATGGTGCGACATCTGGGCCGATTCAGTGATCGCAATATTGCGTTCGAATGTTCCGGTACAGTGACCGCCGAAGTGATACCGTCACAGATCAAGCAGGTGATTCTGAATTTAGTGGCCAATGCGCTTCAGGCGACGGATAGTGGAGGCGAGGTTGTTATTCGACTGGTTGAGCAGATTGATAATGTGGTTCTGAGCGTATCGGACAACGGCTGCGGGATGGATCCGGAAACACTCCAGCACGTATTTGATCCATTCTTCACCAGTCGTGAACAGGGTCAGGGGACGGGACTGGGCTTAAGCATCACGCATCGAATCGTCGAGGATCACGGTGGCACCGTGACTCCGGTCAGCGCCGGTGCGGGGCTGGGAAGTACCTTCCAGGTTCGCCTTCCGCGCCGCTGCAGAACAGCGCGAGCAGCCTGAGTGGAAGTCGAGTTTCGCTTCTCGAAACTGCGTACCCAGTTGCTCACTCACGACACCTCGATGATCGCCTTGAGCACTCCCGTTTCCGGCCGCGTGAAGGATTCGAACTGGTCAATCAGCTGATCCCACGGTGTGCGGTGAGTGATCCAGGGGGTGGTGTTGATCGTGCCATCCTCGATCAGCCGAATGATTCGCCGGAAATCTTCCGGGAGTGCATTGCGGGAAGCTTTCAGGGTGATTTCGGGACGATGAAGAGTGGGATGCTTAAAGGCCACTTCTTCAGTTGTGATGCCCACGTACACCAGTGTTCCGGTGTGTGCACACCAATGAAAAGCGGTGGACATGGAATGTCGGTTTCCCGTGGCATCCGTAACCACGGCAAACAAATCACCAGCTGTGATCTCCTTCAGTTGCTGGAATGCACTCTCGTGGTCTGTGAACAGCACGGTGTTCCTGATACCGTAGGTGCTGCGAACAAAGTCCAGCCGTGACTGCACCATGTCCATCACAGTGATGGTCGCGCCGGTGAGTCGAGTAAATTCCAGTGTGGCGAGGCCGATTGGTCCAGCGCCGATAATGAGCGCATGGTCACCGGGGCCAGGGTTGCCACGTTCGTTGGCGTGGCAGCCGATGGCGAGGGTTTCCACGAGTGCCAGCTGTTCATAGTTGAGCTGGGCGGAGGGATGCAGTTTTTCTGCACGGATCAGAAAGCGTTCGCAGAGTCCGCCGTCGATCATCACACCGATGACGTTGAGAGTGGTGCAGCAGTTTCCGTTACCACGCCGACAGGCATAACAGGAGCCGCAGTTCATGTAGGGTTCGACACTGCAGCGATCGCCGGGTTTGACGCTGGTCACGCCGGGACCGACTTCGAGCACCTCGACACCCAGCTCGTGGCCGGGAATTCGAGGGTAACGAAAGAACGGGAATTTCCCAAGATAACCGCTGAGATCTGTTCCGCAGACACCCATGCGATGGGTGCGAACAAGCACCTGTCCGGGGCCGGGAGCGGCGGGTTCGGCGACGTCAATGACTTCAAAGCGGCGGGGCTCTTCGAGGCGAATGGCTTTCATGGAGAGTGTTTCAGACTTTCTGCAGTCGAGTAATGCGGCCCGTGGCAACCCATTCGGCAACGTAAATATCGCCGTTGGGGGCGAAACACGCGTCGTGCGGATGGACAAACTGACCGTCCTTCCACTGATCGGGCTTGCCACGCAGATCCTTGACTTCGTCGAGCCGTTCCACAGCGCGACCAAGGCGTGCGACAACTTCGTTTTTTTCGTTGAGCAGCGTGACGCAGGATTTGAGTTCGGGCACAAGCATCAGTGAGCCGAGAGTGTCGATGTTGGCGGGAAGGCCGAACCCTTCCAGCGTTTCCTGGTAAACTCCTTCCATCGAGAAAATCTGCAGGGTGTTGTGGGCGCGATCCGTGACCACGATCGAAGGCTTGCGGCCAGGGCGGTTGTCAACCCACAGGCCGTGCGCCGTGTTGAACGTACCCTTGCCGTCTCCGGCGCCGCCGAAGTGGCCCTTCCAGTTGCCTTCACTGTCGAAGCGGTGAATGCAGAACGTGCCGTAGCCATCAGCCAGCAGAAAGCCGCCGTCATCAAGGAACGCGAAGTTCGTCGGCAGAAAACCCTTGCGATTCCAGGAAGGCTCTGTCGATGTGTTCTCGCCGTCTGCGTAAATGCCCGATTCCATCGGTGCCTTCCTGTACCAGACGATTTCTCCCGCCAGAGTCAGCTTGGCAAATGCCTTGACCTGCTGGTAGGCGGCGACGTAGAGAAATTCCTGAGTGCCTTCCTGACGGACTTCAATTCCATGTCCGCCACCCTGGAATTGCGCTCCAAAGGCACGAATGAAACGACCCTGCGGATCAAACACAAAAATCGACGGATGATCCTTCTGATCCCGACGACCCTCGTGAATCACGTACAAATTCCCGGCCTTGTCCAGAGCCACATTGTGGGTGGTTTGCCAGGTGTAGCGATCCGGCAGCTGCACGAACGCGTGATTGACTCGGTACTGATAGTCGCCTTCACCAATGATCGTTTCCGCGCCGGTGCGGGAAGGCGTGTGGACAGCCGGAGCACGGCGCGCTGTGACCGCAGCCGCAGCAAATGATCCAGCAGTCAAAGCAGAACGGACAAAATGACGGCGAGTGGGCGTTGTCATGGGGAGACTTCCGTTAAACAGACGAAACGAAACAGCCGTGCAACAGGCGTGGTCTGTGTGGTGTATCAGGAGACAGGACGAGAATCCAGGCAGGTCAGGTATAGCGAACCGCGCGGTGCTGAGGCTCGAAGTATTCCGGGAGCAGGCTGTCAACCTGCAGCAGCCCTCTGCGGGTGAGCTTCAAACGGGATCCTTCGACCTCGATGTAGCCCGCAGCCTGCTGATTTCGCAGCGCACTGCCGAATTCCACCCGCGTTGACACGTTGTATTTCTCATCCAGTCGCTGCAGATCGACTTCACCTTCCTTCATAAGCAGCACCAGCTCGCGAATGAGCAGCTGGTGGGAGGTGGGACGGAGCGCTCGATTGATCGGGAGCTCGCCACGACCGACGGATTCCATGTAGTCCTCGATGCGATCTCTGTTCTGGTAGTGCACACCCTGGAAATGACCAAAGGAAGACACGCCTGTGGCAATCAGGTCACAACCACGCCAAACGTTGTCTCGGTAAACAAAATGATCGCGAACAGGATTTCGCACCAGTTCATTGCCGCTGCTGATGTGGTAACCCGCCGCTATCAGTCGATCCATCGCTTCACTCACCCAGCGACGCTTTGTCGGCCAGTCGGCTACAGGTGACTGAATGCCAAGCTCTCGCATTTCCTTCGAATACACAGTGTTGAACGGCAGCTCCATCTGGTAGATGGTGATGTTGTCAGGGTTGAGCTGCAGAGTCCTGTCGATGTTGGTGTGCCAGTTCTGATCCGTTTCGCCAACCATGCCTGCAATCAGATCGATGTTCACCTGAGGAAAACCGACGCTCTGGATCCATTCCCAGGCCTGAAAAACCTCAGGTGACAGATGAGCACGACCGTTTTCTTCCAGAATGGCGTCGTTGAAGCTCTCCACTCCCAGCGAAATGCGAGTGACACCGATGTCGCGCAGAGTCTGCAGCTTTTCCAGACTCAGAGTACCAGGCTCGCACTCAAACGTCACTTCTTCAGCATCGTCCCAGGTGATGTATTCAGACATGCGATCGCGCAGCGAACGCAGCTGACGGGAACTGAGATAACTTGGAGTGCCTCCGCCAAAGTAGACAAATTTCAGACGCCGATTGCCAATCGCCGGACGCTGGCTGATCAGTTCCAGCTCCTGCATCAACGCTCGAACATAGTCTTCGATGGCTTTGGCATTCTGGTTGGTGTAGACCCGGAAGTAACAGAACTTGCAGCGTTTGCGACAAAAGGGAATATGGATGTAGAGCCCCAGTGGCGTGGACGCTGTGATGGCGGGTTCCGTATTGAGTGCTTCGAGGGCCAGCGGCACGTGCTCGGGCAGCCACTGAGAAAACGGTGGGTAGTTCGAAATGAAATAGCTGCCAACCTCGGTCGTTGCGGCGGCGGCAGTTTCTGTGGTGGTCATGGAGAGGGTCCGGAGGCGGGGGCGAGTGGCGAATGGCGAATGGCGAATGGCGGGTGGCGAATGGCGAATGGCGAATGGCGAATGGTGGGTGGCGAATGGTGGGTGGCGAATGGTGGGTGGATCAGGAGAAGCAGAGGAGTCGGCCGTTTTGCTGGTCTTCACCGACGACGAGGCAGCTTTCTCCGATGGCGATGCCGGCTGTGATGTCCTTGCCGGCGTTGAACTTCCAGATTTCCTTACCGGTTTTTGTTTCGATTCCATAGAGGTTGCCATCTCCGGAGCCGACGAAGCAGCGGCCATCAATTGCAGCGGCCGAGCATTCGATTTTGGCTCGCGTGGAAAACGTCCATGCAGGCTTCCCGGTGGCGCGTTCGACAGCGTGCACGTGCTTGTCGTGACAGCCGACGATGACGAGCTCTTCCGTGACGACGGCGGAAGCGTGGAACGGCATCTTGCGGGGGCCTTCGTACTTCCAGACGAATTCACCTTTCCGCCAGTCAACGCAGACGATCAGTCCGGTGTGCGTACCGACGTACAGCAGGTCTCCGACGAGGGCCGGCGAAGCGATGAGAAAGGATTCGAGCGGCATGTCGCGGAACTCTTTGCCCGATTCCAGATCGATCACCCGCAGATGTTCATCACAGCCTGCGACAAACGTGTATTTGTCGGCGATGGCCGGCGAACAGTTGATGCGGTCGTTGGTTTGAAACTTCCAGACCTCTTTGCCATCCTGAGTGATGCAGTAGAGGAAGCTGTCGTGTGACGCGAGCAGCAGGTGGTTTTTCCATGGAGCGACGCAGCCGGCGATTTCGGCATCCGTGGTGAATTTCCAAAGCAGCTTTCCGGAGTCCCGGGCGAGCGCGTGCAGCACGCCGTCCTCGTCTCCGATGTAAACCGCCGAATCGGTGACCAGCGGAGCAGCCTTGAAGCCGGGGGCGAATTTTTTCGGGTCAGGATCGTCGATGGAACGGTAGTTCCAGACTTCTGCTCCGGTGCGGCGATCAAGGCAGTGCAGACGTCCTGCCAGTGCGGGAGCGAATACGTGGTCGTCAACGATCGCCACGGCGGCCACCCAGCCATCCGGCGAACGGAATTCCCAGCGGAGCTGGGGGTTGGCGGCCAGTGTTCCACGGGCAACACCACGCTGGTCGGGACCTGAACGGAACGAAGCCCACGCCGCATCCGTGAAGGCGCCGAATGCCGGCAAACCACCAGCAAACACGGAAGAACAGGCCGCCGCACTCAGCACTTGCAGCAGAGTCCGACGGGAGGGCCGACAGGAGTCGGGACAGAGCGAAAGGTCACGGGGGCGACGAGACATCGGGGGAATTCCGAAGCAGGGGACGCAGAATCAAGTCGCCCCATTATAGCAGGAAACTGGCTTGTCAGGCCAGAAAGCCGGCCCTGACCAGCAAAACAGGACGTTACATGGCTCGCTCCAGATGGTGCGACTGGCAACCTGGTGACTCCCTGAGCACTCGGATTCGCCCCGGCGACCGCCACGTCTGCTATCGGCCCGCAGTAAACATCACATCCGGGCCAAGACCGAACTGCGCGGGCAGGGGGATTGCGGACCATGCGGGGTCGCTGCCCAGACGCAGCTGCCAGTGGCCGCTGCATGTGAGTGACCGTGGGCCGCTCTGGAGAATGGGGGCGCTGGGGAGATTTGACGGGGCACGCGTGACTGTTGTTTTCAGCACGAGCAGATTAATGCCATCGGCGAGCACTGCTGACTGCGGCAGCTGCAGGCGGCCGCTGGTTCCCTCGACGGTGGTCAGCGGCGAACCATTCAGCCACGCCTCGGCTATCACGTTCGCTGGCAGCTGCAGCTGCAGCGGTTCAGCACCAATCCATGCGGACGGCAGCCGAATGGAACAGCGCAGCCAGAGTGTGCCGGACGCATGTTCCAGACGCCCGCCGGAAATGTCCTTCCAGGCAGCTGGTACTGACGCGGTGGTCCAGTGCTTTTCGAAGTCTCCGGACGGGTCCGATGGGTGTTCGAGCGTGGCAATGTCTTTTGTCGAACGCATGTCGTAACGGGACTGGTGCTGCCTGCCTCCCAGCACCTGATCGCTGGTGACCGTGGGGCAGACAAACTGTTCCACGTGCGAGATCACGAGGTCGTGGCCGCTGAAGTGATCCACGTATGGCCAGCGTTTGGGGTTGTACATGGAATCTGTGAGGTCCCGCATGAGGACCACCTGTTTGCCGGCGCGAACCAGCTGTCGCAGACCGAAGGGGCGACCAAGCACGCACATGTTGGTGTGGACACCGGTGAGAATCACATGCTGAATTCCGCGGGCTTCCAGAATATTCCAGACTTCGTCGCCACGGTCACTGATGTAGTCGCGCTCGCTGTCGATGCGGATATCGGGGTGCTGGGCTTTCCATGGAAGCCCGGAGTTGCGGCCTTCGGAAGTGAGCTGAGCGGCCCAGCGGGCATGTTCGGCCGGATCGTCGTCTTCACCACCGTCGGACTGGTCAATCGGCCACAATGCCTGTTCTTCGGCGGGGATTTGTGAACACCAGTATTGAATGTCAGCAGGAAGGTTCGCAGCCGCGGGCACTGCGATTGCCCGACGACGAGCCGGATGATCCGCATAGGCCGGCATACAGTCACTGGGGGAATGAATAATGACGGCGCCGCGGCGACGGGCTTCGCCGAGCAGCTGTTCAAGTCGCGGCAGGAATTCTTCCATACGCCGGACCGCGTTGAGACAGTGATGGCGGTCCCAGACATCGCAGACGATCACGGCAGTCTGGCGTGGAGTCCACGTCAGAGATGTTTCTGCGCGAGTGGCCTGACGGTGGCCGGCGGAGTCGGGAGCGGACAACCGGGTGGTGCGAGCCTGCAGCGAGAATTTGAGGGATGGCTCATCGGCAACCAGCGAAGGCATGACTCCCAGCACTCCGGCCATCAGCAGCAAACCTGAACGAAACATGCCAGCCTCCAGTTTCGGAATGGAAAAAGAAACAGCCCTCCGCCGCGGAGTATACCGCGAGTGGAGAGCTGAGTGCAAAACAGAGGGCTGCAGATGAGAGCAAAAACTAGTTGCCCAGCATTGCACCACCGGACTTCTTGCCGCCGGTGCTGCTTTTGAAATTCAGGTCAACTCCGGGGAGCCCGTCAGCGGGGACATCAATTTCCATCGTTTCGATGGAAGCACCCGTAACTGCTGCCATCATCGCTGATGGATCGGTTGACGCTCCGTCGGCCTCAGAACCAACGCGAGCGGTGTACTTACCCGGAACGATGCCGTCTCCGGTCACATAAGTAGTTGCGGAGAAACTTCCGTCCTCTTTGACCTCCGCATAGGCCGTCCTGACACCACCCTCGGAGCCAATCGGAAGGAACTGGACTTTGACAACACCCGGAGACTTTCCATCGACAGTAATCTTACCCGAGAATGGAACTGTTTTGGCCCGTTGCGCTCCCGCACCGGGATCTCCGCCACAGCCGGCGATCAACAGCAGCAGGCAGCCGAGGGCCATGGTAATACATGAACGCAGCATGGAACGCATCCTTCAAACTTGCAAAAAATCGCTTTGAATTGTCTGCCAAATAAAAACTCCCGGACGCCGGACGCTGCCGACTTCCGGGAGTTCTGTACAAAGTAACCTGAATCGTCGTTCAGCCGGAACGAACTTAGAATTCGCCAACGATCGGCTGGCCGGCTTCAGTGCTGCCCACGTAAGTGTGCAGAGCAAACCAGATGGAGGGCTGCTGTGCACCCTGGAGGTTTTCGCTGATGAAGCGAACGGCACCGTCGCCCATCAGGAACTGACCACCACCGGTGTGAACGCTGCTGGCACCTGGCCAGTTGTTGTTCAGACCGAAGCACGCAAGGTAGGTTGGAGGATGAGCGAAGGGCGAGCCCCTCCACCAGTAACCAGCAGACTGGCCGTCCGGACGCAGCCACACGCGAGTACCAGTCTGGCCGATGCCACGCAGTGCGGCGGAGTCCATCACGTCGCTGTTGCTGCCCGGATCGATGAACGGTGTGCGGAACACGGCGTTGGTCACGCCGGACGGACGAATAATTCCGCCCATCGCCTGATGGCCGGGAGCACCAGCGCGGGGCTGGAAGCCCTGAGTGGAAGTTTCAGCAAGTACGATCGTGTTGGAAGTACCGTCCTTGAAGTCGTCCAGTCGAGTGCCTTCAGAACCGTTCTGGAACGGACCCTGAGCCCAGTGTGGACCGCGATAGTGCCAGTCCCAGCCCATGTTGCCCGCATAGTTCATGTGGGACAGGCCGTGAATGGAGATACCACCACCGAAGCCTGGGTCGGAGGGGCACTGCAGAGTGGGCAGCTTGGTGGCTACGATCGGCTGACCAGTGGAGGTCAGCTGATACGTGTTGGTGGCCTGATTGAACATCGGCAGGTTGAAGTTGATCGACTGGTACAGGTTTGCCTGTTCAAGGAACGGCAGGACCAGCGAAACCCACGTGTGGTTGCGGGGTTGGGGGTTGGTGTTGTTCGGGCCAAGGTAGGCCGTCATGATCTGAGTGGGCGGGAAACGACCATGGGTGTCGTGATAGTTGTGCAGAGCCAGCCCGAGTTGCTTCAGGTTGTTCTTGCACTGAGTGCGGCGGGCCGCTTCGCGGGCCTGCTGGACGGCGGGCAGCAGCAGGGCCACCAGAATGGCGATGATTGCAATCACCACCAGCAATTCGATGAGGGTAAACCCTCGACCCTGCGCACGCAGGGCCTTCAGCTTGGTCATGGGACAACTCCTTGGACTATGCCTGAAAAGACTGGAAAAGGAACGTGCAGGCAGAAGGGAAAACGAGAAAGCTACTTCCAGTTCCGGGAAAATTCGGAAACGAAAAGTTTTTTCCTCGAACAGGATTACCAGTGAAACACCGAAATGTCAATTCCAGAGCCGGGAAATTTGCTTGTTTTATCGGCAGGAATGCGAGCCGAATACGCGAGAGTCTGCAGAAAGGTAGCAGAACGTTCAGTACCCGGGCATCTTTACCCGCAAACCTGACCGTGAACGGTCTGTGAAGAAATTCCGGCCTGCGTTATGCTCTCCGGATTCAACGGACAAATTTCTGTGCTCAGGGAGGCCCTCAAATGGTCGTACAGCAGCATTGGCGGATCACCGCTCTTCTGGTGTTTGCAGTGGCAGCTTCGTGGTTTGCGCTGTCCGGATTGAATGGTCAGGACCGAGTGGTACCGATTCCGGTTAATCGTCCACCTCGTGCGGGCCGGGGGCAGGACGTGGATCAGCTGATGCAGGCGAAGCTGGACCATGCCCAACGAATCCTGCGGGGGCTTGTGGTTCATGATCTCGGGGCGGTAAAAGAGTCTGCCGAGGCGCTCAAGCTGATGAGCCTTGATCCTCCACGGGCGTGGAAGCACAAACCGGGTGACGACGAGGTCTATGAGCATTTCCGGACGGAGTTCATGCGTTTAGCGGCGCGACTGGAGCTGGAAGCTGGAGCAGAGCGGATGGCGGGAGCGGCCTGGTTCCAGCAGCAGCTCACGGCGGCCTGCGTGACCTGTCACGACTACATTCGCGACGAAGACCATAAAGCCGGCGGGAATGCTCGCTGATGCGTGGTGGCTGGCTGGAATTGCCGAAGGATCACCGGTGGCTGGGAATTCGCTGAAGAGCAGGAGAGTGCCGCTGTGTCTCTGGAAAAGGCCGAAGCGCTGGTAATTCGCCAGGTGGATTTCAGCGAATCCAGCCGAGTTGTGACGTTTTTCAGCCGTGAATTTGGCCGTTTTTCAGCTCTTGCCAAGGGGGCCAAACGCCTCAAAGGCCCCTTTGATGCTGCTCTTGACCTGCTTTCCGAATGTCGCATAGTCTTTATTCGCAAGTCTTCGGGCTCCCTGAATCTGCTCACGGAAGCTCGCTTGAATTGCCGTTTTCAGCCGCAGCAGCCGGGTCTGACAGACGGGCTGATCCGCCTGTATGCTGGTTATTATGCTGCGGAACTGTTGAATGGACTCACCGAGGAATTTGATCCGCACGCGGAACTGTTCGACCTGACTTCAGCCACTCTGCGGTGCCTCGAATCAGCCGATTGTCATCCGGGTGCGATAGTGCTCAATTACGAAATCAAACTGCTGCTGCAGACAGGAGTGTTCCCGAACCTGACGGAATGTGCGGTGTGTGGAGCGGCCGTGGAACTGACCGGACGCTATGCACACTGGGTGAGTCAGGGCGGGCTGCTCTGTGCTGCCTGTCGCAGCGAAGAATTTGCGGGCTCTTCAGTGTCCGCAGTGGCCATTGAAATTCTGCGTCGATTCTGCGAGCTGACAACTGCTGCCGCAGGACGGATTCGGCTGACCCCGCAGCAGTTGTCGGAATGCCGTCGGCTTTCCGTTTCAGCCATCGTGAGCGTGCTTGGGCGGAAGCCCCAAACGCTGCGATATCTGCCATTTGCCGACTGACGTTACTCCATTACTCTCACAGGGTGCACAGCAGGATGCGAAACAGCCGACAGGAAGCGGCCTTGTGCGTCAGCCCGCGGATGACTCCGCCCGCGGGTCCGATTTCGCTCTGCGAAATCGCCGCTGCACCTCGACCCCCGGCAGCCCCGCTGCACCGGTCTGCTGTTCTGTTGCTGCTGACGCTGATCAGTACCCTCTCAGGCTGCGCAGCGTTCTCTCGCGATGCCGAAACCGGCATGATCGGAACTCCGGCGCCGCAGGGTGTGAATGGCTTTCGTGATCGGTTGCGGAATGCCTTCACGTTCGGGAAGAAGGACCAGTCTCCGCTGGAGATGGGACGCCGCTTCTCGCCGGAAGAACGTCAGGAAGTGGAACTCTGCCGCACCACGTTCGAAGCAGGCAACTACGAAGAAGCCATCAAGCTCTGTCGGAAAGCCACGAAGAAGTTCAAGGAATCATCCCTCGGAGAAGAAGCTCAGTACTACCTCGCCGAAAGCTGGTTCGCCCTCGGACGCTATTCCAAAGCCCAGGATGGCTACGACCAGCTCTTTGAAGACTACCCGTCCACTCGCTACGTCGAACCTGCCACACGCAGACTTTACGCGATCGCCCGCGCGTGGCTCGAAGTGGCTGAGCCAGGCGCTCAGGGAACGATTCGACAGGTGAGCGGTGAAGCGGGCGAAGGGGCTGCCGATGCGGCATCACAAGTTGCAGATTCCGGACAGAAGCCCAGCGACCCAACACTTCGAGTTCGCGTGCTGCCCAACTTCCATGACCGCTCACGACCAGTCTTCGATACTCAGGGCCGCGCCCTCCAATGCCTCAAATCAATCTGGATGAACGATCCCACCGGCCCGCTCGCTGATGATGCACTCATGCTCACAGCCACCTACTATCAGCGGCACTCAAACTACGTGGAAGCTGACCGCTATTACGAAATTCTTCGCGATGAATACCCCGACAGCCGACACCTGGAGGCCGCCTTCGTACTGGGCGCCCATGTTAAGCAGATGAGCTATCAGGGGGCATACTATGAGGGCGAAGACCTTCAGGGTGCTCGCCGGCTGAAAGAACAGTCCCTGCAGCTGTTCCCCGTCTCTCATCAGAATACGCAAATCCGCGAGGATCTCGACGAAATCTACCTGCAGGAAGCCGAACGCCTGTGGGCTATGGTGGACTACTATCGCCGCAAAAATCGACCACGAGCCGTCGCCATCGCCTGCGTTCGACTCATGTCGGAATACCCCGATACTGGCTATGCCCGCGAAGCACGAAATATCCTCAGTACCCTCGATCGCAGTGAACTGGCCGGTCTCCCGGAACTCCCGGAATTGCTGGAACAACTGCCGCAGTCTCCAGCCACAGAGCCCACGTCACCAGGCAGACAAAACCCACCCGTAAAGACGGTCAGCGAATCCGACGTCGCAGGGAAAGCCACGTTGTAAGAGAATAAAAGAATAAGAGAATAAAAAACAAAGCTGCTACGCAGCGCATTACAATCCGCCATCACCCTCGAACAAACTCTCCGTCCCTGCTCACTGAACTACTATGTCACGCTGGCTTTTCATCACCTTAAACCTCTGCGTGCTGCTGCTTTCGGGCTGTGGTTACACGCTCGGTCCGCAGGCGGTGCAGGGGGTTACCAGTGTGCATGTGCCGGTGTTTCAGTCAAGTTCCTTCCGCCGCAATGTGGATTACCTGTTAACAGAGGCCGTGCAGCGGGAGATTCGGTCGCGAGGCGCTTACAGGCTGGAGGACGCTGAGACGGCGGACACGATTCTGAAAGGAAGGATCGTCGAGATCCGCAAATCGCCACTGAGTGAAACGCGTTTCGATGATTCCCGGGAAGTGCAGTTGACTGTAGGTGCCGAGATTTCGTGGATTGACCGCCGCACAGGACGAATTCTGCAGCAGAAGAGTTTTCCGCTGGGGAACGAACTTACGCCGCAGCTGAGCAGCGTGTCGTTCGCTCCGGAAGTGGGCCAGTCCATGGCCTCCGCCCAGCAGGATGCCGCCCGACGACTTGCAGCCGGTATTGTGGATCTGATGGAAGTACCGTGGTAATCCGCTGAAACTGAACGCATCAGACTCACATGAAATACCCGGCCGCACAGTCGCCGTCGCCGTCGCCCTGTGAATCGCGTCGTTCTTCAAATAGCGCTGTCACACGTTGCACTCTTTCCCCGAGGCAGCACCATGGCGACTGCAGATAAGCACCTTTCACCCCTGACCGTCGAATCCACACCTCTGCTGGTGGATGCCACCGCTGCAGCTGCGCTGTGTGGCAAGCATCTGCGTACCTGACGAGTCTGGCAGGCCGCAGGCCGGATCCCCAGGCCGATCCGAACTGGGCGTTCGCTGATGTGGAGATTCAGTGAACTGGAAGCATGGGTCGCGGCTGGGTGCCCACCGCGAAAAGACTGAGTTTTTACTCGCAGAACTCGTCGCAGAATGCCTTGATGTCGTGGCCCGTTTGAGCAAACTGGCGATCGAGAAACTGTCGACGCTCGGGTATCAGACAAGGAAATCTGGAGTCGCTTTCCCACGGCTTCGGCATATCGAGCCAGCGTTTCCATAGTGGGGCTGACGGTGCGGTGCTGCGTCCCAGGTGCGGTGCTGTGTCCCCGGTAACTTGACCTGGGCACCGAGATTTCGGGTGTTTGACATTAATGCACCTTCACGGGAGACTGTTAATTGGGGGGTCGGCTGGTTTGCCGGATGCAGAAGTGATGTCAGTCAGGTGTCTGCTGGTGTCAGGGTTTTTGCTCGAAATCAGATCGGACAGAAGACATGAAATCCCGGGTTACGTTGCTGACGGCAGTTGTGGCAGTGCTTGTGCT